>JAVHOS010000133.1:2297-3770 GCA_036170205.1 Ignavibacteriaceae bacterium | reverse complement strand
TTATCTTGAGAGATCAACTTGTTTTCAAACTTGGTTTTCTTTCCCTTCAAGTTTGATAAACCCCAATAGACGCCCTTTTTAGCATTTTGAAAAGCGAGCGAAAGCTCATCTTCCATCTGCTGATTGAACGACATAAAAAGAAACGGAACAAGTAAAACCCATACTTTCAGTAACATAAGACCCTCATAGTTTATGAAAATGAATTATCCTTTTTCTTCCCAGATTTGAGCGATGGTAACTATAACCCGAACCGCCATTTCCATATCTTGAATAGCGACCCACTCTGTTTTGGAATGAAAACTATGTTCACCGGCAAAAATATTCGGAGTCGGTAATCCCATAAAAGATAACCTGGCTCCATCCGTACCGCCTCGAATTGCCGATTGCTTCGGGGCAATATTCAAACGCTCCATCGCTTCGATGGCGTAATTTGAAACTTGTTTATGTTGATCAAGTATGTATCTCATATTCCGGTATTGTTCAACCTGCTGATAAGTAAAACGCGCGCCGGGAAATTCTTCAACAACTTTAGCGGCTAACTTTATCAACAAATCTTCATACTCTTTTAACTTCTCCTGGTCGAAATCGCGGATGATAAATTTTACGGTTGTTTCTTCTTCGCTTCCGGTAATATTAAAAGGATGAACATATCCTTCTCTCTCTTCTGTGGTTTCAGGAGAAAGCGTTTCCTTCGGAAGTTGTTCGATAAACCGCGCAGCAACTTTTATTGCGTTTATCATCTTTCCTTTTGCGTAACCGGGATGAATATTCTTACCTTGGAATTTAAAAAAGAGCGCATCGGCTGAAAATGTTTCTACTTCCACCTCACCGCGTGTTTGTCCGTCAACGGTGTAAGCATATTTTGCGCCGAATTTTTTTACATCGAATTTTTCTGTTCCTCTGCCGACTTCTTCATCGGGAGTAAAACAAACTTTAATTTCGCCATGTTTTACTTCGGGATGAGAGAGGAAATAATTTATCGCATCAACAATCTCCGCCACACCGCATTTGTTATCGGCGCCAAGTAAAGTTGAACCGTCGGTTGTAATAATATCGTATCCGATCATCTCTTTCATATCAGGATTATCTTCTGCTTTTATTACTTGTCCGTCTTTTTCAAGTACGATATCGCCGCCCTGATAATTTTTTCTGATAACGGATTTAACATTCGCGCCGGAAACAGCAGGTGAGGTATCAACATGAGCAATAAAACCAATGGTTGGAACTTGCTTGTCCGTATTTGCCGGAAGCGTTGCCATTACGTAACCGTACTCATCCATGTGAGCATCGGTTAACCCAAGCGCTTTTAGTTCTTTTGCTAAATCTTTCGAAAGTATTTTTTGTTTTTCTGAACTCGGAAAACAAGCAGCTTCTTCGTCCGATTGTGTATCATATTTTACGTAGTTAAGAAAGCGGTCAACGCAGGTGAATTTATAATTTGAGTCGAACATAAAATTTTCTCCAAATAAAAGA
>JAVHOS010000133.1:0-2197 GCA_036170205.1 Ignavibacteriaceae bacterium | reverse complement strand
ATAACTCGATAAACTCTTTGAAATCCTTGTTGATTACCATATTTCCAATTATTGTATTCTTCTCTAATTGATTCTAAAGCTTCAAGCCGTTTTTCATAAGGTTGTGATTGCCAGAAGACATAATCATCGCTCTTATCACTCCTCTTTACAATCCGAATACTTTTTATCATTTGTCTTGTTTTTATTTCCATGAATTCTATTAGCTTGTCAAAGTTTTTTTAATAAACCTAACTTTAATTTAATTCTTTTTTCTTTTGAAATCTATAAACAACTTTTACTCTTCAATTTTTGCGCGCAAGGAATCCCAAATCATGTAAGCGCAAATAACCGCAAACATAACGAGCGCTAACAATTCCGCCGAATGCGATTCAAACCATTCGTTGTTCACCCAGTTAAAGCCGGAGTAACGAAGGATTGCGCTTATCACGCCCATTAAGGCGCCGCCGGCAATAAATCCGGAAGCGATCAACGTTCCGCGTTCGCGTCTGGCGGTATTTAATTTTTCATCTTTGCTTCGAGTAGAAACGAAATGAGCGATCAATCCGCCGACAAGTAATGGTGTATTTAATTCAAGTGGAATGTACATACCAAGCGCAAATGCCAACGCGGGAATCTTCAGCATCGTTAAAACCAAAGCGAACAACGCACCAGCAACATACAATAACCACGGCGCCGGTTGATTTGCCATCAACGGTTTTATTACCGCTGCCATTGCATTTGCTTGCGGCGCAACCAAAGCGCCTTCACCACTGAAACCATATGTTTCATTCAAAATTAATATTACCCAACCAACCGTTGCGGCGGAAACTAACGTTCCTAAAAATTTCCAGGTTTGTTGTTTGTAGGGAGAAGAACCGAGCCAGTAACCAATTTTTAGATCTGTAATAAAGCCGCCCGACATTGATAATGCAGTGCAAACCGCGCCGCCGATTACTAATGCTGCGACCATTCCTGCCTCACCTTTCAAACCAACGGAAACCAAAATAATTGATGAAATGATCAGGGTCATTAGTGTCATACCGGAAACAGGATTTGTTCCAACAATTGCAATAGCATTTGCAGCAACTGTTGTAAACAAAAATGAAATGATAAGAACGATCAACAAGCCTACAAAAGCGTAAGTAACGTTGTTCACAACTCCAAAGAGGAAGAAAAGAAAAATTAATACCGCCGTAATAACTATTCCTCCAACAATTACGATCATCGGTAAATCTTTTTGTGTGCGCAACGTGTTGTTTCCACTTTTTACGCCGCCGAAGATTTCTTTTACGGCAAGTGAAAATGCAGATGAAATAATTTTAGAAGAACGAATAATGCCGATGATTCCAGCCATCGCAATTCCGCCAATACCAATGTGGCGAACATAATTGCGGAAAATTTCTTCGGCAGACATATCACCAATTAATTTTGTAACATTTGCACCAAGCGGAACGGTTGCGCCTCCGCCGATATGATAAACAATAGGAATTAATACATACCAGGAAACAAACGAACCTGCAGCAATGATCGCAGAATATTTTAAACCGACAATGTAGCCTAATCCCATTACCGCGGCGCCAACGTTCATTTTAAAAACTAATTTTGTTTTGTCTGCAAGCTGCTGCCCAAAAGGAATAACGCGTGTTGAAAATACTTCGCTCCACCATCCGAATGTTGCGATAATAAAATCATATACGCCGCCGATAAGTCCGCTGACCACTAACACAATTGCTTGATTTCCACCTTTTTCTCCTGCAACCAACACTTCAGTTGTTGCGGTAGCTTCAGGGAAAGGAAATTTTCCGTGCATCTCTTGAACAAAATATTTTCTAAAAGGGATAAGAAAAAGTATTCCAAGAATTCCTCCGAAGAGCGAAGCTAAAAATATTTTGTAAAAATCTGCGTTAAGATTAAGAATGTAGAGAGCGGGAATGGTAAAAATAGCGCCGGCAACAATTACACCCGAGCTTGCGCCGATGGATTGAATAATCACATTTTCACCGAGAGCGTTTTTTCTTTTTGTAACGGCTGAAAGTCCAACCGCAATGATTGCAATGGGAATCGCCGCTTCAAAAACCTGCCCGATCTTTAAACCGAGATATGCCGCAGCCGCAGAAAATAAGGCTGCCATCACTAAGCCCCAAAACACCGACCATGGAGTTACTTCAGGATAAACCTTGGTTGGTTCCATAATTGGAGAATAAACTTCTCCTTCTTT
>JAVHOS010000132.1:13292-17449 GCA_036170205.1 Ignavibacteriaceae bacterium | reverse complement strand
CTTTTGCTCTTCCGCAAATCTTATTAAACGAATTTTTTCTATCTTTGCGACGGAAAATTAACATTTCATTCTAAAGGAACTCTATGTACGACATTCTTATTATCGGCGCAGGACCCGCGGGCATCAGCATGGCTGTTGAAGCGGTTCATTCCGGTATCGACGCATCAAAAATTTTATTACTCGAAAAAGCGGAAGAGCATTCTTTCTCGATTAAAAAATATTATCCAGACAACAAGTTGGTTACCGCTAATTTTAAAGGATTTGAAGCAAAATGCACGGGAGTTATGTGCATTCCCGATTTAACCAAACACGAAACAATTTCTTATCTCGATAAAGCGATCGAAGAAAATCATTTACTGGCGAAGTATGGCGAGACGGTTTGGAAACTTCATCAGAATGAAGATAAGTCGTTTATCGTTTACACAGATAAAGGAGAATATCACACTAAAATTATAACTATCGCAATCGGAATTCTCGGCAAACCAAATAAACCCGAATATAAGATTCCCGCTTCGCTGAAAAATTCTGTTTTCTTCGATGTAACGACGAAGGAAATGACAAACTCAAAAGTTCTTGTTGTTGGAGGCGGCGATTCAGCTTCGGAATACTGCCAATACTTATCGCAAGCCGACAACACAGTTTTTTTAAGTTACCGCAAAAAAGAATTTTCCCGGATGAATGAAATTAACCGCGTAAGCATCTTAGCGCTTGAACAGGAAGAGAAAGTAAAATTTTTGTACGAATCAGAAGTCTTCTCAATTGAAGATAAAGAAGGAAAACCGTTCGTGACATTTAAGGATAAAAAAGATTCTGCACAAAGTTTTGATAATGTTGTCTTAGCACTTGGCGGAACCACTCCTTCCAACTTTTTAAAAATGATCGGGATTGAATTTGACGGTGAGGAACCAATTTTAAAAGAGCATCACGAAACTTCCGTGCAAGGATTATTTTTATTAGGCGATTTAACCGCGGGAACAAAAGGCGGTTCGATTATCTGGGCGTTCAATTCGTCACGAAATGCAATGACGAAAATTTGCACCGATTATTTGAGTTGTAATATTTCCTAAACTAACTTCGCTTTTGCCAGTTCTTAGGATTTCTTCTTGTATGAAAGACAGCCATTATTCTAATTTCATCTTTTAAACTTTCATACAAGATTATGAAGGGGAATTTTTTTACGACGGTTTTTCTTAATTGTTTGTAAGAAATGGGAAATGAGCCGGGATTTCGATTGATTTTATTTATGGCTTCGTCAATGCACCGAACAAATTCTATATCAAGCCCGATGCTTTGTTTGCTGTACCATAATACGGCTTCATTAAATTCGACTTCTGCTTCAGGATGAAAAATGATTCGCAATTAACTGGCTTTTCTTTTTAGAAATTCGGACTTGATTTCTTCCCAACTTCGTCCTTGATTTGGATTTTCGGTATAAGATTGTATTCTTCTCTCCAATTCATCTTGTTGAGTTTGAGTAAGTTCAAAACTTTCATTCTCTATGGCGATGCTGTCCCAAATCTCTTCGACTAAAAGAATTTTTTCTGAGAGACTTAAAGCGTTAATCTGGTTTATTAATGCGTTTTCCATTTTGATTCTTAATTCTTGTTTAACTTTTCCCATAAAATAATTTAATAATTTTCATTTTGCAACTCGTTGTTCAGGGTTTCAACCAATCTGCTTTTGAACTAGTTTTTTCAATGCTTCAACCCACGCATCGGAATCATTCAAACTCGCCACAAGCTGGATCTTTTCTCCGCCGTGTTCAACGAAAAGCTGCTGGTATTCGTGTCCAATTTCAATTATAGTTTCAAGGCAATCGGCAACAAATGCCGGGCTAAAAATCAATAATTTTTTCGCTCCTTTTTTTGCTTGTTCAATTACGGTTTTATCGGCAAAGGGTTCAAGCCAGTTTTTATCAAGCCGGGACTGAAAGCAAACGGTATATTTTTCTTTCGGAAGATTTAATTTTCCGGCGATCAATCTTGTTGTTGCATAACAGGCTGCTTTGTAGCAAAATTTGTTTTCTTCCGTAATTTCATTTTCACAGTTGTGGTCTGCACAAAGTTTACCGTCAACATAAACTTTATCAACCTGGCGAGTTGGTAATCCGTGATAACTGAATAAAACGTGGTCGTACTCGTTAATATTATACTGCTTTCCTTTCTCTACAAAACAGTTTATGAATCCATCATCGTCATAAAATTGAGAAACAGTTCTAATCTCCGGAATTACCCACCACTTGCGGATTATCTTCATCGCCTTATCAATCGCTGATCCTGTTGTTGCAGAAGCATATTGCGGAAATAGAGGGAGAAGAACTATCCGTGAATAATTTTTCTTTCGCATTTCTTCCAAAACATTTTCCATACTTGGTTTTCCGTACCGCATTGCAAGACAAACATCAACTTCACCGGCAAAACTTTTCTGCAATTTTTTTTGTAAGCTTTGGCTATAAAGGAGAAGTGGTGATCCGTCTTTCGTCCAAAGCTGTTGATAAATTTTAGCTGACTTAGGTGAACGGAACGGAACAATTATTCCATTCACAAGAAAAAATCTTGCAACTGCCGGTATATCAATCACCCGTGGATCGTTGAGAAATTCAGAAAGATATTTCCGTACATCTTTTACCGATGGACTATCGGGAGTTCCAAGTTGAATTAAGAGCAGAGCTGTTTTCATAAAAATTTGTTGCTGAGTTGGTTGCTGAAATCTTACCTTTCTTTCGTTCAATTATAAAGAAAAATTTAGGTTAGAAAAAATCTATTAATCATATTTGAAAAAATGTTTAATTAATTTATTGAGAGAGATCATGTACACAGTTTTTGAAACAGAAATTGCTATCCGTCCCGACGATATTGATTTAAATAACCACGTGCATAACACAAAATATTTAGAATACGTTTTTACCGCCCGTTATATTCAAATGAGAGACGGCTATAAAATGTCGATGCAGAAATTTTGGGAGCGTGAATTAAACTGGGTAATCAGTATTACGCATATTGAATATAAGCGCTCAATAACGCTTGAAGATAAAATTATCGTGAGAACACAAATCGGCGAAGTTAACGGCGCTCAGGCAAAAGTTCTCTTTTCTATTTTGAACAAAGAGACCAACAAAGTTTGCTCTGAGGGTTACTTGATCTATACGATGATCTCAACAAAGAGCGGAAGACCGGTTAGAATTCCCGATGATATTATTGAAATGTATTCGAAATGAGAGAAGTTTATAAACGATTTATTTTTAGGAGAAGAAATGAAAAGAAAATTATTTCAAGTTTTGGTTTTATGGTTCGCAGCGGTGGCGATATTTCCGCAAAGCACCTTTAATCCGGTTGGTATTTGGCAAGGCAAAATTAATATTAATCCCACGGTTCAATTATCAATCGTCCTTCACATCGATAAAAAAGATGATGGTTCGTTAACCGCTTCCATGGACAGCCCCGACCAAAGCGCGTACGGAATTAAAGTTGACAAAGTTAGCGTTTCACAAGATTCGTTGCATTTTTTAGTTCCGGCTATCGGAGGCAACTATTCCGCGAGATACAACAAAGACAGCCTGATGCTCGCCGGAACTTGGTCGCAAGGTGCGTACCATTTCCCGCTCAATTTGAAAAAGACAGATAAAGTAGAAGAAGTGAAAAGACCGCAGCTTCCGGTAAAACCATATCCTTATAACGATGAAGAAGTTGTATTTGAAAATAAAATTGACAGCATCAAACTTGGCGGTTCATTCACTTTTCCGAAAGAAGGAAAAAACTTTCCGGCTGTTGTGTTAATTACCGGTTCCGGATGGGAAGATCGTGATGAAACTATTTTTAATCACAAACCATTTCTTGTTATTGCAGATTACTTAACGCGCAAAGGCTTTGCCGTACTTCGTTTTGATGATCGCGGTGGAGGAGCTTCAACCGGGAATATTAAAGAAGCAACTACACTTGATTTTGTTAAAGATGTTAAAGCCGCAGTTAATTATTTGAAGACCAGGAAAGAAGTAAATCAAAATAAAATCGGATTGATAGGCCACAGCGAAGGAGGAATGATCGCGCCGATTGTTGCCACGGAACGAAATGATATTGCGTTTATTATTTTATTAGCCGGACCGGGATTAACCGGTGAAGAAATTCTTATCCGCCAGACAGAATTAATTTCTAAAGCAG
>JAVHOS010000132.1:11356-13192 GCA_036170205.1 Ignavibacteriaceae bacterium | reverse complement strand
ATCCGGTTCCTGTTCTAGAGAAAGTTAAATGTCCGGTGTTGGCGTTGAACGGTGAGAAAGATTTGCAGGTTCCTCCTAAAGAAGATTTAGCGGCAATAGAAAAAGCTTTGAAAAAGGGGAAAAATAAGAATTACAAAACACTGCTTTTGCCCGGCTTGAACCATCTTTTCCAAACCGCACAAACCGGTTCGCCAAATGAATATGGAAAAATTGAAGAAACGTTTTCTCCAACAGCGTTAAAAGCAATTGGCGATTGGCTTAAGGGGATCCTCAAATAAGATCGGCTGATTTCAATCTCAAAAAAGAACCGGCATAAAAATATTTTTTCGTAATTTTCAACAACAGAAAATTATTTCTAATCTGATTTGGAGTATGTATGGCAAATTACCCGTTGAAGCGTTTAAGAAGACTTCGTTATAATCCATTAGTGCGCGATATGGTTCGCGAAACAATTCTTACAAAAGATGATTTTATTTATCCGCTTTTTGTGGTTCCGGGAGAAAAAATAAAAAATCCGATCAAGTCGATGCCCGGTGTTTTTCAAATGTCGATCGATGTTTTAGTTGAAGAGTGCAAAGATGTCGCTTCGCTCGGAATTCCCGCAGTTATCCTATTCGGAATTCCTGAGCATAAAGATGAAGTTGGTTCGGAAGCGTATAGCCCGAATGGAATTATTCAGCAAGCGGTTCGAGCAATTAAGGCTAACGTACAAAACCTGTTGGTTATTACAGATGTTTGTCTTTGTGAATATACATCTCACGGGCACTGCGGAGTTTTACAAGGCGAAGATATTTTAAATGATGAGACGGTTTCTCTTCTTGCAAAAGAAGCGGTTTCTCATGCTGAAGCAGGCGCCGATATTATTGCTCCTTCCGATATGATGGATGGAAGAATCATCGCAATAAGAAAAGCGTTAGATTATAAAGGATTTACAAAAATTCCGATAATGAGTTACGCGGCAAAATATGCTTCCGGATTTTACGGACCGTTCCGAGACGCGGCTGAATCTACTCCGGCTTTTGGTGATCGGCGTTCGCATCAAATGGATATTGCTAACACGAATGAAGCAATGCGAGAAGTAGAATCCGATATTGAAGAAGGCGCTGATATCGTAATGGTAAAACCTGCAGGCGCTTACCTTGATGTTATCTACCGCGTGAAAGAAAAATTCGGTTTACCCACAGCCGCATATCAAGTAAGCGGTGAGTTTGCAATGATCAAAGCCGCTGCGCAAAACGGATGGATTGACGGCGAACGCGTGATGATGGAATCGCTTGTAGCAATTAAACGCGCCGGCGCCGATATGATTCTTACTTACTTTGCTAAAGATGCAGCAAAGTATTTGGATAGAATAAAAAAGTAACTTTTTCATCATAAATAGTCATAAAAAAATATTGGCGAAAGTTTTAAGCGGTGTCGCTGATGCAAACATTTCATTTGATAATTTGTGCGGCTTGCTTCACTTTCTTAACTTTAATTCAAGAATAAAGGGGAGTCATCATATTTTTTATAAAGAAAATGTTGAGGAAATCTTAAATTTGCAGGCAAGAGGAGCAGAGGCTAAACCATATCAGGTGAAACAAGTTCGAGATTTAATTTTGAAGTATAGATTAGGAGAAAACTTAAAATGAGCAAATATGAAATTATTATTTTTTGGAGTGAAGAAGACAAATCATTTATCTCGGAAGTACCGGAGCTTCCAGGATGTAAAGCGGATGGTTCTTCGTACAAAGACGCTCTTGAGAATGCCGAATTAGCTATTACCGAATGGATAGAAACTGCAACCGAACTTGGGCGTGAAATTCCGCTGCCTAAAGGGAAATTGATGTATGCATA
>JAVHOS010000132.1:9814-11256 GCA_036170205.1 Ignavibacteriaceae bacterium | reverse complement strand
TTCGCTAAAACCGGGGGACTTGGAGATGTTATCGGAGCTTTACCGAAAGCTCTAAAAGAATTAGGAGAAGATGTTAAAATCTTCATCCCAAAATATGCTCAAATCGACCACGCATTGTACGACCTAAGTTACGATTGGTCTATCGGCTCTATGCCCGTGCGTGTTGCCGGACGAGTTTTTAACGTAGATGTTTACTTGGGTTATCTGCCAAATTCTTCCGTTGAAATTTACTTCCTTGATTGCCCCTATTTTTTTAACCGTGCAAAAATTTATACGAGCGATCCCGACGAAGACGAGCGGTTTATTCTTTATTCTAAAGCGGTTATCGAAGCGCTTCAACGCCTCAAATGGAAGCCGGATATAATTCACTGCAATGATTGGCAAACCGGGTTGATCCCTCTTTATATAAAAGATAATTACAACTGGGATAAATTCTTTCACCGCACTGCAACGGTAATGTCAATCCACAACGTGGGATATCAAGGGAGATTTCCGCAATCAACGGTTAGCAAAGCCGAAGTGCGTCCGGAACTTTTTTATCCGAATAGCCCTATCGAAGTCTGGAAAAGTTTCTGCTTTCTGAAAACAGGATTAATGTATGCCGATGTTATAAATACTGTAAGCAAAACTTATGCTCAGGAAATAACTACTTCAGAATATGGCGCCGGTTTGGAAGGAGTTCTCCGCTACCGGATAAATGATTTTTTTGGAATTGTGAACGGCGTTGATTATTCAATTTGGAACCCTGAAGTAGATAAGTTGCTGCCCTTTCGTTATTCTCCGGATAATATTTCTTCCAAGGGAGACAATAAGAAATATTTACTCGGCGCATCGCATCTTCCATATAAAGAAAATGTTCCGCTAATCGGAATTATTTCTCGTCTCGTTGCGCAAAAGGGATTTGATCTTTTTGAAAAAGTCGCCTACAAACTAATGCAATTGCCAGCTCAATGGGTAGTTTTAGGCACAGGCGAAAATCACATTGAAAATCTTTTCCGAAGTTTAGCCTACACCTACCCCGATAAAGTTTCAGTCTCTTTAACTTTTGACAACAAACTTTCACATTTGATAGAAGCAGGTTCCGATATTTTTTTTATGCCTTCGCAATATGAACCGTGCGGCTTGAATCAAATTTATTCTCTTAAATACGGAACAGTTCCAATTGTTCGTAAAACCGGCGGACTTGCGGATACCGTGCAAGACTGGCATGACAAGGCGCTTCTCGGTTTAGAAACAGGCACAGGTTTTTCTTTTGGGAATTATTCTCCCGACGCTCTTTATTCAACCGTTAAACGCGCCGTTGATACTTTCATCAACGAAAAAGAAACCTGGCAGAAAATTATGCTCAATGGAATGGAACAAGATTACTCGTGGACTGTTTCTGCAAAGCAATATGTTGAACTGTATAAAAAAGCTTTATTCAATAGAAGAAATCGATAAGT
>JAVHOS010000132.1:2448-9714 GCA_036170205.1 Ignavibacteriaceae bacterium | reverse complement strand
AAAGTAGAAAGTGAAAAGTTCAAAGTAGAAAGTGAATCAGAACCACTTCTTCTTTTTGAAATAAAAGATCATAAAGACGGTTAGCGAGATCATAATTACCCAAACGAATCCGTAACCCCAGCGCCACTCCAGTTCAGGCATAAATTTAAAATTCATTCCGTAAAGTCCCACGATGAACGTAAGGGGAATGAAAAGCGTTGCGATCATCGTCAACATTTTCATTACTTCATTCATCTTATTGCTTAAGCTCGACAGGTATAAATCTTCTAATCCCGAAAGCCAATCTCTGTACGTTTCAATCGTGTCAATCACTTGAATTGTGTGGTCGTATAGATCGCGCATATAAACTTTTGTTGACTGATTAATAAGCGCATGTTCGCCACGATGAAAATTATTTATCACTTCGCGGAGAGGCCAGGTGATTTTTCTAAGATAAATAAGTTCACGTTTTAATTCGTGTGTTTTTTGAATTGCACTCTTCTCAGGATTCTGAATTATTTTCGCTTCAATATCCTCAAGTCTGTCGCCGATTTTTTCGAGCACCTCAAAATAATTATCTACAATTGCATCAAGCAGGCGGTAACAAAGATAATCTGTTTTTTCTTTCCGGATTTTTCCTTTGTTGTTGATTATCCGCTCACGCACTACATCAAACGCATCGCCGGGTTTGCTTTCCTGGAATGTTAAGAGGAAATTTTTACCAAGCACAAAACTTACCTGCTCATCAATGATCTTGTCTCGTTGCTTATCGGTGAAAAGCATTTTTGCGATAATGAAAACAACGTCGTCGTATTCATCAAGTTTTGGGCGCTGCTGCGGATTGAGAATATCTTCAAGCAATAAAGGATGGAGATGAAATATTTCACCGATCTTTTCAACGAGTGCGGTATCATGAATCCCTTCAATGTTGATCCATGCAATTCCCTTCTCTTCAATTGATGAAGAAATATCTTCAATATGGAGCGATTCAATTACTTCGCAAGAAGATTCCGAATATTTTATAAGTGAAAGATTTGGCTGGGCTAATTTTCGTTCGCCGGTGAAAACTAAACTGCCCGGAGGTAAGCCGGTTTTTCCCGTTGGTTTTTTTTTAAGAGCCTTATCTGAAATTTTCATTCTTGCGTTGTTAAGCGGTTTTTATTTGAAAAAGTTTTTCGTCCATTCTAAAGTTTTGCGAATTCCTTCTTCGTACGGCGTTGACGGAAGCGTGTTAAACGTTGTTCGGAATAATGCTCCGGTCATTATCAGGCGTTCGCTTTTCAGATACATCATCTCTTTAAATTCTTTTGCCACGGGATTAAATAGTCCCGCCATCGCTACAAGAAATTCTATGTTGAGAGAAGAAATTTTTGAATGTTTTCCGCTTTGGTTACTAATTTCCTTCAATAATTTTTTAGCGGTTGTTTCCGCTGAACCTGAGACGTTGAATTGCATTCCATCGGCTTTGTCCGAAAGTCCCGCAATCGCCATTGCTTCGCCGCCATCTTCAATGTAAATCAATTCTATCGGAACATTTAATCCGCCAAACCATTGAAGTTTTTTTCCGCGTAAAGCATTCTGGAAAATTTTTTCGGAAAATCCGTTAATAACATATGGTCCGTAAAAATCGGGCATGCGGACAATGGCGTAGCGAAGTCCTTGTTCTTTGTTTGCACGAACGAGCATCTGCTCCATTTCAATTCTGATTTTCCCTTTTTTAGTTGATGCCGCATGCGGATGCCCTTCATTTACAACTGTTTGCTGCGCTTTGCCGTAAACGTAAACATTGCCCGGGAAAACAAATTTTGCTTTTTGATTTATTGCAGCAGTAACTGAAACTGAAAGCAGCTCACGCGCTTCAGCCTGCCAGTTTGGATAAGGAACGTTTGCGCAGTAATAAATTGTTGAACAGTTTTCCAATGCTTTCTCAACATCGGAGAGGTTTGCCGCATCTCCCTGGATCAATTCTATGGTAGATAAACCTTCTGTGTATTTTTCAGCTTTTTGTAAATTGCGAACCAACGCAACAACGGATTCACCTTTTTCTAACAACGCTTTTGCGGTTGCTCTTCCAATTCCACCCGTAAAACCGATTATAAGATGTTTCATTTTCATGCCGGTAATTCACCATTTCCGTTTATAACAACTTCATCATCCGGGACAACTTTTGCGATATCTGCAATAGCATCATCATCTTTTAAGCGGATGACGCGAACGCCTTGCGTATTTCTTCCCATGACGCGAATGTCTTTTACACTTTGACGGATTGCCATTCCCTGTGAGCTGATGATCATCAACTCTTCATTGTCGGTCACTTCCATCATCGAGATCATCTTGCCGACTTTGTCGGTGGTTTTAACAGTGATAACGCCTTTGCCGCCGCGTTTTGTAATTCTATAATCATTTATATCGGAGCGTTTACCGAAACCGTTTTCAGTAACAACAAGAATGCTTCCCTGTCGTTTAATAACCAACAGTCCAACTACCAAATCATCTTTGCCGAGGTTTACGCCACGCACGCCGGTAGCGGTTCTACCCATGTCGCGCACATCTTTTTCATGGAAGCGGATCGCGAGTCCGTGTGAAGTTCCGAGAACAATGTCATTTGTCCCGTCGGTAATTTTAACTGCAATCAATCTATCGCCGTCGTTAATGTTGATTGCATTAATACCGCCGCGTCGAACATTTCCATAAGCTGAAAGAACGGTTTTCTTGATCGTTCCTTGCGCTGTTGCCATAATAAGATATTGATCGTCTTTAAACTCTTTTACATTAACAAATGCGGTAATGTCTTCGTCTTTTTCTTTTTCAATTAAATTCAAGATGGAGCGACCGCGTGTTGCTCTTCCTCCTTCAGGAACTTCGTGAACTTTCAGCCAATAACATTTTCCTTTATCGGTAAAGAATAAAATATATTGGTGCGTTGAAGCTACGAACATGTGTTCGATGAAATCTTCATCTTTAGCTTCAGCGCCATGCACGCCTTTACCGCCGCGTCCCTGCTTGCGGTAACCGCTTACCGGGAAGCGTTTGATAAATCCTTTGTGAGAGATTGTTACAACCACATCTTCTTCAGCGATGGTATCTTCCAAAGAAAATTCGGTGTAGTCGTAAATGATTTCCGTTCTTCTTTCATCACCAAATTTTTCCTTTAAGAGAAGAAGTTCGTCTTTAATGATGAGGTATCTTTTTTCCTCGCTGTTCAAAATGCCTTTAAGTTTTTCGATAAGCTTGATAGTTTCTTTGTATTCGTCTTCGATCTTTTTACGTTCGAGTCCGGTTAAACGCTGCAAACGCATATCAAGAATAGCTTTTGCCTGTATTTCGGAAAGTTTGAATTTCCTCATCAAATTATTTTTTGCGGTTTCAACATCGCGCGATTTTTTAATCGTCTCGATTACTTCATCAATGTTATCAAGCGCAATAATGTAGCCTTCCAAAATATGTGCGCGGCGCTCGGCAGCGTCAAGTTCATATTTTGTTCTACGGATAAGAACATCCATGCGGTGATTCAGGAAATGGTACATCGTTTCTCTTAACGTAAGAACTTTCGGAACGCCGTTAACTAACGCAAGCATTATTACGCCGAAGGTTACCTGCATGGAAGTATGTTTAAAAAGATTGTTCAGTACAACGGCTGGTGTAGCATCCCGTTTTAATTCGATAACAAGCCGCATACCATCCCGGTCAGATTCATCGCGGATAGCCGAAACGTCTTTAATTTTTTCATCGCGGACAAGTTCAGCAATTTTTTCTTGAAGCGTAGCCTTATTTACTTGATAAGGAAGTTCGGTAACGATGATGCTTTCTTTTCCGCTTTTATGTGTTTCAACATTCGCTTTGGCGCGAACAATAATTTTTCCTCTTCCGGTTGTGAAGGCGTCTTTTACACCTTGATAACCGTAAATGATTCCGCCCGTTGGAAAATCCGGTGCGGTTACGAACTTCATTAATTTTTCGTTGGTGATATCGGGATTCTTGATCATCGCAACTAAACCGTCAATCACTTCGCTTAAATTATGCGGTGGAATGTTCGTTGCCATTCCCACAGCAATTCCGCTTGAACCGTTAACCAAAAGATTAGGAAGATATGAAGGCATTACGGTTGGTTCTTGCAGCGTGTCGTCAAAGTTTGGTGAAAAATTAACGGTGTTTTTGTCAAGATCGCGAAGCATTTCATCGGCAATTCTTGCAAGACGCGCTTCTGTGTAACGCATTGCCGCAGGCGAGTCGCCGTCAACTGAACCGAAATTTCCTTGTCCATCCACTAATGGATAACGGAGCGAAAATTCCTGCACCATTCTTACCATCGAATCGTAAACAGCGGTATCGCCGTGCGGATGGTACTTGCCAAGCACCTCACCCACGATTCTCGCCGACTTTTTGTACGCTTTGTTGTGCGCCATTCCGAGTTCATGCATCCCGAAGAGTACGCGGCGGTGAACAGGTTTAAGTCCGTCGCGAACATCGGGTAATGCTCTTGCGACGATGACGGACATTGAATAATCAATGTATGATGATTTCATCTCTTCTTCTAAAGAGACAGGAAGTACTTTTTCAAAAAGGTTTGCCATTGTGTATCTAAATTTTTATTAAAAACTGTTTTTGTAATGATTTATATTTTAAGAGAATTATATATCCAGGTTTCTTACATACTTTGCATGTTTTTCTATAAACTCACGGCGCGGTTCAACTGCGTCGCCCATAAGCGTTTCAAATATTTTATCTGCCGTAGCGGCGCTTTCAAGTGAGACTTGTAAAACCGTGCGTGTTTCGGGATTCATGGTTGTTGACCATAATTGTTCCGGATTCATTTCTCCCAAACCTTTGTAACGGGAAACAACTATTTTTCTTGAAGAAACAACTTCAGTTTCTGCATTTTCTTCTTCTTCATCTTCGAGAACTTCTTTTCCGTTGCCTTTAAATCTTTTTAAGATTTCATCTCTCTCCGCATCATCATAAGCGTAATATTCTTCTTTACCTTTTTTAATTTTGTAAAGAGGCGGCTGAGCGATAAAAATATTTCCGTTTGTAATAAGTTCTTTCATGTGGCGGTAAAAGAAGGTTAGCAGAAGCGTTTTAATATGTGCGCCGTCAACGTCCGCATCGGTCATAAGAATAATTTTTCCGTAGCGTGATTTTAGCGCATCAAAATCAACTCCCCAGCCTGCGCCGATCGAGGAGATCATTGCTTTGATTTCGTTGTTCTCAAGAATTTTATTCATGTTAGCTTTTTCAACGTTCAAAATTTTTCCGCGCAACGGAAGGATCGCCTGGAATCTTCTATCGCGTCCTTGCTTTGCGGAACCACCGGCGGAATCACCTTCAACGATGTACATTTCGCAATGTTCGGGATCGGTGATCGAACAATCTGCGAGTTTGCCGGGTAGTCCAAATCCGTCAAGCGCGTTTTTTCTGCGTGCAAGTTCGCGAGCTTTGCGCGCGGCTTCACGGGCTTCTGCGGCGCGTGCGCATTTTTCAATAATTTTTTTACCGACCGAAGGATTCTCTTCCAAATATTCCGAAAGTTTTTCACCTACAAGCGTTTCAACTGCCGATTTTGTCTCGCTGTTACCGAGTTTAGTTTTTGTCTGTCCTTCAAACTGCGGTTCTTGAACTTTAACAGAAAGTACGCCGGTCAAACCTTCGCGAAAATCATCACCGGTAAGTTGGATTTTATCATTTTTAATTAATCCGTTTTTTGCCGCGTAATTATTCAGCGTTCTTGTTAAAGCCGTTTTAAATCCAACGAGATGCGTTCCCCCTTCGTGGGTGTTGATGTTGTTCACGTAAGAGAAAAGATTTTCCGAATAGCCGCTGTTATATTGAAATGCTACTTCAATCGGAGTTCCGTCTTTTTCACCTTCGATATAAACCGTTTTGTGAAAGGCTTCGCGGGTTGCATCGAGATATTTTACAAATTCAATTAAGCCGCCTTTGAAATGATAGGTTTCGTCTTCACCTTCGATTTCATCTTTAACCATAATGGTGATGGTTTTGTTTAGATAGGCAAGTTCGCGCATTCTTTCGGCAACGGTATCAAATTTAAATTTTGTTGCTTTGAAGATTTGCTTGTCAGGTCTAAACGTAGTTGTTGTGCCGGTATCATTCTTCCTGGCTGTGCCAACTTCTTTAACTTTGTACAGCGGAACACCGCGAACATATTCTTGACGATAAGTTTTTCCTGAACGCCTTACTTCGACGGTTAAATTTTCTGAAAGAGCATTAACAACCGAAACACCAACACCGTGCAAACCGCCTGATACTTTGTAAGTATCATGGTCAAATTTTCCGCCCGCATGCAAGACCGTCATTACTACTTCGAGCGCCGAACGTTTTTCTCCGGGATGCATATCCACCGGGATACCGCGCCCGTTATCTTCAACAGTTACGGTTTCGTCTTTGTTGATAGTAACTTTAATGGTGTCGCAATATCCGGCAAGCGCTTCATCAATACTATTATCAACAACTTCGTTTATAAGGTGATGCAAACCGCGCTGACCGACATCGCCGATGTACATTGCGGGACGCATGCGCACGGCTTCGAGTCCCTTAAGGACGTTAATATTTTTCGCACTGTATTCTTCAATCTTTTCTATTCCATTAGCCATTTATTTTTCCAGGTGTTTAGTTCAATTTTTATTTTTGGCATCTTCGTGATCTTGATACCAACTGTCGGTTTATCCGATAAGTTTTAAATAGTTTATTCTTTTTTCTCCGAAGAACTCGTTTATTTTTTCAACCAATCTTTCTTTTTGAAGGAAGAGTTCATTCCGCCATGCGGGATTTTCAACTTTCAGAAGAAGAATTTTTCTTTCAACTTTTTGAGGTTCCGCAATTTTTTCAAATGCAGGAAATATCTCGTAAAATTTTTCAATCACTTCGTTATTTTTTATAAAAGAATTTATCTTTCGCAGACCCGGTTCACTCGCTAAAAGTTCAGCAATACTTTTTACCTGATGGCTACGCATAAGCAACCTGCCCGCATGAAACTTCAATCACTTTATCGTTTTCACTTCTCAAGAAAGAAGAAAGGTTCGCCAGATCGGTTGCGGTTATAAACGCCTGCCCGACATTGCGAATATAATTGCTGATGTGTGCCGCGCGTTTTGCATCGAGCTCGCCGAACGCATCATCAAGTAAAAAAATCGGGGTTCTTCCAAGAATATCTTTCATATAAAAAAATTGGGCGAACCGCAAAGCAACTTGAAAAGTTTTGTGCTGCCCTTGAGATCCAAAAACTTTTAATGCTTTTCCGTTAATTGAAAAAATAAAATCATCGCGGTG
>JAVHOS010000132.1:0-2348 GCA_036170205.1 Ignavibacteriaceae bacterium | reverse complement strand
GGAGCGCCTTGTGTTAATTGATGATCTTCAGGTGTAAGCAACACAATCGGGAATTTTCCAATAACCTCCGAGGGGCGGTAAATTTGTTTTCCGTTAACTAAAAAAGCGCGTTTGTTTTCCGATGAGGAATAATAGATGCGTACGATATCCGAAGTATATTCTTGAAAGGTTCCCGTAACTTCGCACTCTGCGGCAGTAAATTGTAACAGTTCCTGATCTGACGATGCTTTAAAATTTTTGGTTGTGCACAAGGAATAGATCGCTTCTAAAATTGTCGTTTTCCCTTGACCGTTTTCTCCGACGATAAAATTTATACCGTCTGAAAATGTGAGAAAAGAGTCCGAATGTATTCTATAATTTATTAACTGAAGTGACTGCAATACCATATTAACTATTTAACCGGACGGGCATTAACAACATCAACAATTCTTCATGTTCTTTTTTCTCAACGGGCTCAATTACACAAGCTTTTGTCGGCGAATGGAGTTTAAATTGAATATCGCCTTCATCAAGATGTGTTAGAATATCATTTGCGTATGCAGTGTTAAAACCAATATCCATCGGTTCACCAGAATAGGTGCATGCAATGGTTTCTTTTGCGCTTGAACCTTTGTCAATATCTTCCGAAGAAACTTCCAGCGATGAAGTTGCGATAGAAAATTTTACTTGTTGATAATTTGAAGTTGAGAAAAGAAGCATTCTTTTGATTGCTGAGTGAAGTTCTGTTCTGCTGAGTTTTAAAATGTTTTCATTTTCAATTGGAATAACGCTTGTATAATCAGGATATTTTTGAGCGATGAGCCGTGAGCTGAATTCAACATCATCCATTACGAAAGAGAGATGAGTCTCGCTTAAATAGAGAGTCAAAGCACTCTCCGTAACTAATTTTCCGAGCACACCAACAGCGCGTTCCGGGAGAATATAATTTTCGTGGTTTGCAAAAGTTACGCTTTGATCAATAAATTTTACGAGGCGGTGTCCGTCTGTAGTAACAAAAGTTAATCCGGTTTCGGTGCATTCCAGCAAGGCTCCCATCATCGCGGGGCGCATTGCCTCTTTGCTTATAGCAAAGGATGTTTTATCAATTGCTTTTTTTAAGGTTTTACCGTTTAGGGTAACAGATTTTTCTTTTTGAATGACCGGAAGTTTTGGAAATTCTTCTGCAGAGGCATAACCGATTGCATATTGTCCGTTTTCGGTTGTCAGTTTCATCTTTTGGTTTGATTCGGTTGTAAAACTGATCATCGTATCGCCAAGAGATTTAACAACATCAAACAACAATTTTGCCGGAACCACCATAGAGATATTTTCATTAGCATCCACATTTAAAGAAGTGCGGAGCGCTATCTCCAAATCGGTTGCAGAAACCGTTAAAACTCCATCTTCAATTTCAAACAGGAAGTTTTCTAAAATTGACATTGTGGTTCTTGCCGGGATAGCCGGAAACACTTTTGAGAGTAGTTTTTCTAATTGTTTGCTGTTGATTTTAAAATTCATAATTATCTCCATTTAGATACTGAAATTTAATAAAAAAGGAGGGAAACTCAATTTAAAAAGTTGAGTATTTTCAATCTTTTTTGCTTGAAAAATAGATAATTTATTATGGACCTGTTGGGGTAACAACCTTATCATTTGAAGAAATAGTCGCTCTAATAATATAAGATAACTGATCGCCGGTTCCTTGAATTGAACTTGAATACATAACGGTTATTCGTGTATCCGCACTCATTGCAACCGGTCCGTTGACTGCCCCTAACTCAGAAGATGTTTTTATTCCGGAAGGGATAACGTATGTTGTTGAATATTCATAAGTTCCTTTCGCAATATTTCTAACCGTCTTTGAGCTGTTGGGCGCAACAGTAAAAGTTTCACCCATAAAATTAACAATAACATTATCTAATGCGATGCTTTTAAAGGTAACGCTGTTTGTAACGGTGCTTTTACAACCCGTAATAAAAAGCGTGAGACCAATAATCACGATAAAAATTTTACGCATGTCCATTTTTAACCTTCAGAAAATTTTCTCTCAAAACTTAGGCTTATTTTTGTTAATTTTCAATAAAGATTTTCAGTTTCAAGAATTTAATTTTCCCTATAAATAAAGTGAAAAGATGAGAACTATTACACTGCCCGGTTTCCTTTGTTATTCTTTTTTTACTTCAATCTCTATATTCTAACAGGTGGCGCAATATAATACCTTGGAAGGGAATGGTTATGTGGGAGTTACTTTTGGGAAACTATCTTTCAGTGGATCATATAGTAATTCTTATTCTAAATACAACACCAGTACTTCCATGTCTAAAACATTTGAGTATGATAATAGCGCAAATTATTTCGATCAATTAGAA
>JAVHOS010000131.1:0-3861 GCA_036170205.1 Ignavibacteriaceae bacterium | reverse complement strand
CTAGCTTATCAAGTGATGTTTCTTTTTGCCATTTCAACTCATTCTCGATTTCAAACAGTAGCTGTTCCGCAGCTTCGTCCTGCATTTCAGGCGGCAATAGTTTCGCTTTATTTACTACTTCTTTCAATAAATCTGTCATAAACTTTCTTCTCTTACGCTCCAAACTGTTTTAAATGATGATCGAAATGGATATAAATTATTCTTCCCCATTGTTCTCTGGTAAAAGAACCGAATGCGCTGTGAGGTTGAAAGATAAAACTGTTGTCCTTCTCAAGAAAATCGGAAACATTTTTTTTGAGAAGTGATCTATCATTTTCAAATGATGTAGGTTTAGTTCCGTTTCCTTTGTCTAAATCGATTTCAGAAAAAGTTTTTACTTTCCCTTTTGGCGCCGGCATCCCAAGCAACACAAGTTTGGAAGCAATTGTTCGCGTAAAGAAATTGCTGAAATCTTTTGTTTTGATTTGATTAGTTGCAACTCTTATTTGATCGGCTAAATGGCAAAGCATTTCGTTTACAGACATTTTTCCCCATAAAGCGGTATTGGTTTCTTTAGTATTATTGATTCTTGTTAACAATTCTTCTCTATTTTGAATATTTAGAATATTCTTCATCCGATTTCTCTCCAAAATTATTTTTATTCGTAGAAAAATTAGTTTTAATTAACTTTACTTCCAAGATAAAAGGAAGATTGAAAATGAACGAGCAAGGTTTAGCAACGGAAAAAAGAACAACATCAACCAATCCCGCAACGGGAGAAATAATCGGCAGTACAAAAGAAAATTCTCTTGCCGATTTGAAGAACGCAGTAAGCGAAGCAAGAACCGCGCAAAAAGATTGGCAGAAAAAAAGTTTTGCAGAGAGGGCAAGTCATCTTTTCAAAATACGCGATTGCCTTGTCGCTCATGCCGATGAAATCTCTGAGATCATTTCAAAAGATTCCGGCAAAACAAGAGTTGATGCCATCAGCACCGAAGTGCTTGCTTCTGCAATGGCAATAACCTATTACGCAAAGAATGCTCAATCCGTTTTAAAAAGAAAAAAATTAAAAGGCGGAAGCATTCTCACCATCAACAAACGTTCTTACGTTGACCGCGTTCCATATGGAGTAATTGGAATTATAAGTCCATGGAATTATCCATTTGCAATCCCTTTCCATGAAGTTACGATGGCACTAATTTCCGGCAATGCGGTAATTTTAAAAACTGCAACGCAAACACTTGAAGTTGGTAAAGCGCTAAAAGCCTGTATTGATGCGGGTGATCTGCCCACCGGATTATTCCATTTCCTAAACATTCCCGGAAATATAGCAGGAGAAGCTTTTATTGATTCCGGAATCGATAAATTATTTTTTACCGGCTCAGTTCCTGTTGGCAAACAATTGATGAAAAAAGCGAGTGAAAAACTTCTTCCCATTTCACTGGAACTTGGCGGCAACGATGCGATGATCGTTTGTGATGATGCAAATCTTTACCGAGCAGTTAGCGGCGCTATTTGGGCGGGTTATTCAAATGCCGGACAATCGTGCGCCGGCGTTGAACGCATATATGTTGAGCAAAACATTTACGAAGCTTTTGTCTCTCTGTTGAAAAAGAAATTAAGTGAAATGAATGTCGGCGCTGATATAAACTTTAACGTTGCTGTCGGTTCATTAACAACTGAAAAGCAATTAGACACAGTTAAAAAACATGTTGCCGATGCGCGTGAAAAGGGTGCTTCAGTATTTACTGTCGAGAACATTGAAAAAGAGAGACAAGGATTATTCCATCCGTTAACCGTAATTGAAAATGCAAACAACGAAATGCTCGTACAGAATGAAGAAACATTTGGACCAGTTGTTACCGTTACAAAATTTCATTCGATTGAAGAGGCAATAAAATTGGCAAATGATTCCAACCTTGGTTTAACTGCTTCCGTTTGGACGAAAGATAAAACCAAAGCTCACCAAATTGCCGCTCAACTTGAAGTCGGTTCGGTGATGATCAACGATCATTTGATGAGCCATGGACTTGCGGAAACTCCCTGGGGCGGCTGGAAAGAATCCGGTTATGGAAGAACTCATGGTTATCTTGGATTAGAATCAATGACACAGCCGCGCGTGGTTATTGATGATTTAATGCCGGGTCTTCAAAAAAATATGTGGTGGCATCCGCATTCAAAACAAGTTTATGAAGGCTTAAAAGGAGGCATGCATTTTCTTTATTCGAAAAATATTTTACTTCGCTTAAATGGAGCGATAAATCTTGTAAAAGTTTTTATGAGAAGTTTTAGAAAAGATTAAAAAGAATTGGACGCAGATCAATTAAGATTTTTTATGATCAGCGCCGATCATAAACGATCATAACAAATCTGCGCCCAATTGCCTTAAATTATTTTTTCACTTTCCACTGATTAAAAAAACTAAGAAGTTTTTCTCTGCTGTAAGATTTTTCAGCTTCCAACTCTCCGGTGTTTTTTGAGAGCAGTAACTTTCCATCTTTTCCCAATACAAAAAAGTGTGGATATCCTTCAACTTTCGGATACTTTGAAAGAAGAGCTTCGTTCTTATTCTCTTTACTGTAATTAACTTTTACAACAACAAAGTTTGCATGAAGCGTTGAATCAATTTCTTTGTCCACCAAAATAAATTCATCCAAGCGATGACACCAGATGCACCACTCGCCGCCTACATCTAATAGAATATTTTTGTTTTCTTTTTCAGCATGTACGATTGCATTCTTTAAATCTTTCGCCGCATCACGCGAAGGATCAAATTTTTCTCTTTCTTTTTTTTGTGCCGTAACAACAAAGGCAAGCGAAAGCATGACCAATACAACCAGTTCAATAAATCGTTTCATTTCTTCTCCTATTAATTTTGAGCAAAAATATTTTTTACAAAAGTGAATTCATCATCGGTCAACGGTTTGTTTATTGCCGATAAATTGACTTGTACTTGGTGCATGTTTCTGAATCCTGGGATAACTGTTCCAACAACGTTATATTTTAAAAGATATTGCAAGGCAACCCGTGCAAGGTTTTCGACTGATGAGCCGAAATGCTCTTTTAATTTTGCGATTTTAGATTCAATGTTCTCCAAATTTTCTCTCGAGAATTTCTGCGAACCTCTTCTGTGATCTCCTTCTGCAAATTGCGGCGGATTATTTTTGTCGTACTTGCCCAGCAAAAGTCCTTGCGCAAGCGGACTGAAAGCAACAAACGACATTCCATATTCTTCCAACAATTTTCTTGTTGGAGTTCCATCGGCAATAAATTTATCATCCATCGCATGCGCCCAGCTTTGAAGCACGTCCGGCTTTACTTTCGGAACAAGCTTCATAAAATCTTCATGCGAATAAGCCGACTGCCCGATGAAACGAATTTTCCCTTCTTCTTTTAAACGATAGATCATTTCAACTGCATCATCAAGATATTCATCATGATCTCCAAAATATCCGTGATGCAAATAATAGAGATCAATGTGTTCACGCTTTAAATTTACAAGCGATTGTTCACACTGATGACGAATATGCTGGGGCTCGTATGCATTGGCAGCGGTTCCGGGAAACCAGCCGATCTTTGTTGTAATCGATACGTTGTTCGTCCGGTTGCCGAGAATACGTGCTAACATTCTTTCCGCTTTACCGTTACCGTACACGTCGGCATTATCAAAATGATTGACTCCGTTTTCAATCGCATAATTAATTGCTTGCGCGGCTTCAACTTCATCAACATTCGCCCAGCCGTTTGGCTGTCCGTTCACCCAATTTAGTCCGCCGAGCGTCCAGCAGCCAAGTGATATTTCCGAAACATTTAAATCCGTTTTTCCAAGTTTTCTGTATTGCATTGTGACTCTCATTTTTATTTCAAAATTAAGAAAAGATT
>JAVHOS010000130.1:15467-17690 GCA_036170205.1 Ignavibacteriaceae bacterium | reverse complement strand
ATCCCCTACTTCAAATTTTGCATTTCTTCTTCCGTTGCTTTTTTAAAACTTACCGCCGTTCCACCGCCGGGCGCAAGTGAAAGTTTTAGCGAAGCTTTTGAACCAACCATTTTTTTTAAGATAACGTACGCCATCGGATTTTTGTCCCAGTCGGCATCCGGTGCATCGGCATAGATCGTTGCAAGGTAATCGGTGTTATCATCTAAAAAAGAAAGCGGAATATTTAAAGTTCGCGCTTGCTCATCTGTAATAGCGCCAAGGAACCAATCATCTTTTCCTTTTGCTTTTCTTGCAACAGCTAAATAATCACCAGGTTCGGCGAGTAAATATTTTGAATCGTCCCAATCAACAGCAACATCTTTTATAAATTGAAAAGCATCCAAATGTTTTTCATAACTTTCCGGTAGATCGGCAGCCATTTGCAGCGGGCTGTACATGGTAAGATAGAGCGCGAGTTGTTTTGCAAGCGTTGTATGCACACGTTCTTTTTTATTCTTATCGTAATAACTCATTTTAATTTCAAAAATGCCGGGAGTGTAATCCATCGGTCCGCCCATTAATCTTGTGAACGGAAGAATGGTTTCGTGTTCCGGGGCGTTGCCGATACTCCACGCGTTGTATTCATTTCCGCGTGCGGCTTCGCAAGCAAGCCAATTGGGATAAGTGCGGTGCAATCCGGTTGGGCGAACAGGCTCGTGAGCATCGAGCATAATTTTATTGGCGGCGGTTTCTTCAGCAACATGGATGTAATGATTCACCATCCACTGCCCATCGTGATGTTCTCCGCGCGGAATAATTCTGCCAACGTATCCGGTTTTAACGGCATCGTAATTGTTCTCTTTCATAAAACGATAGGCTTCATCCATACGTCTTTCGTAGTTAGTAACTGAGGCGGAAGTTTCGTGGTGCATTATTAGTTTAACATTTTTCGATGCAGCATATCGCTTTAATTCCTGCACATTAAAATCGGGATAAGGGGTAACAAAATCGAAAACTTCTTCTTTCCATTCTCCCCACCAATCTTCCCAACCGATATCCCAGCCTTCAACAAGGACTCCGGGGAAACCATGCTCGGCGGCAAAATCGATGTAGCGTTTTACTCTTGTGGTATTTGCAGAATGTTTCCCGTTCGGAATTAAATGATTCCAGTCGGTATATTTTAATTTTAAATTTGTTGTATCGGCATAATTCCATGTACCGTAACCAACATGCATTTCCCACCAAACGCCCACATACTTTTGCGGTTTAATCCAGTCGGTGTTTCCAATTGTGTTTGGTTCATTCAAATTCAAAATTAATTTTGAAGCAAGAATATCAACGGCGCGGTCGCTTACCACAATTGTGCGCCAGGGAGTTTTTGCCGGAGTTTGCAAATAAGCTTTATTTCCAACTGCATCAGGAACAAGCGCAGCTTTAAATGTTAATGTTTCTTTGTTCAAAATTAAATTCATCGCCGGATAATTGACAAGCGCTGCTTCGTGTAAGTTTATATAAAGACTGTCGGCGGTTTTCATCATCAACGGTGTCTGCACTGCTGAAACAGCAATTGGTGCATGGGCAGAAAGTTCCGCTGCATATTTACCTGTGGTTGCATTAATTTCTCTTAACGATGATGTTGTATATTCGTATTCGTTCGTATCAAAATCGCCGGGAATCCAAAACGATTTATGATCACCAGCCATTATAAATTCCGTCAGTTCCTCCGATACGATAAAAGATTGAAGCGCGTTAGAAGAAGGAAATTCATAGCGGAATCCGAGCCCGTCGTTAAACACTCTGAAGGTTAGAATAAGAGTTCTGCCCGAAATATTTTTTTGCGCAAGAATAATTCGCAGTTCTTTGTAATAATTTCTTATTGTTTTTTCTTCACCCCAAACCGGGCTCCATGATTCATCAACAGTTTGTGTATCAACTTTTACAATCTCAAAATTTTTATCGAACGAAGGGGCGTCTTTCAACATTATTCCCAAAGCGCTTGGCTTTACAATTTGTTTTCCTTTAAAACTTAGCTGATAGAAAAGTTTTCCATCGGCGGTAAGATTGAATGAAAGAGAGAGATTTCCATTCGGTGAAAAAATTGTTTGCGGAAGAATGGAACCAAGAAAAAGTAGAAAGAAAGCAAAAATCATTTTTTTCATAAACGCTGCGCTCGCTATTTTTTTTGAAAAGAAAATTATTTCAAACGGATATTAAAATATAGCAACAAAGCTGAATGATGAAAAA
>JAVHOS010000130.1:8498-15367 GCA_036170205.1 Ignavibacteriaceae bacterium | reverse complement strand
TTAAATTTAGTAAGTAAGTCACCTTACGCAGAATAATATTTTGAATTGCCACGTCCCGAAAGCTTTCGGGACGTGGGAGAATAAGCAAAAAAGGCAAATGGCTTTAGCCAAAACAACTGCTAAAATTGGGCTAAAGCCCGGTACTTCTTGTTGATTTGATCCCCGACATAAATGTCGGGGCAATTCAACTATAAATTATGCGTAAGATGAGTTACGTAATTACTTTTAAAGTAACTATTTAATCAACAGCATACGTTTTGTGATGTTTACATTTCCGCTCCGGAGTTGATAGAAATAAATTCCGGATGATAAATTTTTTGCATCAAACTTAACCGAATAATTTCCGCTTTTCATTTCCTTATTCACCAAAGTGGCTACTTCTGTTCCAAGCACGCTGTAAACTTTTAAAGAAACATTTCCGGCAGCGGCAACACTGTAATCAATTGTTGTACTGGGGTTAAATGGATTCGGATAATTTTGAGAAAGTGAAAAATCGCCGGGCATTTCTTTCTCATCATTTACATCAGTTAAATTTGAAACTTGTGCACGGAAGACGCCGCCTGTTTCTGTTCCGACAAAAATTGAAGTGCCGTTAAGAACTGTAGAAGTAATTGCACCTCCGGAAATTCCTCCTAGTGAAAGAGCAGCAATTTGAGAAGTCATAAGATCAATAGAAGTGCCGACATTATTGCCGAAGAAATAATATTTCATTGTTTGCATCTCAGCGGTAGCAGCTCTAAAATCTCCCGTAGGCACCGCAGGCATCCATCCGGTAAAAGCTGAAAGATTGGTTAGATAAACACCGTTGCCTGTTAACGCAAAGATTGAAAACATATTGTTAATTTTTAACGCATCACCGGTTAGTCCTAAGCTCGCATCTTTCCATGTGTTCCCTCTATCGGTTGATGCAAAAACTCCGTTCTCGGTTCCAACCAATAATAAAACGTCTGCATCCTGACTCATCATTCCGCGAATATTTTTTGAAGCGCCGGCGGGTATTCCTGCAACTTCTGTCCAATTAACATCGTCATCAGTAAAAAATAATCCTGCAGATATTGTTCCGATAAACCTTCTTGAAGGATTTTGATATTGCCGATAGCTCGTAACATTTTTGCTTGCAATATTTTGTAACTGTAAGGTGTACACCTGAGAATTTTGCATCATTGAAAAACCGTTTTGAGTATAAATGTTCATCCCCTGTGCGGTAACGGCATCGCCTTCTAAACCATTGATGAGCAAACTTGGCAGCGAAGCGTTGTCGGCGAAGGCGCTCCAGGAATCACCATTATCTGCGGAAGTAAAAATTCCTTTATCGGCTGTTCCGGCATAAAGGGTTGTTCCGATGCGCGCCAAGCCGGTAATCTTTAAACTGCCAAGATTATTGTTTACCGCAGTCCATTGAGCCCATACATCGCTCATCATCGAACAAAAGAATAAAACAAGTAAAAGAAACGATTTCATGTTGACCTCTTTTTTTAGTAAATGAAAATTGTAGAGAAAGACAACTCTCTAACAGAACCAAACTCCGTGGTGTAGGTAGTAACCTGACTTCCGGTTTGAGAATAGCAAACTTGGATTGATAATAAAAGTAAAACGGTAAAAATTAGTTTCATTGATACTCCGTAATAGTTGTTATTGCTTCCTTTCTTATGGTCAAAGATAAACCTGGCGATACCTTTTAACAATAATGCAAATGCAGTATTTATAATCTGTGGGCGAACAGTCATTAATTCCCCTTACACAGTCATTTTTTGCCAGAAGAATTCATTTATTAAAACTGAAAACATTATTCAAAAAAAAATTACAAAACCATCTTGACATTTTGCTATTAATATGATATCATTGTGATAGCAAAAATAAAGGAGTTCAAAAAATGGAAACCATTACCGAAAAATCCGCTAATAAAGTGAACGGGTTTATTGTTCTTTTTTTAGTTATTGCTCTGCTTGCCCTTAATATTTATACCCTCTCGCTTGGAATAAAAACCGAAGACGCCTCTTTCCTTTGGATATTTATTCCCGGGATGCTTCTCTTTTTTATTTCGTTTGGAAGTTTTACCGTTGTACAGCCGAACGATTCACGCGTTATTGTTTTCTTCGGAAAGTATATCGGAACGATTCGTGAGTCGGGATTTTGGGCAGTTAATCCTTTTACAGAAAAGAGAAAAGTTTCGCTGCGTATCCATAATTTTAACAGCGATAAAATTAAAGTGAACGATCTTCACGGAAACCCGATTGAAATTGCTGCGGTTATTGTGTGGCGCGTTGTTGATTCTGCAAGAGCGGTGTTCGATGTACAAAATTATGAGGGATTCATCGCAATCCAAAGTGAAACTGCAATTCGCGGACTTTCGTCAGAATACGCGTATGATTCATCAGACGAAACAGAATCACTTCGCGGTAATCAACAAGCGATTTCCGAAAACATGAAAAAACAACTTCAGCAGCGGTTAGAAATTGCCGGAGTTGAAGTAATAGAATCACGTATTACCCATTTGGCATACGCGCCGGAAATTGCGCAGGCAATGCTTCGCCGTCAACAAGCTACAGCTGTTGTTGCGGCAAGAGCAAAAATAGTCGAAGGCGCCGTAGGCATGGTTGATATGGCTCTTAAAGCATTAAGTGAACAACATATTGTTACGCTTGATGAAGATAAAAAAGCAACGATGGTGAACAACCTTTTGGTTGCGCTTGTTTCCGAAACGCAGGCTCAGCCGGTTATAAATACGGGTACGTTGTATCAATAAGTAAGGAACTATGAAAAAAGTGTTTTCTTGAATTTAAATATTGAACATCGGACAAGGAATAACGAATGTTGATGTTTTTTCCTTTCGATATTCTGCATTCCTTGTTCGATATTCATTATTTCTTTTGGCTCCAGCTATATCCGGTTTTTTTTCAAAAATGAAATTTTTTAAAGGATTAAAATGAAAGAACTAAGTGAATATTTAGATCAACCTTTGCAGTTAAAGCAAGTTTCTTTTTTTAAAAGATACTACGAACTAAAAACTAATCAAGAAATTTTAGGCTCAATGCAGATCCGCGGATTCTTCGGCAATTCCGCAGAAGTAGCTTTTGGCGATAAAAAGTGGGAGATTTATAAAAAATCTTTTTGGCAGAGAGGTTACGAAATAAGGGAATTCGGCTATGAAAATCCTTTTGCTCATTTTGAACGAAAATTTTTTAAAAGAGCAAGTTTTATTTTTCTTCCGGTAGGTGAAAAAATTAAAATGGTTTTCTTTCCATTTAAAGCAAAAGTTGAAATTCAAACCGAAGATGAAAATTGTTTAATTCGGATAGCAACAAAATTTGCTTGGACAGACACCGCTGAAATAACCGTCACCGCCAAATCGCCAATAGTTAATAAATATCCGTGGCTCATCATGCTTGCCAAACTTGTAGCAATTGAGAGGAAACAATCAAGAGCTGCAGCGGTTCCGATGATGATGCGTGGAATTTAAAAGATAATTCCGAAAAAATAATTAATAAAAACTTAAATGGCAGAAAAGAAAAAATTTCTTTTAAGAATTGACGAAAAGATTTACGCCGCCCTTGAAAAATGGGCGGCGGATGATTTGCGCAGCATCAATGCGCAGATCGAGTTTTTGCTAAAAGAAACTGTTGCAAAGTCTGGCCGCACCATCGAAGATAAAACCACCACAACCACTACCGAGAAGAATATCAGTTAATGGATTAAGTTCATTATTACAAAGCCGAATAAATTCTTCTCATTAATTGGAAAAACCTTCTTCGCTCCATTCTTATTATTGATAAAACCATTTTATTTATAACAATTTTTCTTACTTTAGCACAATAAATTCTATTTGCTTCACTGGCATATTACTTGACCTTTTGATTTCATTAATAATGAGGTTTTTATGATAAAAGGAACAGTTTTAATTAACTCCGAGACTTGTAAAGGCTGCGAGCTTTGTATTGTAGCGTGTCCGCAAGATTCTCTTTCGCTTTCACAAAAAATAAATCTCCGTGGTTACCGGTATGTTGAACTTTCAAAGGACAACTGTACAGGCTGCACAAATTGTGCAATCGTATGTCCTGATGCTGTAATTACGGTTTACCGCCAATCAAAGCAAAACTATAAAAAAGCTGTTTAACAATTTTGAAAGAGACAATGGAAACAAAAAAAACTGATATTCGTTTAATGAAAGGAAATGAAGCATTAGCCGAAGCCGCTATTCGTGCCGGTCTTGATGCTTATTTCGGTTACCCGATAACTCCTCAATCGGAAGTGTTGGAATATTTAACATTAGAAATTCCAAAGCGACGCGGAATTGTTCTCCAAGCCGAAAGCGAAGTCGCTTCAATCAACATGATCTATGGCGCTGCAGGCGCAGGCGCAAGAGTAATGACTTCTTCATCTTCGCCTGGAATGAGTTTAATGCAGGAAGGAATTTCTTACATCGCTGCTGCAGAACTTCCCTGCTTACTGGTAAATGTTGTACGCGGCGGTCCGGGGCTCGGAACAATTCAACCTTCTCAAGGCGATTATTTTCAAGCAACAAAAGGGGGCGGGCACGGCGATTACCGCCTGATCGTTCTCGCTCCTTCATCCGTTCAAGAAATGTGCGATTTTGTTTTTGAAGGATTTAAACTTGCCGAAAAATACCGTAACCCGACTTTGATCTTATCAGACGGCGCACTTGGACAAATGATGGAAAAGGTTGAATTCCCTGAAGACGGTTCACTTCCGCATCAAATTCCTTCTTGGGCAACCACCGGTAAAAAAGGTAGAGAAAGAAATTTTATTACTTCGCTTCATATGGAGCCGGAAAAAATGGAAGAAATCAATCTTCATCTTCAAAAAAAGTACAAAGAGATTGAAGAAAATGAAGTTCGGTTCGAAACGTTTGACATAGACGATGCAGAAATAGTTCTTGTTGCTTTCGGTTTACCGGCGCGAATTTGTCAAAAAACCGTTGAACTTGCACGTGCAAAAGGCATTAAAGCCGGATTAGTTCGTCCAATTACATTATTTCCTTTCCCTAAAAAAATCATTTCGGATCTTTCTAAAAAGATAGATCACTTTCTTGTGGTTGAATTAAATGCCGGACAAATGGTGGAAGATGTTATGCTTGCCGCCAACGGAAATTGTCCCGTCCACTTTAAAGGAAGAATGGGGGGAATGGTCGTTCAACCGGAAGAAGTTCTGGAAGAAATTGAAAAAATTATTGATCATTCAATGATGGTTAAAGAAAATCAGGAGTAATTTATGACCGAAGAAATGTTAATCGAAGAAATGGAATGCGTTTATCAGAAACCCGGTACCTTAACAGATAGTTATATGCACTACTGCCCGGGCTGCGGACATGCGGTCGCCCATAAAATTTTGATGGAAGTAGTTGATGAAATTGGAATACAAGAAGATGTAATCGGTGTTGCGCCGGTTGGCTGCTCGGTCTTCGCTTATAATTATATGAACATTGACATGCAGGAAGCGGCGCACGGAAGAGCAAGCGCTGTTGCTACCGGCATTAAAAGAGTCCGCCCGGATAAATATGTGTTTTCTTACCAGGGCGATGGAGATTTAGCTGCAATTGGAACAGCGGAAACAATTCACAGCATCAACCGTGGCGAAAATATTTTGATCATTTTCATCAACAACGGAATTTACGGAATGACCGGCGGACAGATGGCGCCTACTTCATTGCTCGGTCAAAAAACTTCAACTTCGCCATACGGAAGAGATGTTGCGCATAACGGTTATCCTTTAAAAATTACCGATTTAATTGCCCATCTGCCCGGAGCTTATTATGTAACAAGACAGGCAGTTCATACGCCAAACTCAGTAAGAAAATTTAAGAAAGCTTTGAAAAATGCTTTCGAATATCAGAAGTTAAATAAGGGAACCTGCTTTATCGAAGTTGTTTCCAACTGCCCAAGCGGCTGGAAAATGACTCCGAAAGAAACATTAACGTACATCGAAGAAAAAATGCTGCCGGAATATCCTTTGGGGGATATAAAAGTTCCGGTTCACAACAACAATTAAGGAACAAGGACAACCATGTACACAACCGATGAAATTATTATTGCCGGATTTGGAGGTCAAGGAGTTCTTTCGATGGGAAAAATTCTCGCTTACTCCGCAATGATCGAAAATAAAGAAACAAGCTGGATGCCGTCTTATGGACCTGAAATGCGCGGCGGAACGGCTAACTGCATAACAATTATTTCAGAAAATAAAATCAGTTCCCCCATCGTATCAAAATTTGATTCCGCAATTATCTTAAACCAACCTTCAATGAATAAATTTGAAGCCCACGTCAAAAAACACGGGTTTCTCTTTTATGAAGCGTCAACTATCATTAGTCCGCCGACGCGTGAAGATATTATGGTTTATAAAATTGCAGCAATTGAAGAAGCAAATAAAATCGGGCAAAAGCAAATTTCAAACATGATTATGCTCGGTGCATTCTTAGAAATAAAACCGTTGGTAAAAAGAGAAACTGTTTTATTAGCGCTAAAAAAAGTTTTACCGGAACGGCATCATCACTTAATTGCCGTAAACGAATTAGCTCTTCTCCGGGGAAAAGAGTTAGTTGAGATTAATTACCATGTTTCTGTTTAACAAATAAAACAGGGGAACCACTACAATGGTTGAACATAATGTTAAGTGCGATCATACGTGCAGAGATTCCTGCGCAATGCTTAACGAGGCGCTCAGGCGAGAAACCGCTTCGGTCCGTTTTTACGAAAACGTTTACAACGATTGCAACGCACCCGAGGTAAAAAACTTTTTAGGCGAAATTGTCGATGAGCGGCGCTCACATATTTTAAAAATAATCCAAAAGTTGAATGAGCTGCATGCAAGATCGCAGGCTATGGATGGAATTACAAACAGTTTCTCTTAAT
>JAVHOS010000130.1:1979-8398 GCA_036170205.1 Ignavibacteriaceae bacterium | reverse complement strand
GAGCTGCATGCAAGATCGCAGGCTATGGATGGAATTACAAACAGTTTCTCTTAATAGAACCGGAATTCGGCTCGCAAGTAAAACTTATTCCCCCTAAAAATAAAGTTGATCCTTTCAGAGCGTTATGCTTTTAATCCAACATGCCCCTCCTCATTTCTCCTTAAAATCCGAACTTTCATTTATACAAATTTTGAAAACTCTCTTTTTATTAAAGATTTGAAGTTTTTCTCCGATAATAAGAACAGACAAAAATTTCTCTTGACAAGTGCTCTTATGAACACTATATTTGTAGTGAACAAATAAACACTATTATGAAAAAAGAATTAACAGACCGCCAGCAAGAAATTTTATCTTTTATTGAACAATTCCGAGACGAAAATGGGTACCCGCCAACTCTTCGTCAAATTGGAAAGCAATTTGGCATCTCCTCCACCTTTGGCGTAAAAAGACATATGGATGCCCTTGTAAAAAAGGGACACATTTTAGTCGAAAGCAATGCAAGCCGCGGAATTACCGTTCTTTCAAATTTTGAGAGTATTTCGTTGCCCCAATCCTTAGGCGATATTGAAAAGTATTTCAAAAGAATTCCGATTATTGGTCGCGTAGCCGCTGGTATCCCGATCACTGCTGTTGAAAATCACGACGGCGATGTGGTAGTTGATCCGGCAATGGTGAAAGGTTTTGATACTTGTTTCGCCCTAAAAGTAAAGGGAGACAGCATGATCAACGCAGGCATTATTGAAAAGGATCACGTGATTGTTGCCGCACAAAATTTTGCAAAACATGATGATATTGTAGTGGCGCTAATAGATGATGAAGCGACCGTAAAACGGTATTGGCAAAAAAATAATGAAATTAAATTGATGCCGGAAAATGATAATTATCAGCCGATTGAAATAGTAAACAAAGAAGTTTTTCACATTGCAGGAAAGGTTATCGGCGTTATCCGCTGGTATAATTAACGAGGAAAGTAAAATGAAATCAGAAATTTTTTATAACGCGATCAAACAAAGAAGAAGAGTCCGTTTTTATTACGGCTTAACAGAAATAATTATCGACCCGTATTTTATCGGCATGGATAGAAATGGAAAGAAGTTTATTTACGGAAAAACTCTCGGCTCAATGGAAGTTGAAAAATTTTCTTATGAAAGAATTGCGAACATTAAAGTAATGAATAACATCCGCTTCTCGCCGGTCATTCCCATTATTCCATTTCCAACATATGTAAATTAAAAATGTTCAAACGGAAGAAAAATATTGATCTACTCGTTAGCCATTTGTGGAAACTTGGTTACACAATAATCAAACGAAAAATGGGAACGTATCTTTCCGAGCCGCCGAATGTTAATGGTTACGAGATTGATATCGTTGCCAAACTTCACCGTCAATACGCTATGGGCATTTGCATTGATAAAAAAGATTTACAAGACTCTAAATTGTTAGAAAAAATAAGTTACCTGGCATCTAGAAAAACAAAAACCGGAAATAAAGATGTTCTGTTATTCATTAGTTTTCCATACGAAATTTATAAAACCGTAAAAGACCTGGTTTCTTCTTTCGATCACCCGATCAAAAAAAATATTTTCCTCATTCCGGTCTATGAGACGGTGCAAAGTGATCTTTTTAGCCCAAGCTACGATAAAGTCTCGCTTAAAAACGTTGAAAGCATCCATTAACAACCCTGATTTTCCCTCTTCTCTATTATTTCTTCCCGTCGGCTTACTTTTGTACGAAGGATAGTCATTTCTTTTTTCCTTTTCATAAAAAGCAATAATTCCGTACTTTTACACTCTTGAATGGTGTACTTTTGTGCCCATTCAACTCTAGGTTGTAGTTCTAGCGATAGTAAAAAAATATAACATTGAACAAAACAAAACTCGATACAGACCAAACCGAACAAAAAAAACTTAAAGAGTCCGGCTGCATTCCCAAACATATAGCCATTATAATGGATGGGAACGGCAGATGGGCAAAAAGTAAAGGGCTCCCAAGATTCGCCGGGCATCAAGCCGGGGTAGAATCTGTGAGGGAAATTGTCCGCACGTGCGTCCAATTAGGTGTAAAGAATCTTACCCTTTATACTTTCTCAACCGAAAATTGGAAAAGACCGAAGGATGAAGTTTCAACTTTGATGAGGCTTCTTGTTAAAACTTTACAAAAAGAGTTGGATGACCTACACAAAAACAATGTGCGGATAATGATGATCGGCGATATGGCTGCATTGCCCATAGATGTACAAAAACAACTTAACGATGCAATTGAGAAAACGAAAAACAACAGTGACTTAAATTTAGTGCTTGCATTAAGTTACAGCGGAAGATGGGAAATTCTTGAATCGGTTAAAGAAATGATAAAGGATTCGCAAAACGGAAAGTTGCAGATCAGCGAACTTGACGTAGAACGATTTTCATCTTATTTAAACACGAAACAAATTCCTGACCCCGATTTGGTTATAAGAACAAGCGGTGAATTTAGAGTAAGCAACTTTTTACTATGGCAGATTGCCTATTCGGAATTTTATATTTCTGAAACGTATTGGCCTGCATTCAAACGAAAAAATTTATATGAAGCAATTCGTGATTTCCAAAAAAGAGAGCGGAGATTCGGTAAAGTAAGTGAACAAATCAAACAAAAGGAAACAGGTACATAGCATGCGGATCCTTTCCCGTAATTATTTTTTTAATATTATTCTTCTTCTATTTCTCTTTTCTTTTTCTTTAGCAGCGCAAATCGCTCCAAAGACTTATAAAATATTGGGCATTTCGGTTGAGGGAAATACTTCGGCAGATGCCCGCACAATTGTGGCAAACAGCGGTTTAAAAATCGGTGAAGAAATTCAAATCCCCGGTGATCAAACAATCGGAGCCATTAAACAACTCTGGTCTTTAAATATTTTTTCCACCGTTGAAGTGTTGATCGAAAAAGAACTTGCCGACGGCGCTTTCCTTCTTATAAAAGTTGAAGAATTTCCCCGCATAGAAAAAACTGTGGTTGAAGGAAATGATGAAATCAGCACAAGTAAGATCGAAGAGAAAATTAATTTTATCCGCGGACAAATCTTAAAGACCTACGAAGTTCAAAAAGTTAAAACAAAAATAATGAAGTTGTACGAAGAAGACGGCTATTTTAACGCGCAGATCACTCCAAAGTTTTTTCAGTTTTTTCAAGCCGATACTTCCGGCGACAAAATTATAACTCACTGGAGAAATAAGAAAGACCTCTCTGAAGAATACAAACTTGAATTTGATAAGGATGATAAAACTTACACAAACCTTATCGAAAAAATTAAAGACCGCGTGCTTCTTAAATATGACATTATAGAAAACGATGTTACAAAAGTTCGCAAAATAACTTTTAAAGGAAACAAAGAACTTTCCGAAAGCGATTTGAGAGGAGCTTTTAAAGAAACTGAAGAATCAAAATGGTGGAAATTCTGGAGCAGCGCTAAGTTCGACAAAAACAAATATGAAGAAGATAAAAAACTTCTTCAAAAATATTATCTTAAAAATGGTTACCGCGATGCAGAAGTCTTGAGTGATTCTCTCGTTTATTCAAACGATAAAAAAAATCTTGAGATCGTTCTTAATGTTTACGAAGGACCGAAATATAAAGTCCGCAACATCACCTGGGAAGGTAACACCATTTACACCGCCGAAGCTTTGAACGAACGGCTCGGTTTTCAAAAAGGAGATGTTTTCGATTATGAGTTATTTAATCAAAACCTTCGCGGAAATGAAAAACAAACAGACGTTGCTGCGTTGTATCTCGATAACGGTTATTTGACTTTCAACATGAAAACCGACGAGACAAAAGTTGCCGCCGATTCTATCGATATTAATATTCAAGTTTCCGAGAGAAATCAATTTAAGATTGGCAAAGTAGAAATTTACGGGAACGATAAAACCAAAGACAAAGTTATTCGCAGAGAGTTGTACACAATTCCCGGCGATTTTTTCAACCGCGCATACATGTTCAGAAGTTTGCAGCAGTTGGCAAATCTTCAATTCTTTAATGTTGAAAAACTTTACCAGGAAGGTGTTGATTATCAACTTGCAAACGACAGCACCGTTGATGTTGCTTTTAAGGTTGAAGAAAAATCAAGCGATTATCTAAACGCTTCTGTTGGTTACAGCGGAAGTTTCGGCTTTAGCGGCTCGGTTGGAATCACGTTAACCAACTTCTCAATGGCAGAACCGTTCCAACTCGGCGGAGGACAAGTATTAAGCTTTAACTGGCAATTCGGCGTTGGAAATTTGTACAGAACTTTTTCTCTTGGATTTACCGAACCATGGCTGTACGACACGCCCACGCTTGTCGGTTTTGATTTCTTCGACACTCGCCAGCAATACATTTATGATTTAAGACAATCGGGCGCAAGCGTTCGCGTTGGTAGAAGATTAAAATGGCCTGATGATTATTTTTATACTCAAGGAACTTTCAGATATCAATCGAATAATGTTATAAACGGCGGCAGTTATTACCGCGAAGGAAAGACACAACAGTTCACGCTCGGCGCAAGCATTTCAAGAAAAAATGTTGATAACCCGATCTTCCCTTCAATCGGTTCTTCGGTTGGTTTAGATGCAGAAATTTCAGGCGGACCATTTCTTCCGGGAGATGTTGATTATTACAAAATTAATTTCAAGGCTGAGTGGTATAAAAGATTATTCGGAACAAGCCGATTCGTTTTATTTTCTTCTGCTGATTTAGGATATTTGGAAGAGCTAAAAAAAGGAACTCCGATCCAGCCGTTTGAATATTTCTATATGGGTGGAAACGGTTTAATTATTGCTACAACTCCTTTGCGCGGATATGAAGACCGTTCAATCGGACCGATAAACAAAACCGGCGATGTATATGGCGGAAAAGTTTCTCTTCGTTACACTGCTGAATTAAGATTTGCGGTGGCGCTTGAACCGATTCCCCTTTACTTGTTAACTTTTGCCGAAGCTGGAAATGTGTTTGAAAGTATTGATGCAACGCAGGCTTTTAATCTCCGCCGTTCGGTTGGTATCGGGGCGCGTATTATGATCAATCCTATCGGGTTGATCGGTTTTGATCTTGGTTACGGTTTTGATAGAAAAGCAGTTGACGGAAAAGACCCTTCGTGGGTTTTCCACTTCCAGTTCGGAAAAGGTTTTTAATTAGTTATTTTTCAATTACAAATAAACAAAAAGGATACAGAGTGAAACGTTATTTTTTAATCTTTGCATTATTCATCTTTGCGGCAAGTACATTTGCGCAAACACCGGCTACTATTAAACTTGGTTTCGTTGATTCGGAAACCATTCTTAAACAACTTCCGGAAGCTATTAAAGCTCAAGGCGATCTCGACGCTTTAATTCAAAAATGGAATGCGCAACTTGACAGCATGGGGCAAAGTCTCCAGGAAGCTGTAGCCGTCTTCCAAAAACAATCCGTTACCATGAAAGACGCACAGAAAAACGAAGCTCAACAAAAATTAGTTGCGCAAAATCAAGGCATAGACGAATTTAAAAGAGCAAAATTTGCACAAGGCGCCGGCGAAGTTTATCAGAAACAAGAAGAACTTCTTCGACCTGTAAAAGAAAAAGTTCTTAAAACTATTGAAACCGTAGCAAAAGAAGAAGGCATGCAGTTCGTTTTTGATAAAACAGAACAAGCGGCTATTTTACTCTATGCAGATTCAGCTTATGAAATTACTTATAAAGTCCTCGACAAATTAAAAAGAGGAAAATAGAGACAACTAAATTCCAAAGATCAAATCTAAAATTTGATCCTTGGAATTTATTTTTTGTTGATTGGGATTGGGATTTGAATTTAAAACAAGGTTTTTTATGAAAGCAAAAATAATTTTCGGTCTGTTTATTTTCTTCGGCATTTTTTCCGTTTCCTTTCCGCAGTTGAAGATCGGTTATGTTGATTCTGATGCCATAATGGAAAAACTTCCCGATGCGCAGGACGCGCGCCAACAGCTTGATCAGATCATTCAAGAGTGGCAAACCGAGTTGAAAAAACTTGAGAGCGATTGGAAAACAAAATTTGATGACTACGAAAAACGCAAGCTCATCATGTCAGACCAAACCCGCGCCGAGACCGAAAGCGACTTGATGAAAATGGAACAGAAGATCACTGAATACCGTGAGAAAAAATTCGGTACAAGCGGCGAGCTATTCCAGAAACAGGATGAACTAATGAAACCTGTTCAGAACAGATTATTCACCGCAATCAAACAAGTTGCAACCGACGAAGATTATGATTACGTATTTGACCGCAGCGGACAAATTTTAATGCTGTTCGCAAAAGAAAAATATGACATTACAAATCTTGTTCTTGAAAAACTGAAATAATGAAACTCTCGATTGCGGATATCGCATCACTTACAAATGCAAAAATTGTCGGCGATGACAACCTCTTCGTTTCCGGCATTGCAAAAATTG
>JAVHOS010000130.1:0-1879 GCA_036170205.1 Ignavibacteriaceae bacterium | reverse complement strand
GAAAAATATTTTCCCGCAACAAAAGCCTCAGCTATTTTTGTAAAACCGGAATTCAAAAAAACGCGAGACGATATCATTTATCTCGAAGTTTCCGATCCCAACAAAGCTTTCTTCAAAATTATCAGCACATATTTTGCGCCAAAATTTCCTTTAGAAGGAATTGATGCGACCGCATTTGTTCATCCATCCGCAACGGTGGGAGAAAATAGCGCACTTGGTAAAAATGTTGTTATCTCCGCCGGCTGTAAAATCGGCAAGAATGTAAAAATTTTTCACAACACTGTTCTCTTAGAAAATGTTGAAATCGGGGACGATTCACTTCTGTTTCAAAACGTAAGCGTTCGCGAAGAATGCAAAATCGGTAAACGCGTTATTATTCATTCCGGCACCGTTATCGGCTCTGATGGTTTTGGTTACACGATGGAGAACGGCGCGTATGTAAAGATTCCGCAAATTGGAAACGTTATTCTTGAAGATGATGTTGAACTCGGTTCCAATGTCTCCGTTGACCGCGCCGCTATTGGCTCAACTACGATTAAGCAGGGAACGAAGATTGATAATCTCGTTCAGATTGCTCACAATGTTATCGTCGGCGAGCATACCGCAATTTCCGGGCAGTGCGGAATTTCGGGCAGCACAAAAGTCGGCAAGTATTGTGTCTTCGGCGGACAAGTTGGTTTTGCCGGACATCTTGAAATTGCAGACAAAGTAATGATCGGCGCACAATCGGGCGTTTCAAAATCGGTAACAAAGTCAGGCACATACTTCGGCGCTCCTTTAAAAGAAATTAAAGAAGCCTTTCGGCAAGAGGGACACATCAGAAATTTAGAAGATTACGCAAAACGCATCAAAGAACTTGAAAATAAAGTCGCTGAAATAACCGGACAGCTAAAAAAATCTTAAGAGCGAAAAAATATTTCTTCATTCGCTTAATTTCCCTTTCACTTTTTACAAAATAAATACCAGATGCAAACAGAAAAAGAATTCATCGCAAAGACCGTTGAAAGTTTGAACGCAAGGGGAATAAAAATATTCCCTGATGAGTTTGTCTCTTCATCTGCAACAAAAACTATTTCTGTTCCGGCAAAAATTTTAATAATGGGAGAAGAATTTTTCGGCAAGTACGAAATTCTTTCCGCCGACCGCAAAGTTGTACATCAAGCTTCAACTTACAACGAAGCTAAATATCTTGTTTACGCAAGCAGAAAAAAAGCTGCGGAAATATCCATTCCGGTAAATGAAGCAGAAATTAAACAAAGCATTGTGCAGTATGAAAAATATCTTGATTCGATTATGAAAGAGATCGTTTCTCTTTGCAAGAAAACTTTTCCGGATGGAAAGAATTCTTTATTTGTGATGAACGAAATTTTGATGATCCTAAATCTCGTCCGCTATTAGCCAAAATGATTCCCCTAAGCGAAAAAATTGCCGGCTACCTCACCGATCTTTTCGGAAGTGATGCAGTTGGACACTACAGCAAATATTTAGAAGACGAACCGGCAACTTACCTCCGCAGCAACAGCATAAAAACAAATCGCGATGAAGTTCAAAAAGATTTATTATCGAATTACGGAATTACAACGGAAAAACTTTCGGAAATTTCAGATGCTTTAAAAGTTATCGGGGAAAAAACTCTTATCGGAAAAACATTAGAGCACAGTATCGGCGAATATTATATTCAAAGTTTGTCCTCGATGATTCCGCCGCTTGTTTTAAATCCACAGCCCACCGATAAAGTTTTGGATTTGTGTTCCGCTCCCGGTTCAAAAACAACGCAGATTGCTGCGATGATGCAAAACAAGGGAACGCTGCTCGTAAATGAAATTCAACTTGATAGACTGAAAACACTTGTCTTCAATCTTGAGCGGATGAACGTTGT
>JAVHOS010000129.1:0-3941 GCA_036170205.1 Ignavibacteriaceae bacterium | reverse complement strand
AATCTCGTTATCGCAATGTGCGTATCAAACTTTGGCGGCAATATGCAGCTTGAAGGACGCGACTTAATTCAACTTGCCGATATCAATAAAAATATTTCAGGCGAATATAATCCCGACGCAAGATTAAAAACCGAGCCATATTCTCTTCCGCTAAATTTCCGCGTAGGTGTATCGATGGATTTGTTCGGCGGCAGCGATCCTCTATTTAGTTCCGGAGAACATCGATGGACAGTTGCACTTGATGGAAATCATCCGAACGATAACGTTGAGCGCGTTAATTTTGGAAGTGAGTATTCATGGGATGAAACGGTTTTTGCGAGAGTTGGTTATAAATTTAACTACGATGTAGAGAATTGGACATTCGGCGGCGGCGTAAAATTAAATTTGGGTGGGCAAGCGGTTAGCGTTGATTACGCGTTAGTTGATTACAACGATTTAGGAAAGGTTTCCAGAATTTCACTTGAATTGGGATTTTAATTTCTTAGTGTAACTAAGTGTTCTAAGTGTCTCAGTGGTAAAGGTTTTTCACCACTGAGACACTAAGGGCACAGAGAAACACTTAGCAAAAATTTTTCTTTGGGGAAATATTAATTATAAAACTTTGGAGTATTTGAAAAATGAAAAGAATAAATTCTTCTCGTATCTATATAATTGTTTTTATTTTAACCGCACTGCTTGTTCAAACTCTACCTGCGCAGGAAAAAGTTTCTGCAAAAGAAGAACAAGCCTTAACGCTTCCAAAAGGTGTTTCAATTTACCAGCTTGATAACGGAATGCAAGTGTTGTTAATTGAAAATCCTGCGCTGCCGATGGTTGGCGCTAACGTGATCATAAAAGTCGGTTCCGCGTACGAATCATTTTCAACAAGCGGAATGAGCCACATGCTCGAACATCTTCTCTTTAACGGAACAACCACAAGAAAGCAAAAACAATTGTACGACGATGTGGATATGATCGGCGGATACAACAACGCGAGTACCACGGAATACTACACCAATTTTATGATGGTTACTCCGACGGATAATATTAAAAAAGGAATGGAAATTCAAGCGGATATGCTTTTCAATTCTACACTACCAAATGAAAAATTTGAAAAAGAAAAAGGAATTGTGCTCGAAGAAATTTCTAAAAGTCTTATAAATCCCGGTGAACAATCGGAACGAAATACGCTTTCGATTCTCTACTCGGGACATGCGCTTTCACTTCCAACGCTCGGAACATATTCCACCATTCAATCCATGAAGCGTGATGACGTTAATTCCTTCTACAAAAATTATTACGTCCCAAACAATATGATCTTGAGTGTCATCGGAAATTTTCAAACTAAATCGATGCTTGCACTAATTAAAGAAATTTATGGGAAAGCAAATTCGGGACAAGTTAATTACGATGCGAATCCACAATGGGCAACGAGATTTCAAACTCCACAGACCACAGATGAATCGGGAAAAACTTTTTACCGCTTTTATGACGGTGAAGAAAAATTCGTTCAGGTGTTCTATCAAATTCCGCAAAAAGGTTCCGGCGAATATTTTAGTTTGATGGGAATTGTGCTAGAAAAAAACAGAGACGCAATTCAGTCGGCGATGAAAACGGAATTCGGACAAAGCATCAAATCAGTTAAATTCGGAACAAGACTAACTCCGATTAAAAACTATCTTGAAGCAACAATAATGCTGGATAAAGATGTTGATCTGAGCGCTGTTGTAAAATCTCTTTCCGCTAAAGTTTCCACGATGAATTTTTCACTCCCTAGTTTAACTGTTGAATCGGAAGCGACCAAAGCGCGCACAGACTTTGTGAGAAATATTGAGAAACCCCACATGTTCGGGATTTATAATTCCAGCGCAATAGTTCTTGATGGAATTGAATCAGTTCTCGCTTCATTTAGCGGCAACGAATATTTTAAAGCTGCAAAGGAGTTGGAGCCGCTTAAAATAACTTCCCAGCCAATCGTTCTTGTTCAAGTTCCATCAACTAAAGATGCGAAAGAAAATTCCGGTTTAGTAAACAATGTAAAACAATTTAAAGATGATGCGATCGGGAAAAATTTGATCGTTGTACAAAATGAAGTTAGCAATCTACTTGCGATTCATTACTTGGTAAAACACAAAGCCGTGTTTGAATCGAAATACGGAAAAGATGCTGCAAAAATTTTACACGACTGTCTTGGAGAACGCTTGAAATCACCGGACAATCAGAAGCTCAGCAGTCAATATGGATTTACCTTTACCGTAAACGATAACCCGATGATCCCGATGGACGATATTTATCTTCATCCCGATTTTGGTTACATAAGAGTTGAAGGGCTTGCTGATGATCTTCCAGGCGCGATCAACTATATGAATAATGTGTTGACAGATTTTACTCCCACCGAAGCGGAGTTCAAAAAATCTGTTGAGAAATTCAAAAGTATGGAAATGATGAAAATGGGAGGCGATAAACCTAAAAAAGTTTTTGACGCCGAATATAAAAAATTGGTGTTTGAGCCGAATCAATTTACACAAAATCAACCGGCGCTTACATACGAAAGTCTTTTAGCTTTTACAAAAGAATATTTTCAGCCGTCGAACATGATCATTTCGGTTGTTTCTCCCGGCAGCCCGGAAACGATCAATTCGCTTTTCAGCTCGATGAATTTCGCAGCCATAAAAGATGAACCGGCGGCAGTTATTTCTACATTTCTGAAACAAACAAAAACAGAGACGATTGATAAACCGGGCGGCGGTGAGCGTTCTTATCTTTTCTTTGGATTTGAAAGTGAAATCGATCCGAAAGATGCAGCAGCAGTTCAAGCCTTGTCGCTTGTTCTTTCAGACAATATCGTTTTTGATATCCGCGAGAAACAAGGAATGGCTTATCACATGAGCGCGGGAATTGAAGTAGTTAAGAACACCGCACTTTTTTATATCAGCCAGGGAACGCGTCCGCAGAATGTTGCAAAACTTCTGCCGCAGTATCCGGGATTCTTCGGAAAAAAAGCCGTTGATACGCTTACACAAAATATCGTTGAGAAATCAATTAACATGTACCTGGGAAGAATGATGTTCAGAAGACTTTCGAGCATTAACCAAGCGTTCTATCTCGGAAGTTCTTCATACTTCTATAATGATTTTAACCACGATAAAGATTTTCTTGAAGCTCTTAAAAAAGTTAAACTCGAAGATGTAAAAGCGGCTGCAAAAAAATATATGCTCGTCAAAAATCCGATGACATTGATTGTAAGATAAAAGTTGAAAGATTTGAGATCAAAAGAAAAAGTATAATGCCGAATTGAATTTTAATTGGAGAAAATAATGTTTAAAAGAATTCTTTTTTTGTTCACACTAGTTTTATTTTCAACCGCGATCTTTGCCGGTTCAACGGTGCATCATAAATTATCGGTAAAGGTTGATCCCGCAAAACATTTTGTAGATGCTGTTGATCAAATCACCATCCCGGCAGACCAAGTAAAACCGAACATGACATTTATTCTTAACGGTGATTTGACCGTTACTTCAGAGACTTCGGGCGTTACAATTAAATTAGAAAAAAGCGGAGTGAAAGCCGAAGATTTAGGAATGGATCGTGAAGACCTTGACCTTGCGTCCGAATTCAAACAAAATAGATACGCAATTAATTTTACCAACGAAACAAAAGGCGATGTAACATTTGCCGTAAAATTTAGCGGAGTAATAAATTATCAGATAAAACAAATTGGTGAAGAATATGCGAGAGGATTCTCTCAAACTCCCGGCATCATTGATGAAAAAGGAGCTTACCTTGGCGGCTCAACATATTGGGTTCCCTGGTTCAATGAAAATTGGATCAGTTTTGAATTGACTACAACCATGCCGAAAGGTTGGAGCGTTGTTAGTCAAGGCAAGAGAACGTTTAACGAATTGAAAAACGATGAGCAGACAAGCACCTGGAATTCACCTGAGCCGATGGAAGAAATTTAT
>JAVHOS010000128.1:0-17904 GCA_036170205.1 Ignavibacteriaceae bacterium | reverse complement strand
TTTTTGCGATTCCATTTTTAAGTGTTCTATCAATTGGGTAACTATCATCATCCAATACCAGTACATATTCCCCTTTTGCAATCTTAAACCCCTCATTCCATCCAGCAATGCCGATGTTTTTGCACATCCGAATAAGAATAACATCCGGGAAATCTTGTTCAACCATTTCTGGGCTGCCATCTAAAGATGCATTATCAACCACTATTACTTCGATATTTTTATAATCTTGCTCGTAAACTTTTGTAAGCGTGTTTCGCAATTCATCTTTACGATTAAAAGAAAGAATATTGACTGTAACTAGAGGGGAGTTCTGACTCTTCTCATGTTCTAAAGGATTCTCGATAATCTCACTATTTATTTTATTTGTTTCCAGTTTCACATTCCTTTTTTCAACTCTTCAATCTTTTCCATAAACTCCGGCACTTTGTAAATGGGAATGTCTTTAGCAAGCTGGGAAAAATCTGTGATTTTAACAGGACTTAACCGAAGTAATGCCGGATAATTTGCCGCATCTTCGTTTTTGTCCGGTATCCATTCATATAAATCGTTCGGAGTGCAGTTTAGCAATTTGCAAAAATGCTCTATTTGATAATTTTGAAGATTTTTTGCCGTATTTTTAATAATTCTGTAAGCGGTATCTTTATGATATCCTTTGCTTACAAGAAATTGTAATGGATTCTTTATTCCCCGCAACTGAAACAATCTTGCTAAATTGTATTTTAACATAACAAACCTCTATTTTTAGCTTAGAATTACTCTTTTTAAGTTATAAACTGAGATAATGATTGAATACCACTAATATTTGAATGATTTTAAGTAGCTTCTCAATTATTTAAATTAAAATTTGAATGATTTTCACTTAATTCTAAATGATGTTGATGCTAATTTAATTGATAATAAGTAGAATTCCAATGAATTAAATTCAGTGGAGATTGAATAAACTTATCTTTTGAATGATGTAAAATCAAATATTAATGTTCACCGTTACAGATCTAAGTTCTCTTTTGTGGTTTTATAAAGAACGTTCGGCAAAAATAAGTTACCGCAGCAGAGATTGAGATTAATCTTTATTAAAACTACTCGTCCGAATCAAAAAAAGTGCTTTAGCTGCCACTTGATCCATATTGTAATATTGGTATTCAGCTAATCTTCCGCAAAATAGAACATTTTTTTCTTGCTTAGCTCTCTCGTGATATTGCAAAAACAACATGCGATTGTCTGTTGTAGGTATCGGGTAGTAGGGATCACCTATTAGTTGAGAAAATTCATAAGAAATTGTTGTCCTCGAAGCATTTTGTCCGGTTATGGTTTTGTATTCCGTTGCGCGGGTAAAAGGTTCTTTCAAGTCAGTGTAATTTATACTTGCCGCTTGAAGTTTTTTTTCAACATTGATATTTTCCCATTCAAACCTAATTGAACGATACGGAAGTTTCCCGAACTGATAATCAAAGTACGCATCAATTGGTCCGGTGTAGATCATTTTATCAAATTTAGTATTATCAATTATTTTTTTATAATCAGTATTTAACGAAATTTCAATATTTTTATGAGAAAGCATTTTCTCAAACATTTTTGTGTAACCGTCCTTGGGCATGAATTGATATTTATCGGTAAAGTATCGGCAGTCATCATTAAATCTTACAGGTATTCTTCCGCAAACCGAAGGAGATAATTCGTTCGGAAAAAGATTCCATTGTTTCTTTGTATAATTTTTGAAGAAAGCTTCAAACAATTCTCTGCCAACTTCATTTATAATAATATCTTCGGAATTCAGGATCGGAAATCTTTTTTCGGCTTTAGTTGATAAAAAATTTTTAACTTCTTCCTCGGTTTTTAAATTACTACCAAAGAATTTATTTATCGTAATTCGGTTTATTGGAATCGGGAAAAGTTCTCCCTGGTAATTAGCAATTACTTTATGTTCGTACGGAATCCATTCTGTAAACAAAGACAAATAATCAAACACTTCCCCGCTGTTCGTATGAAAAATATGGGGTCCGTACTTGTGAATGAGAATTCCATGTTCATCAAACTCATCGTAAGCGTTTCCCCCAACATGATTTCGCTTTTCAACGACCAAAACTTTTTTATTGAATTGCGAGGCTAACCGTTCCGCCATAACAGACCCGGCAAATCCGGCGCCGATGATTAGAAAATCATACATAAAACTTTGCTATCCCAACAACTCAATTTTTTCAGTTAAATAACCCTGAACAAACCTTGTTTTATCTTCCGAAGCATTTAGATTTTTACTGATAATAAAAGATTTTGCGAGAGATTCAACATTCTGCAAACCGATCAAACTTTTTAGATTTATCATTTTAGTAAATGACTTATACTTTGTTTCAAAAGCATATTTATTTTTTAAATCATCAACAATAAAATCTACTTCCGAACCGTCTTTGGTGCGGTAAAAATAGATTTTAGCATAGGATGGTATTTTTCTCATCAGCTCAAGAAAAATAATATTTTCAAATATTGCTCCGGAATCTGTTCTCCCATCAAGTTTAACAAAATTTGCAAAAATAATATTTCTTAACCCTATATCGGTAAAATATACTTTTTTCATTTTTGAAATCACTTTTCGTTTATTGGTAAAAAAAGGTTGAACTAATTTTATAATAAACATTTGTTCTAACAAAAAAATATAGTCTTCACATTTTCTATATACAAGTCCGGTAGTATTAGCAAGCTCATGGACGTTTATCATATTACCTATTTGTGAAGCGAGCATAACAAGAAGTTTATTAAAACCCACAGCATCCTCATTCTTAACGTAACTTCTTACATCCCGTAAAAGATAAGTCTTGTAAATATCATCAAGCATTTGAATTTTGGGCTGCTCTCCTTTTGTTAAAGCTATTCGCGGAAGCCCTCCAAAGATAAGATATTCATCAAAATAGTATTTTATTTTTGAGTCAACAATCTCATCAGCAGTACAACTATCGTACTTGTTGTAGAGAGTAAACAATTCTTCATTTTGGAATCGTAAATACTCTGAAAATGAAAGTGAGTAAACATCAATAACGTGCACCCTTCCGGCAAGAGATTCTTCAACGTGTTGGATAATTTCTAAACTTGAACTTCCGCTGCAAATAATTTTTAATTTTGGATGAAGATCGACAAGAAGTTTTAATGTTGTCGAAATATCTGTAATGAATTGAAATTCATCGAGAAGTAGAAATCCGTTCAACTCGGGATTTAAATTTATTTTTAGATAATCCTCAACCGTACTCACTTTGGTAAATAGTGACGCAACAGCCGGGTCTTGCCCAACAAGATAAAGTGACGGTTTTTGTAGGTTTAGATTTTTTAGAAGTGTTGTCTTCCCTACCTGTCTGGCTCCGATTAGGATAGTAATAGGAAGTAAAGATGCATTATCCTCAATTTGTCGAAGCAATTTATCACGTCGTATAAACATAAATTTCCAATTTATTCAACCGGAATATAGATTATCCCGCTATTTTTTACAACAAAGTAAAAAAAGAGGCGATATATTTTGCATTTTGGCTAAAAAACTCGCTATAACGATCGTTGATGCTTCCCTTATCAAGTATTAAGTATTCAAACTTCAGTTGTAGTTCTTTTCTGAAAATAATGATAAATCATTCCCAGGGTAACAAATATTTCTGTAACTAACACAGAAAACGCTGAACCGAACGAACCGTGTGTGGGAACTAAGAAGAAGGAAAGAGAGATACTTATGATACTTCCTAAAATAATTATTGCGGTAAATTCTTTTTTCTTCCCGAAGTTCAACAACCCTTGAATACCGAACATATTGCTCAAATAAATTATAAACGGAAGCAGTGCAATTATTTGTAAAACATAAACTGATTTTGAATATTCACTTCCGGCAAGCAACAGAATTATTGGTTTAGCAAAAAAGAAGATTACAATTCCGATTGCGAACAATGTTAATCCTCCCGCCAAAGTAAATTTCATCAGAAGTTGTTTTGATTGTGCTGAATTATTTTTAGAGAGAAACGCCATTCGTGGGTAAAGCGCCTGATTAATAGGATTTGCCAAAGATTGTATTCCCGACCGTATTTTATCAGCAGCCGCAAAGTATCCAACTTCTACCGGAGACGATAATAATCCAAGCAGAAAAATATTAGTAGTTGTATAAAGACTGATTGAAACGCTTGAGATAAAAAGCAGATAAGATTCTTTCAACTGATAAATCATTTCATGCACTACAGGAATGATAAATACTATTTTATAATATCTTTTCATTATTCCCGTTAACACAACTGCGTTAAGTATAGAGCTTGCACCGATAAGCAGCATATAAATTGCGCCATCAGCTTGCGAATGAATGAAAACAAATATTCCAACTATCATCAATATTTTTGAAATTGTTGAGACAAGAACAAGCTGCTTCATCTCTTCTAAACCCTGGAAAAACCACATCGGAGTAAATGTTGTTCCAAGTACAATAAAAAAAGAGAAAAGAAACAATTCCTTTTCAAGAGAAAACCTTGGAATAAAAGAGACTAACAAGAAAAATATCAGAAAACAAAAAATCAAAAGCAGAAACTTAATTGCATAAACCGATGAGACTATTGAAGCAAGCTTGTTTTTTTCGTTTCTATGGATTGATATTTGTTGCGTAGCGGAAAAGTTAAATCCAAAATCAGTGATCATTGAAAAATAAGCTGAGAAAGCAGTAACAAAACTTACCAAACCAAATTTCTCCGGTCCAAGAACGCGCACTAAATAAGGAAATGTAATAAGCGGTAAAAGATTATTTACTATTTGAAGAAATGAGAGCGAAATAACATTCTGCAACAGCTTTGATTTGAAAGAAAAGTTAAAGAAACTTCCTCTCACCTTCTTACCAGCCACACTTCCGGGTTTTGATGATCGCGTTGTTTCCAGATTTCAAAATGCAAGACTCTTCCTTCAATGCTTTCGGAAATGTTCCCAAGAACTTCTCCATAACTTACTTTACTTCCTTCGTGTACGGATATTTGTCCAAGGTGTCCGTAAACAGTTCGGTATCCTTCACTATGCGTAACAATAACAATACTTCCATAACCGGGTAACCATTCAATTGCGGAAACGACTCCTTCGCTAACACATTTAACATTTATATCACCGGCAACTTTGATGTCAATTCCATAATTGAGAGTTACGGTGTTCAGCTTTTCGTTTTTATCTTCGCCGAATTTACGAATGATTGCACCGCGCGAAACCGGCCAGAGCATTCTGCCTCTCATCGCAGAAAAAGATTTGAAATCATCAGTTGCATAACCTTCGGAAGGGAAGTTTTTCATTTCTGCTTCGGTAGAAGTTGCCTCCGGAATTTCTTCTTTTGTTTTTCCTTTTAGAGATTCCCGTTTTCTTTTTTCTGCAAGTTTTCTTGCAACTTCTTTTTCCCTTCGTTCAGCTTTTTCCACCAATTGAGTAATGAAATTTCTTATTGATTTTTCCGCCTGCTTTTTATCCGCCAGCTCTTTCGCCGCCGCTGATTTATCATTTTTAAATTTCTTCAAAAGATTCTTTTCTTCAACAAGCTTTTTCTTGAGCTGAATTTCTTCAGAAGATTTAAAATTGAGCAGTTGTTCTTTTGACTGCTTCTCATCATTTACGATAGAAACATTTTCTGCAAGCTGCAATGAATTAGTTCTTATTTGCGTTAGATCCTTTTTTCTGCTAATAGAAAATTGCTTCAAGTATTTATACCTTGCCAACGCTTGCTGAAGCGACGCTGCATCAAAGAGATAAATGAATTCGTTCCGGTAAATGCCTTTATAAATAGCTCGTGCGTATGTTGCGTAATTGTCTTTTAAGGCATTAGTCTTTTGCCGGAGGAGTTCAATTTGTGTCTGGAGCAAATCTATCTGCCCGGTTTTTTCTTCGATTTGTGTTTTGTACGAAATGATCAACTTATTGAGAAGGAAATTTTGCTTGTTGAACTTTTCTACCACTGAAAAGGATTTTTTCTCCCGTTTTGAAAGGTCGTTAATTTCTTTTTCAAGAGAGTTGATTTCATCTTTTAGGCTCTCTAATTCATGTTTCTTTTGAGAAATTTCTTTTTGTTGTGAAGCGGTTATCGAGATAAAAAAAAGAACAAAAAGAAAACATAACCTGGCATTTACCATCTAATTATCGTTGCGTCCGTTGGAAACTTAAAATCAATTTGAATATCTTTTTGATTGGCTGAAAAATTCTTGTATTCAATTTGCAGATATTGATTTTCTTTTTTATTGGAAACAGAAATCTTTTTTGGTGTCGCTACATTTTCCGTAAGAGAAAAATTTGTATAATCGCCAACCAGTAATTCTTTCCCTTTAGAAGATTTTAAAGTGTACTGGGTTATTCCCAGATTCCTAATGTCTATAGCGTAGGTTGATACGGTGTTCGCAAGTGAATCGTTATATGCGATAACATATTTATCGTTTTGCACTTTATACGCATCGGGATTTTTGTAAAGTCTGTCGGTTAAATTCACCGCGCCGATTATTGCATCGAGCAGATCGGAAAAGGAAATATCAACTCGTAAAATATTCCGTAGAACGTCGTCATTGGTTTCACCCATATAAATGGTGTTTGAAAGCGCCTCATAAAAAGTGAAAGCTCTTTTTGTAACCAATGCTTGCGCCAGCTCAATCCCAAATGGACCCATAATGGTCAGGTAAATTGAGTCAGGTTTTATCATCACCACATTAAACGATGCGGAGTTGTTAAAGTCCGGTGTTTTAATTGTGAGCGTTCCGCTTCCCTCGAATGAGCGGATTTTTCTTCTGTTTGCCTCAAGTTTTTTTACTAACCGGTCTGCCGGTAAAATTTCAACTTCTTCAGAAGTGGTGGTAGATGAACAGCCGTTAAAAAACGAAACTAAAATTGAAGCCAAAACAAATGTAAGCAAGAAGAATTTTATTTTCAAAGTGCGCCTCTTTCAATTTTTGATTGCAATCCTCCAACACTATTATCAAGCTCAAAAGCTTTCTTCCAATTTGCAACAGCTTCGTCTTTCTTCCCGAGTTTGAACAGTACATCTCCAAAGTGATCGAGGATAACAGCTTTCTCTCCTCCCACTTTCAAAGCTTCTCCGATATATTTTTTTGCGCTGTCATATTCGCCAAGTTGAAAATAGACCCATCCGATGGTATCAAGATATGAAGAATTTTTCGGCTCGGCTGTGATTGCGATTTTCGCCATTGATAGAGCCTCATTCAACCTTACCGCTCGTTTTGAAAGTGAATAAGCATAGTTGTTATTTATAAGTGCATTAGTTGAACTGTTTTTTAGCGCAAGAGAATAAACGCTGTCACACTCCGCCCATGATTCTTGTCCATCGTAGATTAATCCAAGCGTTCCGAGCAGATCAACATTTCCCGGATCAAGTTTTATCGCTTTGTTAATATAGAAGATCGCTTGTTCGTTTTCTTTTAATTGACTTAACGTGTAACCGTATGAAGTAAGGGCGTTGATGTCGTTTCCATTTAGTTCTACAGCTTTGCTCAAATAAACTTTTGCGCTGTCATGTTTATCAAGTTGAGCAAACGAAACGCCAAGTAAAAGATTGATCGTAAAATCTTCAGGGAATTTTGTAATTGCAGTAGAAAGTACTTTTACGGTCTCGTTGTATTTTTTATTATCGAAGTAGAGTCCGCCAAGCCTGATCCAGCCTTCGGGATGCCATGGCGCCAATTCTATCACAAGATTATAATAAGAAGTTGCGAGGGAATCATTTTTTTCAACCGTTGCAATTGCTCCGAGATGTAATTTTACCTGCCAATCGGTTGTGTCTTTATCAATAGTTAAGAAAAGTTTTTTTGCTATCGGTAACAACGTAGAATCTTTAAATGAATTTTGAAAATAACTAGCTCCGATACTTATTTTTGTTTCAAGCGGAACATTTTTTTGTTCAAGAATAAACTGATATTCTTTTGAAGCTTTAGCTAAACTATCCTGCAGAACATAAATCCGCGCTTTGGTTTCACGCGCTTCAAGATCTTCGGGGTAAGCGCGCAGCACATCATCAACTTGTAAGAGCGCTTTCTCGTAATTCTTATTCCGGATATAAAAATCCACAATAACTTTTTGCAGCTCTTTATTCGCCGGATCAATTTCGGAAAGAGATTCCAGCGTTTCAACCGCTTTGGCGTTGTCTCCTAAGCGTTCATACAGATCGGCAACACGGGTAAGCACGCTCCAATCATTACCTATAAGTTTTGTAATTTTCTGATAAACCTCTATTGCCTGCGTGGGTTTATTCGGCTCGTATAACCGCGCGAGTTTATAAAAGGCGTTGATATTAGTTGAGTCGATCGAGATAATTTTTCCCAGAATTGTAATTGCATCATCATTCTGTTTTGCCGCCGAAAAAATTTCTTCTTGCAGAAGCAAGTATTCAACATTTCCCGGTTCAAACGCAGCAGCTTTTGAAATATTCTGGAGTGCAAACGAAAGTTTGTTCAAGAAAAAATAATCTTTGGCAATAGCATAATAAATTCCACCGGAAGGATCTATTTGTGCGGCTTCCTGGTATTCAAGAATTGCCGAAGCATAATCGCCTTTTGCATCTGCATTGGCGCCGTTTAGAAAAAGATCGAGCGCTCTTCGTTTAACATCTGTTTTTAATGATATTGCTTCTCGTTTGCCGTTGTTATCGTTATCCTTACCGGTTTTAATTGAAGATGTACAGCCGAAAAGTCCGAGGACTAAAAATGTAAAAAAAACTATTCGCATTAATTATTCTTTAAATTAAAATTGATTGTGTCTTTGGGTGAATCCGTTCATTCAAACAACTCTTCATCCTGAACGGAATTTTTTTTATCTTGGTTATAAATTATTTTAGAATCAAAATTTTCACGGTAAAGATACATAAAAATGATTGAAAAATTTGACATCGGGTTCGCCTATGTCTGGGAATTTGACGAAGATTTTATCCATAAGTTCGAAGAGGTTTTTCACGCCAATAATTTATCAACATTTATTATTGGACCTAACAATATTGAAGAAGTAAAAAAAAGAATTAAGGAGAAGAATCTCCATTTTAATTTTTATTTTGATAGAGGCTGGGATGTTGAAGAATCATTTGAAGCGCTCGGAAATTTTTTGATGAAGCGGAAAACGCACATCTTCAACCCCTACAAAAAAGTTCTCCACGCAATAGATAAAGCTACAATGCACCTGGAGTTTATTACTGCCGGGTTGAATGTTCCTTATTCCATTATCATACCGCCGGTAAAAGAAAGAGAAGAATTATTTATTTCGCTAAGTCACCTTGCAATTCTCGGGCGACCCTTTATTATTAAGCCTTGCAATACTACCGGCGGCGGAATTGGCGTTGTTACCGGAGCAGAATCTCTGCACGATGTTTTGCATGAAAGGAAATTTAACCACGAAGATAAATACCTTTTACAGGAAAAAATTTATCCCGCTTATCTGGATGGAAAACGGGCATGGTTTAGAGTGTTTTATGCGTTTGGAAAAATTATTCCGGTTTGGTGGGATGATCTCACTCATCGTTATCAGATTTTAACTGCCGAAGAAATAGAAATGTATAAATTGAAAAAACTCTTTCAAATTACACGGACAATTTACAACACAATAGAGCTCGATTTTTTTTCAACCGAAATCGTCATCACTCCGCAGTATAAATTTATTGCGATTGACTATGTGAACGATCAGTGTGATTTGAGGCTCCAATCGGGGCATAGTGACGGTGTTCCCGACGAGATAATTTATTCAATAATTGTTGCCGCAAAAAACAGAGTATTAAAATTGAAAAAAGAACTCCATTTTTAACTATGTTTAAAGTTGAAATCTATTTCACCGCCATAGTCCTTGTAAGTTTGCTTGCGCTCTTTGCGCATCAATATATTTTTTCGATCTACGAAGTTGAATATAAAATTTCTTCACGGGTGCTTTATTTGAACTCCGATGCAAACATTGAATTGACGGCTGTTCCCGTGAATAGTTTCGGAATGAGAGCTCCGTTCAGAAAATGCTATACAAATTTTTCAATTGTACAAGGGAAAGAACTGATTGAAATAGTTGAACTTGACGCTGACAAAGGAACGCTTGTTATCCGCGCAAAAAGTGAACCGGGAATAGTGGTGATTCGAGCAAAATCAAAATTTTCTCTGCTTCCCACAGAATTTGAAATAAGAATTCTTCCTAATGTTGCTTGAGGATGTTAAATTCAATCTTAGCGGTATCCAAGCAAGTTTTCTTTTCCTTTCAACTTTATACTTTTAACTTTGTACTTTTTACTATATTTAAACAAAGAAATTCAAAATAATTGTTGAGAAATAAATGAAACATCTTTTATCATTATCGCTTAGTTTACTTTTTTATTCAGTTACCATGTTCGGACAAGGAACAGCCGGCGAAGATGCAAAACAAGAATACCGCTATTTAGTTGACATGCCGTCGTCCGGTATTTTAGAAAAAGGTTCTGTTGGAGTCTCAAATGATATTTTACCGGACGGGATTGTTGTTGGTAGAATGGAAGTTGGAGTTTTTCAGGATGTTTCTTTCGGAATTTCTTACGGCGGAGCAAATATTATCGGCTCCGGCTCGCCTAAATGGTACAAATATCCCGGTGTAAATTTACGCTTCCGTGTTTCGGGGGAATCACTCACCTATCCTTCGTTAACGATAGGATTTGATTCACAGGGTAAAGGTGAATTTTTCGATTCAACTAACCGCTATGGAATAAAATCTCCCGGTTTTTTTATAAGCGGTTCAAAGAATTTTCAGTTCCTCGGTTACTTAAGTTTAAGCAGCGCTGTTAACTACTCGCTTGAAAGTAAAGACGGAGATAATTTTCTTAATCTGATGATCGGCGCTGAAAAAACTATCGGTAAAAAGATTTCCGCTGTGTTAGAATATGATTTTGCTTTTAACGATAACGCAGCACGATTTTATGGAAAAGGAAACGGCTACTTGAATCTTGGTATTCGCTGGTCGGTTGGCGAAGGGTTAACATTGGGTTTCGATCTTCGTGACTTGCTCAATAATAAAAAATGGAGCGCAGCTTCAGCAGACCGCGCTATCCGGCTTGAATACATTCGTCCGATATAATTTTTAAGATAACAATGAACTATCTCTTTGTTTCGCTTGGCGCCGCGCTTGGGGGAGCTGCACGTTATTGGTTCGGAAACGTTGTTCATAAATCCCTTCCTTCTTTTTTCCCGTTCGGAACGTTGTTTATCAATATCATCGGGAGTTTTATTCTTGGAGTTATCATTTTCTATTTTGATGAACGAGAACTTTTAAGTCAACCGGTAAAACTTTTTTTAACGATCGGTTTCTGCGGCGGTTTTACTACATTTTCAACGTTTAGTTTCGAATCAATAAAACTTTTTCTCGATTCGGAATTTCTTTTAGCGTCGGTTTACATTCTTGCAAGTGTTTTTGTCTCGATAGTTGGCATTTATTTAGCCTATGTTTTAAGCAGATAAGGAGTCTGTTATGCATCTCGAAGGTGAAGCAAAATTAATTAGAATATTCATCGGCGAAAGCGATAAAGCCGGAGTAATTCCTCTCTACGAAAAAATTGTGCTCGAAGCGAAAGCGTTCGGATTAGCCGGAGCCACAGTTACCAAGGGGATAATGGGTTTCGGAAAGGATAGCCGTATTCATACCGCAAAAATTCTTCGCTTGTCTGAAGATCTTCCTATTGTTATTGAAATAGTTGATACGCTTGAGAAGATAGAATCCTTTAAAATAAAATTGGATCAACTTTTTGAATCAACTAAATCGGGCGGCTTAATCACTCTCGAAAAAGTGGAAATTATTAGATACTCTTCGAGCAAATGAAGAAATTAATTTTTCTTGGATGCTCTTTCCTCCTTGCTTCATGCGCGCCAACGCTTCGTTATGTAAAAGAAAGTAAAACGGTTGTATTATCGCCTTCGGCAAAAGAAAGTTCCAGCAGGACGAATTCCGTACGAAATTATAATAAGGTTGAAGTACTTGAAAGTTCAATCGAAACCGCTTCTTATTATGCTGATGAATTTAACGGAAAGAAAACAGCCAATGGTGAAATATTCGATATGAACGATCTAACCGCTGCGCACATCTCATATCCATTCAATACAATTTGCCGTGTTACTAATTTGAAAAATCAAAAATCCGTTATCGTGAGAATCAATGATAGAAAGCCAAACACCAACAACCGTTCAATCGATCTTTCATTTGGCGCCGCCAAAGAAATTGATATGATAAACGATGGTTTGAAGGAAGTGAAGGTGGAAATTTTAGAGTGGGGAGAAGAGTGATTTTATTTCTGATAAACGGGAATGCTGAATGTGAAAGTTGTTCCTACCCCAACCTCGCTTTCAACAAAAATTTTGCCGCCGTGTTTTTCTACTAATTCTTTGCAGATAAGTAAACCCAATCCCGTTCCGCGCTCGTTAGCGGTTCCCCGTGTTGAATGTTGTTGATCAAGCGCAAAAAGTTTTGCAGCGTTTTCTTTTGGTATTCCCACTCCGTTATCTTTTACGCTGATATGAATAAACGAATCTTCTTGTTTTGATGAAACTTTAATTTCTCCAGTTTCATTTGTGAATTTTATACTGTTTGTAACCAGGTTGTGGAGAATTGATTGAAGAACGTTTTCGTCCGAGTAAACCATTACATTATCGTCAACTTCATTTATTAGTTGAATATTTTTTCTAACTGCAAGAGCGGTTAACCGGTTAAAAACAACTACTACCGTATGGTGTAAATTAACTTCGGCAGGGCTAAATTCTATTTTCCCAAGTTGCAGCCTCGACCACTCCAATAAATTTTCTAAGAATTTGTACTGAACATTTATCGAATTATATAACTCGGATATAAATTTTTTAATTTCTTCCATGCTCAAAGAATCAAACTCATTGGTTAAAATTTCGCCGAGCCCGAGCAGCGCAAAGAAAGGACTACGCAGATCATGCGCAACAATTGAAAAGAGTTTATCTTTATTTGCGTTTAGAGTTTTTAATTCTTCAGCGAATTGTTTTAACTCCTGGTCCTTTTTCTTTTTGTCGATTGCGAAAGCAATTTGTTCGGAAACGAAGGTAAGTATCTGTTTCTCCGGTTCTCCGTATGTTTGTTCGTTATGATAATCTTGCAAAACGATCACACCAATTACAATTTCATCAATTCTTAAAGGAACGCCAAGCCAGATTTTTGTCGGTTCTCCGACTAATTCTATTACCCCTTGTTTTTGCAAAAGATTGTCAACTTTTTCATTCGCTAAAACTGCTTTACCTGTTTTCATAACATAAGCAGTTAAACTTTTTTCAAAATTTGCAAAGGGTTCGGCTTCGGGCTGCGAGTCGAATTCATCTACAAAATAGGGGAATTGAACCATATCTTTTTTTTCATCATATAAACAAATATAGATATTATCAACCGGCATTAACCCCCTTAAAATGTCGTGGATTCTTTTGTACAACACATTAATGTTATCTGAAGAATTAACCGCTTCTGAAATTTGGTACAATGCATTTTGGATCTGTTCTGTTTTTTTCTTTGTAGTAATATCCATGGCGTTGAGCGAAATGCCCATCAATTCACCTGTGGAATCGAAGACCGGCATGTATAATAGTTCAAACCATATTGGCTCTAAATTATTCCAATGGATAAGTTGTTCAAAATGAAATCGTTCGCCGTTTAAACATCGAACGAAATGCTCTTTATAGGTTTCAATATTTTTGGAAGGTAAAAAATCGGACAAAGTTAATCCCGTTAGATTAACATCTTTTATAAAAATGCTCTTTGCAAATTCCTTAGCTCTCTTGTTGTAAGATAAAATCTCACCGTTTTTGTTTAAGAGCAAATGAATCTGGAGAGAACTGTCATAAATAGCGCGAAGACTCGATTCTTTTTCTTTTACAAGTTCTTCCGATTTTTCCCTTTGTTGAATTTCATTGGTTAATTCTTGCGTCCGTTTATTTACAATCCGTTTTAGTTGATAAACCCAAAAAGAAATTAATAGGATTACGAAGAAGACCAATGAGACGATGATTACAACTATTCTGATCCACTTTTTTTCTAACGATAATTTCGAAGCGTAGAAAAATCCTTCCAACGAATATTCACCTTTGTGCATTCCAAGAAAATTAAAAGTTTCCGCTATAGCTTGCCAGCGCCCCAAATTATTATGGCCGATTTCAACAAAACCGGGTACGATTAACTTTTTTATTTCATGGCTTTCGTTTAACAGGAAATCGCGGGTTACTGCCGTATCAAGGTTTTTAAACGTAAGGATGTAATCAATTATTTCTCCCGGATTATTTAATGCGTATTCCCAGCCTTTAATAGAGGCTCTTCTGAACGCCTCAACCGGTTCGGGATTTTCTTCCACCTCATCATCTGAAGTAAAAAGAAGATCGCCGTAAAAATCTACGCCGTATGTTTCGGGTCTAATAATTGAAGGAGTTATTCCTTTTAGTTTTAGAAGATAGGGAGCCAGCGTTACATAGGCTTCAAGCGCATCAACTTCCGAAGATGATAATTCGCTTAAAGAACCGGAGCGATGCAAAAAAGTTACCGAATCTAAGGGAATTCCTTCCTTTAATAAAATAGCTTTTATTTGCGCCTCACCGTTTTTTTCTACAACCGCCAATCTTTTTCCGATCAAGTCCGTGGGAGTTCTAATTTTTTTATTTTCGTTCGAAATGATAATCGCTGGAGAGTGTTGAAAAATTGATGCGAGTAACACAATTGGTTTACCCTTCATTTTTTCTAACAAAATATCCGGCACACCAATTCCAAACTGCGCTCTGCCTGAAAGCACTTCATCAATTACGTTTGTATTGGCGCTGCCTTGAAGTATTTTAACATTCAATCCTTCGGCTTTATAATACCCCTTTAATTCAGCCGCATAATATCCGGCAAACTGGAATTGGTGTTTCCATTTTAACTGAAGGATGATAGGTTTTTCTGATACGAGAGATTCTTCGCCAATTAATTTTGGGCTTAAAAGAAAAATTAAAAAGAAACCAATGCAAATTAGTTTATGCTTAGCCAAAAAGATTTTTAGAAATATATTGGTTACTTTTTTCAACGTCTGGCTTATTATTATTTGACCAAAGATAAATAATAGTTTTTTATTTACCAATAAATCAAGATCACACGAAAGTGTGATTTTGCAAATGCTTAAAATTTTAATCAAATTAGGTAGAGATTTTATTGAAGAAAAGGAGAACTCGATGAACTTTGTTAAAGTGATTTCCGTCTTTTTATTGTTCGTTTTAGAAGTTGTTCAAGCACAGAAAATTGCTAATCCTCCCATTGCAGGCGGAGTAACTTCTTCCTCTGCAAGCTTCGTTGTTCGGGTTGATCAAGAGGCGGAGGTTAAAATCGGATTGGATGTTTCCGCATCATTTTTAAATCCGGTTTTCACAAATTCAGTTTCTGCAAAAAGCGATTCCGATTTTTTCTGTTTAACTTCCGTCTCCGGTTTACAACCCAAAACAAAATATTTCTACAAAGTCTTTATCAACAATTCTGCAGCCGATGATTCCGTTGAAAGATATTTTACCACCTTTCCGGTTGATGGGGAAAAATCTCAATTCAAATTTGCATTCGGCTCGTGCCAGAAGCAGGGGCAAGCGGGAACGATCTTCAATAAAATAGCAGATGAAAATCCGGTATTCTTTCTTCAGGAAGGGGATTGGGGTTATCCCGATACAACCGCATCGCCTTTTTCTTTAGATGACGATCTTGTAAAAGAAAGTTTTCGTTCACGTTATGCTTTTACCCATCCTTCATGGCAGTTAATTAGAAAAACTCCTTACGCTTATACCTACGATGACCACGATATGGCGGGAAATAACGTGGACGGTTCTCTCCTTTATTTACAAGCCGCGCGCAATATGTTGATCGGATATAACAAAATGTTTCCCCATTATCTTCTTGCAAATATTCAAAAAGGGATGTGGCAAAAATTTTCTTACGGCAACGCAGATGTGTTTATGACGGATAACCGTTCGCAGAGAGAGCCGAATCTTTTAGGATTTAAAACTGCCGGAGACTCAATTTACTTCTCTCCCGATTCCACACACTCTATTCTTGGCGATGAACAAATGGATTGGTTGATAAATGGATTGAAGAATTCAACCGCCGATTGGAAATTTATTTCGTCCGGCACACCGTTCAATCCCGGGATGCGTTCTGCAATTGAGTTAGCGATGCTGCTGCAAAAAGAGCCAAAGTACCAGGAGATTCCGACTCTCTATGGTATGTTCAACATTAAAGATATTGCGTTTGAACTTTCGGATAAATGGGCAGGTTTTCCAAAAGATGTTTTGCGCTTATTAAAAGCGATTGATGAAAATAAAATTACCAACGTAATTTTTCTTTCCGGCGATACACACACTTCCGGTGTTGATAACGGAAAAAATTCTATGATCCCCGAAATGATGGCTGGACCGCTCGATATAAAAAACATGGGATTCGTTTCGTTGATGGAACGGTTTGGAGTATTTGTCTTTAATAGCGGCGGGCATACTTCAAACCTTCCCGAATCGGAATTTGGAAATGCATACGGACGTGTAACCGTCTTTAACGCTGATTCCGTGCTGCTCGAAGCTGTCTCTGAAAATGGAAATGTTCTTGGAAGAACAACAGTAAAGAATGGTTATCTGCCGCAGACTATAGCTGCAACCGTGGCGCCAACAATTATTAATCTCGATTCCGTTGCTGTCGGTACATCAAAATTATCTGCTTTTGTAATTGTTAATTCGGGAACGGAAGATTTAGTTATCTCTCAAGTTCAATCTTCAAATCCAAATTTTTCTGTTATGATTTTACCAGGAACTTTTACAATCAAACCCGGAGAGAAAAAAATAATTCCTATTTATTATGTTCAAAACCTTGCGCCTAACCAAGGCGCGTACGATGATTGTTATATTTCAATTGCATCAAACGTTAGTAGCGGACTTTCTCCCGTATATTGCAAAGCCATTCCTTTTACTCCGAACAGTGTTGATGAAAAAAATATCATCTCTTCATTCGCACTCAATCAAAATTATCCCAACCCGTTTAATCCAAGTACAGTAATTAGTTGGCAATTGGCAGTCGGCAGTTTTGTAACTTTAAAAGTATTTGATATACTTGGCAATGAAGTGGCAACCTTAGTGAATGAAGAACAGCAAGCTGGATTTCATAATTACGAATTAGGAATTAGGAATTACGAATTATCGAGCGGAGTGTACTTTTATCAATTAAGAGCAGGGAGTTTTGTACAGACGAAGAAGTTTATTTTGATGAAGTAATACTCTTGTTCTTGTTACATTTTACTCGATCGATAAACGAGTAGGATTAAAAAGTGTGTCTTAAAAATATTTTAGAAACACCTTGGTTATCTTACTCGTTTCTTATTATTGTTATGGTAAAAATTAAAAAATAAACGGAGCGAATTTGGTGATTACTTCTTTTCTGAAAAAGTATCTTTTTTCTTTTGTGTTGATAAGTTCTCTACTGCTAAATCTTGGCTGTAAAAAAGAGCCCACACAACCACCTGATGAAAAACCCACTACATGCACTTACCCTGCCGGAAACCGTAACTTTACATGGAGTATTGATACCGTTGCATGGTGGCCATCGACAGTTGGCGGTGTGTGGGCGTTTTCTGATAATGATGCTTATGTATTAGGAACAATCGAAGACGGAAAACCACCTTACGAAAGTAGGTGGGGAAGACATTGGAACGGCACTATATGGGAAGATAATATTAATGCAAAGCCTGGTTATAAGGATAATGTTGGAAATTGGATTGATGGTGATATTTCTATTGCACCAAGAAACGATGTAACCGGTGATGACCATTTTATGGTGGCGGTTGGCTTTTGGGGAATAGACCAGACTATTTATGCCGGTACAGCTGAATTTGATAATAGTATAAAAAAATGGAAAAGTTATAAACTGCAAGCAGTTGGTGAACTGCGAAGT
>JAVHOS010000127.1:0-4001 GCA_036170205.1 Ignavibacteriaceae bacterium | reverse complement strand
GGAATTAGAAATGGCAAAAAAAGCTCTTATAACTGGAATTACCGGACAAGACGGAAGTTACTTAACTGAAATTCTTCTGGAAAAAGGTTACGAAGTTCACGGAATAATTCGCAGAAGCAGCTCATTTAACACCGGAAGGATTGACCATCTTTACAACAACCGCGAGATAATGAACAAACAATTATTTCTTCATTACGGAGATTTAGTTGATACGAGTAATCTTAATCGTTTATTAGAACAAATTGAACCGGACGAAATTTATAATTTGGCGGCGCAGAGTCACGTTAAAGTGTCTTTTGAAATACCGGATTATACAGGGCAAGTTGATGCGCTTGGCACGTTAAGATTTTTAGATGCAATTCGTGAAGTCGGTTTGCGTGAAGTTAGATTTTATCAAGCATCAACAAGCGAGTTGTATGGGAAAGTGCAGGAAGTTCCGCAATCAGAAAAAACTCCATTCTATCCCCGTTCTCCTTACGGTGTTGCCAAACTTTACGGTTATTGGATAATTGTAAATTACCGCGAAGCATATAATCTTTTTGCTTGTAACGGAATTTTGTTTAACCATGAGTCGCCCCGACGCGGAGAAACTTTTGTAACAAGAAAAATTACCCGTGCTGCCTCTCGCATTGTTGCCGGTCTTCAACAATCGCTTTCACTTGGTAATATTCATTCAAAACGAGATTGGGGTTTTGCCCCCGAATATTGCGAAGGAATGTGGAGAATCTTAAATCACGATAAAGCTGAAGATTTTGTTCTTGCAACCGGTGAGACTCACACAATAAAAGAATTTGTTGAATATACTTTCCGTGAACTTGGCATTGAGTTGAATTGGCAAGGTGAAGCAGAAAATGAAAAAGGAATTATCAGCAAAATTGATCTTTCAAAAGCCGTAAAACTTGTTGGAACAGATACACAAAAATTCCAATATCAATTAACAAATGATTTAAAGATCGGACAAACTCTCGTCAATGTTGATCCCAATTATTACCGCCCAACAGAAGTTGATTTGCTCATCGGTGATCCGGCGAAGGCTGAAAAAGTGTTAGGCTGGAAAGCCAAGACGAAGTTTGAAGATTTGGTTAAAGTAATGATTCAAGCTGATCTTGAGAAAGTTCTAAAAAGAGGTTTTTAAGTTGTCATTTAGGAGAACGTATGTTGCGTAAAATATTTTTTCTCTTGGTAATCTTAGTAGGATTAAACCAAACGTTTTATTCGCAATCTTTGCAGAAGAAAGTTTATCATCCGTTTACCGGAACGCTTGTGTTTACGATGGAAGGTGGCGCGACATACGGATTAACAGATTATAAAGATTTTTCTCTCGACTATTTGGGCCGCGGAATGATCGAATATTTTCTTCCAACCTACTCAAAAAGTTCTTTTGGATTCCGTGTTTACGGCGGTGCCGGTTATTTAAAAGGAAAAGACAAAACAGCAATACCTTATGAATATCGGACAGATATAAAATTAGCAGGCGGTGGAGTGGTATATACGCTTTCGTTGGGCGAAGCGGTTTTCCCTTATGTTTTTGCCGGTGCAACATATACATGGTTTAGTCCAAAAGGCGATGACGGCAAAGCACTTCCGAACAGCGCTGCAAATGTTTATAAACGAAACGAGCTCGATTATAACGCTGAGTTTGGAATGCGAATCCTTTTAACAGATAATTTAACGATGAACTTCAGCGGAGGAATTCAACTAAGCCCGAATGATTATTTTGACGATAAACTTTATGGAACAAGCAAAGATGCAATGCTTGTAGGCGCAATGGGATTTTCGTTTTCCTTTTTTGGCGAGAAAGATTCCGATGAAGACGGAATTGTTGATTCAAAAGATTTATGCCCGAATACGCCAAGCAGAATTAAAGTAGATCAATTTGGTTGCCCCATCGACTCCGACAAAGACGGAGTTCCCGATTATTTAGATAAATGTGCAGACACACCAGAAAAAGTTAAAGTTGATAAAAAAGGCTGCCCGTTAGATACCGACAATGATGGAATTCCCGATTACATTGATATCTGTGCAAACACACCCAAAGGAGTTTTGGTGGATGAGTTCGGCTGTCCGTTGGATGCAGATAACGATGGTATTCCGGATTATCTCGATAAATGTGCAAACACTCCGATTGGAGTTCAGGTTGATAAATATGGCTGTCCGCTTGATAACGATGGAGACGGCGTACCGGATTATCTTGATAAATGTCCGAACACTCCGAAGCATGAACAAGTTGATGAATCAGGCTGCCCGATTAAGAAAGTAGAAATAATAAAAGAAGTTCCGGTTATAAAAGAAGTTGTTTTGAGCGCGGGAGCTTCATTCGGGGTTGGCAGTGCGGTTTTATTACCGGGCGCTTACACGGATTTGGATAAAATTGCTCAAACCATGTTTGAAGAAAAAACTTCTAAATGGTTAATAGAAGGGCATACTGATAATTTGGGTTCAGCGGCGAATAATAAAAAATTATCGTTGAAAAGAGCTAATGCGGTTCTGAATTATTTTGTTTCGAAAGGAATAAGCAAGAACCGTTTCACCGTTCGAGGGATGGGACCTGATTATCCAGTTGCAGACAACAGAACTGAAGAGGGAAGAACAAAAAATAGAAGAGTGGTAATTTTAAGAGTGGATTAATTTTATAAAGTTATTACCACTATTAGATTTGTGCGATTGTAATAATTGGTAGAACAATATTTTTGAAATTGAACATCGAACATTGAACAAGGAACAACGAATGATGATGTATTTTCTCTCCGATATTCTTCATTCCCCGACTGAGTCGGGCATGCTTGTTCGATATTCGTTATTTTTTTCGTCCTGGATTGTATGAGGTACGGACGGGTATTTTTCCCCTTTCACTAAAATTGAATATTCCTACTCTGAAGTTCTATGATCAAATTCTCATATCCTAAAAACTGAATTCCATCCCACCCCAATTTTTTAGCGCCGTTAACATATTCAAGAATGTCATCGATAAAAACGTGTTCTTCCGGTTGTAACCCGGTAAACGCTTCAACAGCTTTATAAATTTTCTCTTCCGGTTTAACTGCATTCACTTCATACGAAAGGATGAGTTTATCAAAATATTTAATGAACTCATATTGTTCCCAGCCATATTTTTTGTGGATCGCATTCGTGTTGGAAAGTAAAACTAATTTGTAATGCTGTTTTAATTTCGGAAGAAGAGAAGCGACGTTTTCATTCACGGTAAATATTTCAGAATAGATTTTGCAAAAAGTTTCCACATCAATTTTATTTTGAAGAGCGTTTAACATTTTAATAATGAATTCTTCTTTTGACAAATTTCCCCGCTCAAAAGAACGATGAAGTTCATAATTGGCTTTATAAAATGTTAGAAAAGTTTCGCCAAGATTCTCTTCTATTGTGTTCAATCGTTTCACCGCAATGGAATAATCAAAAGGAATAAGAACGTTCCCAAGATCAAAAACTATCGCTTTTATTATTTTTCCATTCATCAAATTTAACTTTCGCAATTTTTATGGTAGATTTATTTTGTAAAATAATTAAAAAAATCTTTTTACAGCAAAGTAAAGACTGGTTAAATGAAATTTGCAATTGGAACATCACTTTTTCTCTTGTTACTTTTTTCGGAGACGGAATTTACTCAATCTAAAGTTTCTCTTCACGGAAAGGTAGTTGATGCCGTTACCGGTGAAGGTTTGATCTTTGCCAACGTGCGAATTGCCAATACAACGCAAGGCAGCATTACAAACAAAGAAGGTTTTTTTGAGATCAAAACATCTTCTTCTGCACAAAAACTTATTACAAGCTTTATTGGTTATCATACGGACACAACGGAAGTTCTTCCCGATAGCAAAGAAACAGTCAAAATAAAATTACTGCCCTCGTCACTTCAGTTAACCGAAGTGCTGATCTTAGCTGAAGAGAATCCCGCCTACGCAATTATTCGCCGTGCAATAAAAAGAAAGGTGGAACGTGCGGAGAAATTAAAGAGCTATCAATATTCATCCTACACAAAGGGAAGT
>JAVHOS010000126.1:0-4109 GCA_036170205.1 Ignavibacteriaceae bacterium | reverse complement strand
TTAAGTTAATAGAAAGAAGTTTTATGGGAAATAAAGAGATTCAAGAGCAGAGAATGAAAGGTTATTTCATTCAAGCCACTAAGGAAATATTAAAAGGTGAAGGATTGAAGAGTATCAGCGTTAGGAATATTGCTGACCGGACAGGTTATTCTTACGCCACACTCTACAACTATTTTAAAGATGTAAGAGATTTAATTTTTGAATGTGTACTTGATTTTCAAGAAGAATGCGAAACGTTTGTTAAAGTGGAAACAGAGTTTCTGCCTCGCGGAATTGAAAAGATAAATGGAATTTCAAAAAACTATGTGAAATATTTTATACAATACCCGGGAACATTCGAACTCTTCTTTTTAGAGAAAACGAACGATTTGGCAAACAAACAGCCGACAATAAAAATGATTGCCTCTTTCTTGGATAAATTAACCAATGCCGAATGGGAATTCTGTATAAGTGAAAAAATCATTGATTTTAAAGTCGCTACAGTGAAAAGAAACACTTTAAACTTCACGGTGTTAGGGATGCTTCTCCTTTATTTAAACAGAAAACAACCGGAAACGTACAAGGAATTTTCAGATGAGTTGGAAACTCAACTAAACACCATTTTATCGATAAAGTGATTTTATGGTCGATAAAAAAGAATTAAAAAAGCAATACAAACAAACGTTGCCGCCGATGGGAGTCTATCAAATAAAAAATTTGGTGAATGGAAAAATATTTCTCGGAAGCAGTCTTAACCTGCACGGCAAATCGAATAGTTACAAATTTCAGTTGAGAAGCGGATTACATGTTAACAGCGAATTGCAAAAGGACTTTAATCAATTCAGTGAAGAAAATTTTATTTTTGAAATTGTTGATCTCCTTGAACCGAAAGAAGATCCAATTTATAACTATGGAGAGGATCTTAAAGTATTTTTAGAATTGTGGATTGAGAAGCTTCAACCATACGGAGAAACGGGTTATAACAAAAGAAAATAAAACTCTAACGGACTTTGTTTTCTGTAAAATAATTGAGAGTTTTACTCCTAATATTTCAAATTTGTTATATGTCCGGAGTTATAAGCCGGTAAGGAGAATCAACATTGAAATTTAAATATCTTTTAGCATTTGTTTTACTTATTGCCGCAATAAACCAATTATTTTCGCAGCCTATAACCGAAAGATATAAACATCTCGGCAAGATTTTCACCCCTCAATTTACTTCTGCTCCTTTTCCGCATGCAAATCGAGCAGCCGGTCATACTTATCACAATAAGTTGTTTTCGTACCAGGAACATTACGCCGACAGCAGCGTTTTAATTTTTGTACCGAAGGGATTTAAAACAACAGCAACCACAAACTTTGTGGTCTATTTTCACGGATGGAGAAATAATATTGATAGCGCTTGCGCTCAGTTCAAACTTATCGAACAATTTTCTGAAAGTAAAAAAAGTGCTGTGTTCGTTTTCCCCGAAGGGCCAAAAAACTCTCCCGATTCTTTTGGCGGAAAAATGGAAGATAAAAATGGTGTAAAAAATTTACTCGCAGATGTTGTAAACTATTTAAAGAAAAAGAAAATTGTAAACTCAACAAAGATCGGCAAAATTATTTTAGCCGGACACAGCGGCGCCTACAGTGCAATCGCTTATTCAGTTGAACAAGGCGGGATTTCTAAAAACATTTCCGATGTTATTTTATTCGATGCCCTTTACGCCGGGACTGATAAATTTCTAAACTGGATACAAAATTATAAAGGAAGATTTGTAAACATCTACACTGATAACGGAGGAACAGTTGAAGAAACAGAAAAGCTTATGAATGATCTCGATTCGTTAAAAATTTCTTACTTGCTAACTAAAGAAAAAGAATTAGTACAAAAGGAACTTGTAAAGAATCGTTTAGTATTTATTCATACTGATTTATCGCACAACGAAGTGATTGCCGCAAGAAATCAATTTCGGGATTATCTAAAAACGAGTAAAGTATCTTCTCTAAAATGACGATTTATTTTACAACTGCTACCGGAAGTATAATTTGAATCGTATTTTTCAAAATCATTTTAATAAAGTTAGTAGTATGAAGACATCAACCGTTACAAAAATTATTTTGTTGGCTTTACTATCCGCGGTAACTTTTGCTCAAGCGCCTAACCAGCAGACGTACTGCAACCCGATGGATATTGGCTATAAATATAATTGGGAACAGATAAATGACAAAATATCTTACCGCAGCGGCGCCGATCCGGTGATTGTGAACCACAAAGGAGAATACTATTTATTCGTCACAATTTCAGGCGGCTACTGGCATTCAAAGGATTTAATAAATTGGAAATTTGTTGAACCAAATAAATGGCCTATGGAAGATATCTGCGCACCGGCTGCGCTTTCCGTGCGCGATACGCTTTATCTTTTTCAATCAACATTCCAACAGCGTCCTATTTTCTTTTCAACCGAACCTGAAAAGGGAAAACTTGAGTTTTATAATAGATGGCTTCCATTATTACCGGATACAATTGGTCCTTGGGACCCTGCAATTTTTCATGATGATGAAACAGACCGATGGTTTATGTATTGGGGCTCTTCAAATGTTTTTCCTATTTACGGAAGCGAACTTGACCACAAAAAAAAATTGATATACACAGGAGAGATCAAAAAATTTATTTACCTTCATCCGGAACAACATGGATGGGAACGATTCGGTCCGAACCACACTTCCGCAATTAAACCGTTTATTGAAGGCGCGTGGATGACCGAACACAACGGAAAATATTATCTTCAATATGCCGCACCGGGAACTGAATACAACGTTTACGCAAACGGTACTTACGTTGGCAACGATCCGATGGGACCTTTTGAATACGCGCTGAATAATCCCATCTCTTATAAACCCGGCGGCTTTATGACCGGCGCCGGACACGGGAATACTTTTGAAGATAACTACGGGAATTATTGGAATACCGGAACACCATGGATAGCTATCAACTGGAATTTTGAACGGCGCATCGCAATGTTTCCCGCCTTCTTTGATAAGGATGATCTTTTTTATGCGAACACGCGCTTCGGAGATTTTCCCCAATATCTGCCCAAGAGAAAACTAACGAACAAAGATGAACTCTTTACCGGATGGATGCTTCTTTCTTATAAGAAGAAAGTAACAGCTTCTTCAATACTTGATACATTTAAAGTTGCAAATGTAACGGATGAAAATCCGCGAACGTTTTGGGTTGCGCAAAACAATAAAACCAGGCAATGGCTTACCATCGATCTAAAAGAAAAGTGCGAAGTGCGAGCTGTACAAATCCATTTTGCAGATTACAAGTCCGATATTTTCGATAACGATACATCGCGGATTTACACACAGTATAAGTTCTCTGCTTCGATTGATGGAAAAAATTGGGAATTAATTGTTGATCTTTCAAAAGAAAAACAAGATAGACCCAACGGTTACTTTGAATTACGCAAACCGGTCACCGCACGTTTTATCAAGTATGAAAATGTCTATATGCCAACGCCAAATCTTGCCGTAAGCGATATAAGAATTTTTGGAAAGGGAATTGGTAATCTTCCGGCTACTCCGACAAACATAGATGTAAAAAGAGATAAAGACGAACGCAACGCATTTATCAGTTGGAATAAAGTTGATGGCGCTGTTGGTTACAATGTTCTTTGGGGAGTTGAAAAAGATAAACTCTACCAAACCTACCAGGTTTGGGCGGATGGTGTGACAAAATTAGAACTACGCGCTTTGAACGTTGAACAACAATATTACTTCGCAGTCGAAGCATTTAACGAAGTTGGCGTTTCAAAAGTAAGTGAAGTGGCGAAATGTAAATAATTTGAATCTCTGCGTTTCTCGGCGGTTAAAAGAATTAAACCGCAAAGAACGCAGAGACACGCAGAGGAGGACTCACTCTCTCTAAATCATCGAGATTAATACCTGCATTATTGGAGGGTTCCATAAAATAAAAGTCATCTGCAGAAACGGGAAGCAATAACGCAGTGACAGATTTTCATCTCTCATCGTCGGGAATCAATCTTGCAGTGACGGATTTTAAACTCGCACTGGCGGAAAGTCATCTCGCACTGAAGAAATCTCATCTCGCAGTGGCGGAAACTCATCTCGCACTGAAGAAA
>JAVHOS010000125.1:0-4132 GCA_036170205.1 Ignavibacteriaceae bacterium | reverse complement strand
CATTGGTCGCAGCCGATGCAGTCATTCATATTTACAAATAAGCGGTTTCGCACACGTTCCACCATCGGAACTTTTACGCTTGGATATTGTATAGTTACCGATGGAGTGAAGAGATGAAGAAACGTTATCTTCATTCCGATAAATACGGTAACTAATCCATCTTTTATATTATTAAAATATTCTCTCATTAATTATAAAACCATTATTAATGCAACAATTAAGAAATTTACAAAGGCAATGGGAATTAAATATTTCCAGCACAAAGTCATTAACTGATCAACACGGAGACGGGGAAGCGTCCATCTCAACCACATTTGAACAAAGACGAAGAAAATGCCTTTAGCTGTGAACCAGAAAAATTGTTCGACCGGAACAAGCCAGGTTAATCCGGTCAAATTACCTAAATATCCAAACGGAGAATGATACCCGCCGAAAAATAATGAAGCTGCAACTGCTGAGACTGCAAACATGTTAGCATATTCGGCAAGAAAGAACATTGCGAACTTCATCCCGGAATATTCTGTGTGATAACCGCCAACTAATTCTGATTCAGCTTCAGGAATATCGAACGGCGTTCTATTTGTTTCAGCGAGTGAACTAATATAAAGGATAATAAATCCGATAACCATAAATGGGAGAAGGATCAATTTCTTTATTCCGGCAATGCTGCCGCCGAAGATCATCCAATCCCAAAATCTACTGGTTTGGAATTCAGTAATTTTTGTTAAGTTTAATGAACCCACTACAACAACTACCGTAAGAATTACAATTACCGTTGGGATTTCATAGCTGACGACTTGCGCAGCAGAACGGACGGCGCCGTAGAGTGAATATTTATTGTTGGAAGCCCAACCAGCCATTAGAATTCCAGCCACAACCAAACCGGATACAGCTACAATGTATAGAATTCCAAGATCAATACCGGAACCGATGTACGCAGAAGAAAAAGGTATAGCCGCAAACGCCGCGTAACTACCCATAAATACAAGTACCGGTGCAATATTGAAAAGTTTTTTATCTGTATCAGTTGCGGTTATATCTTCTTTTTGGATAAGCTTTAAAATGTCGGCAACAGTCTGTAACCAACCATGCCAACCAACTCTCATTGGTCCAAGTCTATCCTGCATATGAGCGGAGACTTTTCTTTCCAACCAGACTGCAAAGAGAGCGAAGGGAACAATAAATACAAACGGCAAAGCTCCCGATATAAAGGATGCAATTACATCATTGCCGAACAAGTTTGCAAAAAAATCGTATATCATCGATCAACCTCTCCTAATACAATATCGATACTTCCGAGAATTGCAACAACATCTGCAATAAGATGCCCTTTGCACAATTCTCCAAGTACGCTAAGATTAATAAATGACGGTGGACGAACTTTTACTCTGAACGGCTGTAATTGTCCTTTACTAACGATAAAGAAACCAAGTTCACCTTTAGGATTTTCAACACGTGAATAGAGTTGACCTTCAACAGGTTTAATTCTTTTTGGCAAAGCGGAAGTGATTTCGCCTTCAGGAAGTTGGTCTAACGCTTGCTCTATAATTCTAATGCTCTGAACCATTTCTTGAACACGGAGATAATATCTGTCCCAGCAATCGCCAACTTCTCCGTGTAATCCTTCTCCAACCGGAATCTCAAAATCGAATCTATCATATATGGAATAAGGATCATTCTTGCGAATATCCCATTTAAGACCGCTTGCGCGAAGATTTGGACCGGTAATTCCGTAGTTGATGGCGGCATCTACAGGAAGAATTCCAACATTTGCCGTTCTTTCGATAAAGATCTTGTTGTAAGAAAGAAGATTATTAACTTCTATGACTGTCTTCTTAAAGTCTTTTAAAAAATCTCTTGTTTCATTTACAAAGTTGATAGGGAGGTCATGTGAAAGACCGCCAACCCAAATATAATTATATAGTAATCTGGCGCCGCAAGTTTTTTCAAATAAAGTAAGGATACGTTCTCTGTCGCGGAAGCAATAAAGAAAAGGAGTGAATGCGCCGATATCAATCCCATACGTACCTACGGCAACCAAATGTGAAGCAATTCTTTGCAATTCCGCCATTATTACACGGATGTACTCAACTCTTTCCGGAACTTTAATATCAAGGAGTCTTTCAACGGCAATTGCATAACCCATTTCATTATTCATAGAAGCGAGGTAATCCAATCGGTCAACGTAAGGGATAATTTGCGGATAGGTCATGGCTTCGCAATGTTTTTCAAAGCAGCGGTGTAAGTAGCCGAGATGCGGTTTTACATTTACAATTACTTCGCCTTCAAGCTCTAATTCTAATCTTAGAACTCCATGGGTTGAGGGATGTTGCGGGCCCATGTTTAGGACCATCTGTTCGGTTTTTAGCATAATTTTCAGTAATCAGTTTTTCAATCTTAATCTGTCGGATTTTTCTTGGTGAGACTAAGTGTGCTTAGTGTCTAAGTGGTAATTTTTTTTCACCACTAAGGCACGAAGGGCACTAAGAAACACTAAGATAATCTAACTTGCATCAATAAGGGACTTTCATTCCGTGATAAAATTCCGGGTTCTTATAATCTTTTCTTAAGGGATAACCAGCTTCCCAATCGTAGGGCATTAAAATTCTGCGTAGATCAGGATGATTGAGGAAAATAATTCCAAACATATCATAAGCTTCGCGTTCATGCCAGTCTGCGCAAGCCCAAACTTTGCAAACGGTTTCCACTTCAGGCTTATCTCTATCGGTAGAAACTCTAAGTACAAGTTTATGTTTTAACTTCATACTTTCTAAATGATAAACTACTGAAAGAGAACCGCCTTTAGTTTCTGTTGAACCGTCTTCCAATTTTACTTTTTCACCGTTATAATCATCTAAACCGGTAAGAAGAATAAGATTATCAAAGTGCAATTCATCGTTATCTCTTAAAAACCAGCATATATCGGTAATTTTTAACGGTGCAACTTCAATTAGCGCTTCTTTAGGTAATTTTGTATTTAGTTGAAGAACGGCATCGCCGAACTTTTCTTTTAATATCGCAAATATTTCTTCTGAGGATTTCATACGGCTTTCTTTACCAATGATTCATTTCTAATTTTTTCTTGAAGTGTTAACAGTCCTTCCAACAAAGCTTCCGGACGTGGAGGGCAGCCGGGGACGTAAACATCAACGGGAATAACTCTATCAACCCCTTTCAATACATGATAACCGTGTTCCCAATATGGTCCGCCGCTATTTGAGCAGCTTCCCATCGAAATAATATATTTTGGGTCGGGCATTTGTTCATAAAGTCTTTTAATGCGGGTTGCCATTTTGAGTGTAACTGTTCCGGAGATAATAATAATATCGGCTTGACGCGGAGAAGGGCGGGGAATAACGCCAAAACGGTCAAAATCATAATGGGAAGCGGAAGTAGCCATCATTTCGATAGCGCAGCAAGCGAGTCCGAAGCTCATTTGCCAAAGGGAAGATAAACGCGCCCAATTTAAAAGGTCATCAACTTTTGTAATAACTATATTGTCGTCGCTAAATTCTGTATCTAAAAGACCCATTCTAAACTCGATTATTTATAAAAAGCATTCATTAAAAACTTATTAGAGTAGAAAGCGGAAAGTTACAAGTAGAAAGAAATATCATTTCACTTTTTACTTTTCACTGGTTATCTGGAAAGAAGCGTCAACTTCTTGCACTGAATTTTTCATCTTAGAACTTTGAGGATATGGGCGAGCCCATTCAAGATCCCCCTTCTTCCATTCGTAAGCCATCCCAAGACCTAAAAAGAATAAGAAGATTACGCCAATAAAATAACCGGCTAAACCATACTGCTGATAAACCACTGTCCATGGAACCAACAAAACAACTTCCACATCAAAAATAAGGAAGATAAGAGCTACGACGTAAAACCGGATGTTGAACTTAACCCAGGGAGTTCCTTCCGGATTTTCACCGCACTCATAGATCATGTGTTTTTCTTTGGTGGGTCTGGCAGGTCTGATAAGCTTTGCCATGAAAACCGATACAACTACGAACATAATTGCGATCAGTAAAAAAGCGAAAATTTTTCCGAATTCTGTAAGCATTAAAGTTTCTATTAAAATTTTGTTCTCAAACTTAGCACTATTTAAAAAGAATGTCAAAAAAAAATTCAATTA
>JAVHOS010000124.1:0-18613 GCA_036170205.1 Ignavibacteriaceae bacterium | reverse complement strand
AATTTTGAACTCGGGACTAAATTCAATTACATCGTTTTCAAAATCTCCGTTTGTGTAAACATCCGGAAACGTTTTATCTTCCATCATGTGGATTTCAATCTCGGTCCATTCAAAAAGAAGCAGCTCATCTAAAAAGGAAAATTTATTTATGAGTTCCTCTTCCGAAGAAAGTATATATTGATAAAACTCAAACGGCATCTTCCAAACCGAATAAGAATTGCACCGATGCGAAGCAAAAAATTTTCGCGTCGTTGTTTCCCATTCTTCTTCTGAAAAGAGATCGACTGTAAGCGGAAATGCCGATCGGAGCGTATCATCAATTACATTAAACACAAGCCTTGGATAATGATGAATCCGTTTTTTATCAACACCTTTGATTGGTAAAAATTCACCGGTTCTGCAATAATGGGCAAAATTGCTTTGCTGCTGATAAGTTTCTTCACGCAGTAACAAGTTCGTTCCTCCAATGTTTTGTGCAAATATTTTCTAACCGGTTCATTTCAAATTGAAGTTCCGTTAGTTCCGGAATATTAAAATCTCTTTCTAAAAGAACCGGCACTTGCTGCGGAAGAATTTGTATTGTGTAATCAAACAGATCGTACACAGGTTGAATGATCGGTTCGCCGTGTGTATCAATGATCAGATCGTCTGCAACTTTTTCATGTCCCGCCATATGGATATACTGGACAGGATCAAGTGAAAGTTTTTGAAGAAATTCTTTTGCATCATAATTATGGTTGAAGCCGTTCACGTAAATGTTATTTACGTCCAACAATAAATTGCAATCAGCTTCTTTAACCACCGAGTTAATAAAATCAACTTCACTCATTTCGGCGGCAACCGGTGTGTAATAAGAAACAATCTCGATCGCAATTTTTCGTTCTAAAAAATCTTGAACTGATTTAATTCTTTCGGCAATGTGCTGAACCGCATCCCAACGAAACGGAACGGGTAACAGATCATACAGATGAGCATTATCGCACTTGGCAAAACTTAAATGCTCGGAATAAATTTTAATGTCATATTCTTTTAAAAATGATTTTAAGTTTTTTAGAAACTCCCAATCAAGTTCATCTGGTCCGCCGAGAGAAAGCGAAAGTCCGTGCGAATAAATTTCATGTTCTTCGGCTACACGTTTAAAAATCTTTTTCCAGTAACCGCCGATCCCCATCCAATTTTCAGGAGCGACTTCCACAAAAGCCGGAGACAAAGCCCTTCCCTCAAGAAATTCTTCTGCAAATTCTTTTCTAAATCCAATGCCAACATTGGCAGTTCTTTCATCAATCATTATTATTCCAAAATTAGTTAGAGCTTCCGGTTATGCGGAAGCTCTAATGGTGAAAACATTATTTCTTTTTAGGTGTGGTAGCAGTATGTTTTTTAGTTGATTTGCTGCTTCCGCATTTTCCTTCTCCGCACTTAGCGTCTTTCGCTTTTGTTTCTGATACTTTTGCTGTAGAATCGGTTTTGCTTCCGCATTTTGCGTCTTTTGTTTTTGCTTCAGAAGTTTTACTTCCACATTTAGCGTCGGCAGTTTTTGTTTCGGAAGATTCTGTTTTGCTTCCGCACTTTAATTCTAAATTACGGTTGGTTGAAGATTCAAGAAGCGAAGATCTTAATTCAGCGCCGGAGCCAAGACTTCTGAAACCGAAAAGATTTTCTGCATTTGTGGTGCTGGCTGCACCTAATCCGAGTACGCTTCCGGCAATGAATGATCCGGTTAAAAAGATGTGTTTTGCAAGTTGATTTTGCTGTTTGTTCATTGTGTTTCCTTTTGTTTTGTTTATTTGTGTTTGTTTCTACACAATTAAAGACGGAGACAAAAAGGAAACCTTACAAGGGAAGGAAAATTATTTTTTCATTTCTGAATTTATTTTGTCCTGCAGCGTTTCTTTCTCAATTTCGGAAAGCGATGCTGTGGTTGAGGCATGTTTTATATGATGGATAAGAAATTTATTCTGTTTTTCAAACAACCGGCAAAATTTGCAAATGGCTAAATGAATGAACAATTTAATTCTGCTGGAAAGCGTAAGCCGGTGTTCTTCTTTCTGTGAGATGAACTGCGTTGCGCTTTCACATGTAATCATTGTATTTTTTAAGATCATATCGAAATCCAATTTTTCTCTAAACATTTGCGCATTTGTAATTTTGCACGGTGAATGATCACCCAATAGTTAGACGAAGTAAGTGCCAATTCCTTACAAATTTCTTCCGATTCCTTTTCATCCAAATATTTCATCGTAAAAACGATCCGGATCAATTCCGAAAGTTTTTGCGTACACTTGTTCAGTATGTCGTAAAATTCTTCTTTCTCAACGGTGTCATCGTAATTAATGCTCCATTTCTTGGGGAAAGCAGATTCTTTCCAATGCCCCGCTTCATCAAAATAGTCGGTGGACTTTTCTAACAGAACATCAATATCTACTATTAATGAAGAAGCTTTCTTTCGATAATGATCAATGATTTTATTTTTGAGGATGAAGAAGAGCCAGTTTTTTTCTGAAATATCTCCTTTAAAAGTTTCAACGTTTCGCAGACCGGCGAAAAAAGTTTCTTGAACTAAATCCTTTGCATGTTCGATATTGTTTGTGCGCAGCAGAGCAAACCGCAACAGCGTATCCGAATAATTTTTCACCCAAGTTTGAGGATCTAATTTGTTCATTGCTTTCCGGTTTTATTTTGATAAAGCGAAGGATGAAGAAAGGTAACCAGCGCGGAAATGATCCCTTGCTTATAAAGTTCTTTTCTTGTGATCACTCCGTTAGTTAAAAATCCGATTGCCCCTCCTTTTTGTTTTGTGTTTTCGTCGTTGGCAATTTCGTCAATCACGTGTCCCAATTCTTTTCCGTTCAAAAGTTCGTTTACAATTATTGATGGAAGCGGAAAAAGTGCGGAAGTTCCGAAGCTGGTTTCGCCCTTGTTATTCCTTATGCAAATACATCCCAGAGCAAACCACTGATTGTGTCCTTCAATTATTCCTCCTTCAATTCCAACAAAATAATCGATAGGAAGATTTTCTTTTTGTGAGAGAAGGAACAATGCATCGGCGCGATTTTTTGCGCCGGTAAATGTTTCGTGATTGATCGGCTGAGCGGAGACTTTTGAATCAACTTCCACTCCGCTCACGTCAAGCGAATCAAAATAACATGAAAATGCTTCGCGAACGGATTCGATCTTAACGGGATTTTTTGATCCGACCAGAATTTTCATGAAATGTGAACTTCGTCCGGCAGTTCATTGGTGTCGTCCGATTTTCGTGGAAAATGTTCGGATAAAATAGTCCCGACTTCATCAACTGCGTTTAAAATTCCTTCGCAGAATTTTTTCTCGCGGAAACTCGCTTCCATTTTATCTTTTACTAATTCCCACGTGTTTTCTGCTACTTTATCGTGTATAGCGGAATCGGCAAGAATATAAAATTCTCTTTCTTTTAGAAGAATGAAGATCAAAATTCCCGTATGGTCTCGCGTTTTCTTTATTCCCAACTTTTTGAATTCAGACACAGCGTGTTCAAAAACCGATTTTCTTCTGTGAAGCAACGGCTTCTTTTCTTTAACCGAAACGACTATCTCTCCGGCTGTAGTTGCTTCTTTTTCTTTTATCTTTAAAGCTATTTGATGAAGTTCATCATCAGAAAGAAAGTCGTGTAAGAATTTTTTATTCATAATTTTTCCCATGCTGAGCGAGGTCGAAGCGTCGCCGCAAAGTTATTTTTTTAAATAATATTTAGATATAATTTTACCGTTTTCAAATTCATACACCAACGGATTTCCGGTTGGAATATTTAACTCAAGCACTTGCGCTTTAGTTAAGTTATCAAGATACATTACCAGCGAGCGTAAACTGTTTCCGTGTGCAGTGATCCAAACATTTTTTCCTTCTTTTACAAGCGGTTCAATTTTTTGCTGATAATAAGGAATGGTTCGCGCAGCAGTATCTTTCAAACTTTCCGTAAAACCGTCGGGATTTAATTCCGTTTTATCACTTGGCGGCGGAACATCATAACTTCTGCGCCAAATATGAACTTGCGCATCACCATAAATTTTTGCGGTTTCGGCTTTGTTCAAGCCTTGCAACGCACCGTAATGTCTTTCGTTTAATGCCTGATCGCGCTCCGTGGGTATTTTGGAAAAGCCTGCGGTTTCGCTGGCAAGTTCGGCAGTATGAATTGCGCGTTTAAGAACTGAAGTGAAGAGAAAATCAAATGTAAAATTCTTTTCTTTTAATAATTGCCCGGCTTCTTTGGCTTCTTTTTCTCCTTTAGCGGAAACATCAACATCAACCCAACCGGTAAAGCGGTTTTCTAAATTCCACTGTGACTCTCCATGGCGCAATAATACAAGATAATTCATTATAAATCCTTTTTGCTAATCGTATTTTTGATTACAAACTTACTAATTTTTTCATTGTTTACAGCGCAAAGTTTCGATAACTTTGCAACAAAAAATTTTGAAAAATTCTTATGAAAAATGCGGTTGACGTTTCCAACATACTTCTTCCATTATTTTATCTTGCTTCTTTTGCCATCTATCTTTATGATTTTCAGAAAGACGAAAGAAGGCTCTCAAACGTTAAAAGATTATTTCTTTTTCTAACGCTTGTCTTTCATACTTTCTATTTGATCGCTAGAACAACAGCTTTTAATCATCCGCCGATAACGAATGTTTTTGAGATTTTTACCGTGCTTGCCTTCTCGGTAAGTTTTTCCTATTTCATTTTGGAATTGGTTACCGATATTCGGGGAACGGGACTTTTCATCATTGTCATTTCTCTCATCTTTCAAACTATTTCATCAATTTTTATTATTGATTTGTATCAGGTGAAAGAAGTTTTGCGAAGTAATCTGCTCGGTGTTCATGTGCTTCACGCTTTGCTCGGTTATGCGGGAATAACCATTTCAGCGGTGTACGGATTTTTATATTTAATGCTTTATAAAGAACTAAAGATGAATAAATTCGGTTTGATATTCGAGCGTTTGCCTAATTTGGAAATTTTAGAAAAGTTAAGTTTTTACTCGGCAATTATTGGATTTGTTTTGCTCAGCGGTGCAATTGCCATTGGTGTTATTTGGCTGCCAAAAGCTTTTCCAAATTTTTCGTACTTCGATCCGAAGTTAGTAGCAACGTTTTTGGTTTGGCTGATGTACGGAATTGGAATCACCACTAAAATCACCGGGAAATTACAAGGGAAAAAAGTTGTCATTTTTTCAATAGTCGGTTTCGGGTTGGCAATTTTTTCAACCATTGTAACAAACTTTCTTTCAAAAAGTTTTCACGCATTTTATTAATGACCATTGACTAATGACTTTTGACCATCGACTAAACATAAATGAAGAACAGAAATAAATATTTTTTATGAACCTGCTGGCGATCTCAATAAATCATCACACCGCACCGGTCTCGCTGAGGGAGGAAGTACACCTCAGTTCCGATGAAATAAAAAATTATATCGATGGACTTAAAGAAAAATATTTCTCCGAAGGATTTATCATTTCAACTTGCAACAGAACGGAATTGTACGGCATTCCGAAAGAAGCGCAAATCGGTTATGTGGATTTGGAGAATTTTCTTGTCAAAAAAAAATCAAGTACAAATTTAACCGACGAACATTTTCAAAAATTTTTTTCGTGCAGCGCGCTCAATCATCTTTTCAAAGTTACTGCGGGAATTGATTCGTTGCTTATTGGTGATAATCAAGTACTCGGACAGGTAAAAGAATCATTCCAGCTTTCACAGGAAAAACAGTTTGCCGGTTTTTTGGTGAACAGAGTTTTCGACTCGGCAATAAGAGTCGGTAAGCGGGCAAAAACAGAAACAACGATCAGCGACGGCGCCATAACTGTTAGTTACGCCGCCGTGCAGTTGATCGAAAAAATCTTTTCAAATCTTTCCAAAAAATCTGCGCTCGTTATCGGTATGGGCGAAACCGGAAAAATTGCAGCGCAGCATTTACACGATAAACACATTGGTAAACTTTCCATTACAAATAGAACCATTGAAAAAGCAGAACAAATAGCATCCGAAATTGACGCGCAAATTCTTCCGTTTGAAAGATTCAAAGAACATTTAGCTGACTTCGATATTATCATTAGCGCTACCTCATCGCCAAATTTAATTCTAACAAAAGAAGAAGTTAAAACGATGATGAAAAAGCGCGGCAATACTTCTACCGTACTCATGGATATTGCCATTCCGCGCGATATTGATCCCGACGCAAGAAATATTGATAACGTTTTCTATAATGATATTGACTCGCTCAACATTATAGTTGAACACAACATGAAAAAGCGGAAGGATGAAATTCCGAAAGTGCAAAACATCATCATGGAAGAGTTGATAAACTTTTTCGGCTGGTATAACTCACTTGAAATTGCGCCAACGATAAAATCACTCCGTGATTATTATGAAGAAATCCGTCTTTCCGAAGTTGAAGGATACAAAAATAAATTTACAAAAGAAGATCAAGAAAAATTAGAATTGGTAACCAAGCGGATCATCAACAAACTGCTGCATCATCCAACAACCGAATTGCGCAAAGCCGCCGGGCAGGGAATCAACACAACGGAATCAGCCGCAAAAATTGCGCTCGTTCGCGATCTGTTTGGGATTGAAAATAAAAATAATACTGACGTATAATTGGAAATTAGAATTGAAAGAAAATCAGAGCGTAGAGTTTAAGCAAAACTGGAAGGAGGAATATCTTAAATGGATATGCGGTTTTGCTAATGCAACTGGTGGTAAATTATATCTCGGTAAAGATGATGTCGGTAATATCACCGGTATTCATGATTATAAAAAGTTAATGGATGATTTGCCGAACATAATTCGCAATTATCTTGGAATAACTTCTGAAGTAAACCTTATAAATGAAAACGAAAAGTACTTGATCGAAATAGATGTAAAACCGCAAACTGTTGCTATTTCATTGCGGGGAAGATACTATAAGCGTATCGGAAGTGTAAACACGGAATTAACCGGGAACAGCCTGAATGAGTTTTTACTTCAAAAATCCGGAAGAACCTGGGATGATGTAATTGAAGAACGCGCAACTCTTAATGATATTGATAAAAAAAGTTTGAATCGATTTATAAAAATTGGTGAGACAACAAACCGGTTGCCGGATGTAGCCGGACTTAAAACTTCCGAGATATTGGAAAAGTTAAGACTTATAGAAAAAGGCAATTTTAAAAGAGCCGCTCTAATTTTATTTGGAAAAGACCCTGGAAAATTTTATCCTAATCTATTAGTAAAAATAGGTCGCTTCGGAAAAAATGATGAAGATTTATTGTATGAGGCAGTTGAAGAAGGAAATTTATTTGTCTTACTTCAAAATGTCTTAACTCAGTTGAACCGGAAATTTTTTAAGAATCCAATAGAGTATGGTGGCTTACAGCGAATTGAAAAGGGAGAATATCCGGTTGCTGCAATCCGTGAAATGCTGCTTAATGCACTTGTGCATAAAAGCTATCTCGGAGCCGCTATTCAAATACGAATATACGATAATAAATTTAGCATATGGAATGAAGGAATGTTACCACCGGGACTTACGATGGAATCCTTGAAAAAACAGCATCCATCGATTCCCAGAAATCCTATAATTGCAGACGTGTGTTACAAAGGTGGTTTTATTGATACTTGGGGACGGGGTACTCTCAAAATTATAAATGCATGTAAAGAAGCGGAGTTACCGGAACCCTCAATCAAAGAAGTGTTTGGCGGATTTCACGTAGAGATTTTTTCATCGAAAGTTATGGGTTCGGAGAAAAGTTCGGAGAAAAGTTCGGAGAAAAGTTCGGAGAAGATAATTGCATTAATGAGTAACGATCCGCAAATTACAATTGCACAATTATCTAATTCAATTGGAATAACAACGCGGGCAATAGAGAAACAAATAGAAAAACTTAAGAATACGGGGAAAATTAAGAGAATCGGTTCTGATAAAGAGGGATATTGGGAATTAACAAAAAATAGAAATTTTATTAACAGGAAAATATAATTGAAACAAAAACTTATCATCGGTTCACGCGGAAGCGACCTTGCTCTCTGGCAGGCAAAGTTTATTAAACGTGAATTGGAAAAAGCCCACAAGCACATTGCTGTCGAAATAAAACTCATCAAAACAAAAGGAGATAAAATTCTTGATGTCGCTCTCTCAAAGATTGGCGACAAAGGATTATTCACCAAAGAGCTTGAAATAGCTTTGTTGAACCGCGAAGTTGATATCGCCGTTCATAGTTTAAAAGATTTGCAGACAGAAATTCCCGCTGGATTAAAACTTGCCGCTGTTACCAAACGTCACGCCGTTGAAGATGTTTTGATCGCAAGAAAAAAAGGAATAACCATTTGGAACTTGAAAGAAGGAGCGGTTGTTGCAACAGGTTCATTGAGAAGAAGATCGCAGTTACTGCATCTTCGTCCCGACATTACCATTGTTGAGCTTCGCGGAAACGTTCCAACGCGCATCCAAAAATTTCTGGAATCAAAATGGGATGCAATTATACTTGCCCGGGCGGGAGTTGAACGTCTCGGATTGAAGAAACATATTTCTTCTTATATCAATAAAGAAGAAATGCTTCCGGCAGTTGGGCAAGGCGCTTTGGGAATTGAAATTCATAAAGACAATATTTTTGCAGAAGAACTTTTGCAAGCGCTTCACCATGAAGCAACGTATCAAGCGGTGTTAGCAGAACGCGCTTTATTGAAAGAATTGGAAGGGGGCTGCCAGGTTCCTATTGGAGCTTTTGCAGAAGTAAAATCAAACGGACTTTATCTCGACGCCATCGTTAGTTCCATAGACGGTTCGCTCACATTCAGGAAAAAAGTTAAAGGAACAAAACGGGAGCCGGAAAAACTTGGGAAATCGCTTGCGAAAGATTTATTAAAAGCAGGCGCAAAAAAAATATTGGAGGAAGTATATCAATCAGTAAGGTTTAAATAAAAATGGAACAACTAAAAGACAAAACCATCGTTCTTACCACAGCGGAAGAACAATCTAAAGAAACCATTAATTTTTTTAAAAATATCGGAGTGAATCTTATCAGTTTCCCTTCGCTGGAAATCGTTCCGGTTGACGCTTCGGCGCAACTGCAAACGCTTCTTGAAGAAGGCAGAATAGATTACCTGGTTTTCCAATCGGGAAACGCAATTAAATATTTTCTTCAATTGGTAAAAGAAAAAAATATTGAAATCAATTATGAAACGATTAGGGTCGCCTGCTTCGGGAAGAAAACCGTAGCGATCTGCAAGGAAAATCAGATAAAGATTGATTTACTTCCCGATGATTTAGGCGCCAAAGGATTGTTGAAATTATTTACACAAGAATCGATTGAAAATAAAAACATTCTTCTTCCCGGTTCAGCCGCTGGAAACGAAGAATTTTCAGAGGATTTGAAAAGTCTTGGCGCAACCGTTCAACCAATTCATGTCTATGATATTCAAATCCCTAAAAAGGAAACCGTTGCCGAAGAGATTGAAAAAATTAAAAACAGTCAAATAGATTGGTATCTCTTTACCGGTCCGGTGATCTATCAGAATTTTTTAGAATTGCTGGAGATAAGTAATCCCGGAGAATTTTTTAAGAATAGCAAAGTTGCGGCAATTGGTTTAACAACAAACGAAGCAATTGAAAAAACAAAAACAAGAGTTGACGTTATTTCGAAAAAATTTGCTCTCACCCATGCGATAGAAAATATTGAACGGTTTTGTATCGCTCCACCGCCTCAAAATAAGCGGTTAAAAAAACCGAAAAACCACCTTAAGAACAGAACGATCGTACTGACAAGGGCGGAAGAACAGTCTCAAGAAACCATAAACTTTTTTAAGAAAAAAGAAGCGCATCTTATAAGTTTTCCCGCTTTGGAAGTGGTTGCGGTTGATGCCGAGGAGAAACTGAAAACCATTCTTGCCGAAAACAAAATTGATTATTTGGTTTTTCAATCGGCAAATGCTATAAAATATTTTCTTCAATTGGTAAAAGAAAAAAATTTCCAAATAGATTACGAAAACATTAAAGTGGCTTGCGTTGGTAAAAAAACCGCAGCCGTCTGTGCAGAGAATCAGATAAAAGTTGATCTTGTTCCCGAAGATTTCAGCGCTCTCGGATTATTAAAATTATTCGCTATCGAGCCGCTTGAAAATAAAGTTGTTCTTCTTCCCCGCTCTGCGATCGGGAGAGATGAGTTTCGTGAAGGTTTGAAGCGATTCGGAGCAACCGTAAAAACAGTTTCTGTTTATGATATTCTAATCCCCAAAAAAGAATCGATTGCCGAGATAATTGAAAAAGTGAGAACCTCCAAAATCGATTGGTATCTCTTTACAAGTCCATCGACTTATCAGAATTTTTTAGCGTTGATGGAAATAACCAAACCCAGAGAATTTTTTGCGAAAAGTAAAATTGCGGCAATTGGTCCAACAACCAAAGACGCAATTGAAAAAAACAGAGTATGGGTTGATGTGGTTCCGAATAAATTTACGGTTACCCATGCCATCGCAAGTATCGATCATTTTTATACTATTCCGCTGCCTAAGAAAAAGTTTAAACAGCAGTTTCAGCCGAAGCTGCAACAGCATCCTCAATCGCAACAGCATCCTCAGACGCAGCATAATCCGCAGCGCCCGCAAGAAAAAAAAGTTATTCGATATGTTCTAAAAAAAAGAAAGTTCCGAAATGAAAATTAAAAACGATCTCTTCTTGCGCGCCTGCAAAAAAGAAAAAGTTGAGCGCACACCAATCTGGATAATGCGTCAAGCCGGAAGGTATTTACCACAATACCGCGCGGTGCGTGAGAAAGCCGATTTTCTTACCATGTGCAAAACTCCGGAACTCGCCGCCGAGGTATCGATTCAACCGGTTGATATTATTGGCGTTGATGCTGCAATAATCTTTTCAGACATTCTCGTTATCCCCGAAGCAATGGGAATGCACCTCGAAATGCACGAAGGGAAAGGACCGGTCTTTCATCACCCGATCCGCAACGAAGACGATGCTAAAATGTTAAAGGAAATTGACCCGGTAAAAGATTTGAAATATGTTCTTGATGCCGTTTCGTTAACGAAGCGGGAATTAAAAGGAAGAGTTCCGCTCATCGGATTTGCCGGTTCGCCGTTTACACTGCTTACCTATATGGTTGAAGGGCGGGGTTCGAAAAACTTTTCTGAAATAAAAAAATTGCTTTACGGAAATCCGAAGCTTGCTCATTTGCTCTTAGATAAAATTGCTAAAGCTGTTGCCGTTTATCTTTCAGCCAAGATTGAAGCGGGTGCAAACGCTGTGCAAATTTTTGATACGTGGGGCGGAATTCTTGCCCCGGATGATTTCCAGGAATTTTCTCTTAATTATATTTCTAAAATTATCTCCAAACTTAAACGAAAAGATGAGCCGGTGATTGTTTTCGCAAAAGGCGTTCACTATAAACTAACAAAACTTTCCAAATGCGGTGCGGATGTTATCAGTCTTGATTGGACGATGGATTTGAAATCGGTGAGAGAAAAAATCGGCAAACGTGTTGCGCTGCAAGGCAATCTTGATCCAACTGTTTTATATGCTGATGAAGCTAAAATCCGTGAGGAAGCAAAAAAGGTTTTAGAATCTTACGGAAAAGGAAGCGGACACATTTTCAATCTCGGGCATGGTATTTTACCTGATGTGAATCCCGAAAATGCAAAAGCGCTGGTGCGGATTGTGAGAGAGGAAAGCACAATTATTCACCGCAAAGACGCAAAGACGCAGAGATAATGAACAGAGAAGAACTCAATGGTTTGAGCAGGATAATTCTTGATTCGTCAATTGAAGTTCATAGAGAACTTGGTCCAGGACTTTTAGAAAGTGTTTACGAAATCTGTTTATTCAAAGAGTTAAGAAATAAAAAGTTGTTTGTCGAACGGCAAGTTGCTATTCCGATGAAATTTAAAGGTGAAATTCTAGAAGCTGATTTTCGGATTGATTTACTTGTTGCAGAAGAAATCATTCTTGAATTAAAAGCGGTTGAAGTTCTTTTGCCCGTACACGAAGCCCAACTTTTAACTTATATGAAACTCGCCGAAAAGCGGCTTGGTTTTTTAATAAATTTTAATGTTCCCCGTTTAGTGGATGGCTTTAGACGCAAAGTATTGAATTTTTAACTTTGCGTCTTAGCGTCTTTGCGGTGAAAAAATGGAGCGATTATGTTCAACTTTGATCTAACAAAATTTAAAAAATATGACAAACCCGGTCCGCGGTACACCAGCTACCCGACAGCGCCGCAGTTCAACGAAACGTTCACTTCGGAAAAGTTTCTGGATGAAATTGTAAAAACCAATTACGGAGAAAATCTTCCCGATCTTTCGCTCTACTTTCATCTGCCATACTGCGATACGCTCTGCTATTTCTGCGGTTGCAACATGATCATCACCCGCAACCGCGACCGTATTAAAGATTACGTGAAATATGTAAAAAAAGAAATTGATCTGCTCCGAAGTTTTCTAAATGTAAATCGAAAAGTCACACAGTTGCATTGGGGCGGCGGAACACCGACTCACTTAAATCCCGATGAAATAAATGATCTCGCTTCATACATTCATCAATCATTTAAATTTTATGATGACTCTGAAAACGGCTGTGAAATTGATCCGCGCGGATTGACACGAGAACATCTTGCCGCCTTGCGGAACAACGGTTTCAACCGCATCAGCATGGGCGTACAAGACTTTAACGAAAAAGTACAAATTGCAACCAACCGCGTTCAGCCGGAAGATATTACCCGGCAAACTGTAGCATGGATTCGCGAACTTGGTTATCACAGCATCAATCTTGATTTAATTTACGGACTCCCGTTCCAAACTTTAAAATCTTTTGAAGAAACGGTAGAAAAAATAATTGATATTTCTCCAAACAGAATTGCGGTTTTCAATTACGCGCACGTACCTTGGATGAAAAAGCACATGGCGTTAATACGCCCTGAAGATTTACCGCCGGCAGAGGTGAAATTAGAAATTCTAAAAATGACGATCGAAAAACTAACCGGCGCCGGATACGTTTTTTTAGGAATGGATCACTTCGCAAAACCTGATGATGAACTTGCCGTTGCGATGAGAGAAAAAAAACTTCACCGGAATTTTCAAGGATACAGCACCCGCTCCGGAACAGATTTATATTCATTCGGCATTACGGGAATCAGCCAGCTTCAACGAGTTTACGCGCAAAACTTAAAAACGGAAAAAGAATATTTTGCCGCGCTTGATAACGAATCGTTACCGGTTGTAAAGGGTTATTATCTAAGTAAAGACGATCTGCTTCGACGTTATGTAATAATGAAATTGATGTGCGATTTTGAACTTGATTTCAAATCGGTTGAAGAGAAATTCAACATAGATTTTAAAACATACTTCGCTTGGGGATTAGCAAATCTGCAAGAAATGATTACTGACAAATTGCTATCGATTGAAAATGATAAAATTGCGGTAAGTGAAATGGGCAGACTACTGATCCGCAACATAGCCATGAACTTCGACGGTTACCTTGAACGGAAAGAAGATAAAGCAAAATATTCGAGAACGGTTTAATTTATTTTTAAAGACATCTGTATCTAACCCCAAACATTTTGATCTCAGAACATGGATTAACGATTTTTGATTTTCGAAGTTAAATAAAAACATCTTACTTCATATATCGCTAATCCTTGTTCTTAAATCTTTCCGAATAAACAAATTTCAGTACGATACCTTTTTATTCCGGATAATTTTCTTCCATCGATCGATTCGTTCTTATTTTATCGAACGATTTTATAATCGGATAAATTTTTTCATTCTTATCGAAAAACTGACAACGCTTATAGAAGAAGTCCAGCCGTTTAGCCGGATCATTTTTAAACGCTTCATCGGTTTCCAACTTAGCATAAAAATCTTTCCGGTACCGTTCGTTTTCAGCCAGCATTTTCTTTGCGATCGGTTCCATCGCGTAAGGCTCTATATATTCCTTCCGCTCTAAGAACATATTGAAGAAACCCCACTTTGCCAGCGAGTCGGGCGCAGTTGGTTCCAACAAATTAACGATCACGCGGAGCGCGCGTTGATTCGCTCTAACTACAAAAGTACCTTCTTGAATTCTCTTTTTCTCCCGCCACTTTATTAAGTCGAAGCCGATCATCTGCCGTCCTTCAAAAGAAGAATCGAAGAACTTTACATTCTTAAACCGCATCCGTTCAACATGCAGAATATGCGGCTGAAACAGTTGTTCAACAAAAATTTTGTGAAGTTTTAAAAGATAGATTACGAAATGCAATTCCCTTGGAATCAGATAGGCTTCGGGAACGTCACAAAATTCTGTCACCTCGGCTTTGTTGAACAAGGGCAATTCAAACTCAATTGGTTCGTTCGTATATCGCGTAACCTTTGAACCGGTGACTTCACTTTCTTCTTCAAGCGTTTTAAATCCTTTGAACATAAAGGGATCGCTTTCATCGGTAAGAGAAAAGCCGATCGGAAAAGGTTCGTTAGTTCCGTAATAAAGATCAACGGTGCTTTTATCAGCGCGAAGATTCATCGCCAAAATTGTAAGGTGATTATCATTAAGATATTCCAGCGTCACTTCGTTCATCGCTTTGGTGGATCGCACACGATTTTCAAATGGTTTAAGGCTATGCGTTTCAACAAGCAGACAAATTCTGTTGTGCAATGCTGCATACCCGGATAAGAATCGCGGAAGTGTCGGCTCTAAAACAATTCCGTTTTCTAATTTGTTGTCTTTGAACTCAAGGTATGGACAAACTAAAAATCCTTTCTCCTCAACCGTTTTTGTAAGGTGCGGAATAAATTTGTCTTTTAGAAAATCGGCGGTCTCTTTGTGGATGTTTTGATTTGTTTCCAAACCGTAAGAAATATGGTATTGATAGTCGGCACCGTCGGTTGTGTGGTTGTCGATTATAAAATCGGGAAGCCAGTCATTAAAAAAGCGAAGAAAGATTTTCATCTCCGGCGAGTCGCCTTTCATAAAATCACGGTTCAGATTATAGTTTAACGAAGTTGTACGCCATCCCATTTCAGTCGGACCGTTTTGATTGGGGCGGTTAAATTCGGATGTGCGTTCGTGACCATCAACATTAAAGATAGGAAGCACCAGTAGAATTAAATTTTTCAGCAGATGCGCTTTTTCTTTGGTAACAAGAATTTCACGAAGTAAAAGCATCGTTGCATCTTTGCCTTCAATTTCGCCGGCATGAATTCCATTTTGAATTAGCACGATCAGTTTGCCTGAGTCGCGCGCTTTTGGAGCAGTAAATTCGCGGTTATTCGAAACAATCAATGATCGTATGGGTCTTCCTTGAGGAGAAAAACCAAGCGTGATCATTTTTGCAAATTGCGATTCACGCGTAAAATGTTCAAAGTACCGCATCGTTTCTTCAAAACCCGGGGAAGAAATTCCTCCCGACTTTTCAAAGTGAGTTACCCACCTGTCTTGGTTGTTGTTTTGTTCTTGTTTCATTTTTTTTCCAAGATTAAGTGAAAATCTCTTGCACCACGTTTAGTGCAATTAATAACTATTTATTTAATAAATTTGAAAAAGAACTTCAAATGTTTACTCTAACTTCCGAAAAATATTTATGTAGTTCAACTAAAATTTTATTTTTTTTTCAATTATTATCTTGCTCTTGAGTTTATGTTCCACACAATTTAGAAAAATTTCTTTATGAATAAAAAGGTTGTTGTTCTTGGTGCAGGTGTTTCGGGGTTAGCTGCGGCATGGCTTCTGAATAAAAAAGGATTTGACGTGACGGTTCTCGAAAAAAATAAAGAAGCCGGCGGCGCAATGGAAAGCGTTTTAGAAGATGGCTACATGTTTGACCGCGGACCAAATTCTGGTTTGGAAACCGTTCCCGCTATCAAAGAAGTTGTAGATGAAATCGGTTTAACCAATGAAATGGTTTATGCAAATGAAAAAGGAAATAAACGATACATCCTGCGCGACGGCGAATTACACCCGCTGCCAATGAGTCCACCTGCATTTATAAAAACAAAATTATTTTCCGCAAAAGCAAAAATGCGATTGTTCGCGGAGCCTTTTATTTCGCGCTCAAACGATGGTTACTATCAAAGCATCGCTCAGTTTGTTAAACGAAGATTAGGACAGGAATTTCTCGATTACGCCATCAATCCTTTTGTCGCCGGAGTTTACGCCGGAAATCCTGAAGACTTAAGTGTTGCCTCTGCCTTCCCAAAACTTTATGAACTTGAAGAAAAATATGGAGGATTAATCGTTGGAACTGTTCGCAGTATTCGGGAAAGAAAGAAAAGAAAAGAACAATCAAAACAGAACGCAAAGATGTTCTCGTTCGTAAATGGGATGCAAAGCCTCCCCAAAACGATCGCAAAAAAATTGGGTGATCGAGTAGTGCCGTTCGCGGAGATAAGATCAATTAAAAAGAGTGAAAATGGATTTACCGTTGCCTATCACAACGCTGGCTTCGATAAAAAAATAGAGTGCGGTCTTCTTCTCTCAACACTTCCGGCGTATGTAACTTCTTCTCTGTTAAAAGAGATCGACAGTACTTTGGCAAATCATCTCGATGCAATTTATCATCCACCCGTGATGGTTTTATATCTCGGATATAAAAAAGAAGATGTTGGAAAACCGTTGGATGGATTCGGATTTTTAATTCCCGCAAAAGAAAAGAAATCTTTTCTGGGAGCTATTTGGAGTTCGGTGTTATTTCCAAACCGCGCGCCGGAAGAAGCGGAATCGTTTACACTCTTTATCGGCGGCTCACGCAACGCCGATATTTTTAAGCTTGATAAAGAAATCATTTTAAAAACCGTCATCGAAGAATTTCAATCGATAATGAAAATTACTGCCGAGCCGGTTCACAAAAGTTACCGTTACTGGAACAAAGCAATTCCGCAGTACAATCTCGGTTACATCGAACACGAAAAATATTTTGATGAATTTGAACAGAACCATCCGGGAATCTTTTTAAGCGGAAATTACCGCGGCGGGATTTCTGTTGGAGATTGTTTTAAAAATGCCGACTTAGTTGCGCAAAAGATTTTCATGTTTTCGGAGGCGGAAAATGAAAAAGAATCTCAACCGGAAGCAGTTTAAGCGCAGTTTTTTAGATGTGCAGAAATTTTTCATCCCTAAAGGATTCACTTGTTTTTTATCTGCTAATTGCAAATTTTAGTTTCAAATTTTTACATCCTTTTTTGGAGAAATAATGGTTAAGAGATTATTGTTCTTGATCCCGCTAATTTTAACATCACTACAATCGCAGACCGTGATTGGCAAATACGCCGGAGAATTCCTTTCAATAGGAGTTGGCGGACGCCCGCTTGGCATGGGCGGCGCGTATGTTGCAATTGCAAATGATGTTACCGCCGGGTACTACAATCCAGCCGGACTTGCAAAACTTAACTATCCGCAGATCGCTTTAATGCACGACGAGCGTTACGGAAATCTTGTTAATTACAATTACGCCGCCGTCGCAATTCCTTACGGAAAAGATTATACTTTTGGCGTTAGCGTTATGCGCCTTGGCGTTGATGGAATTCCCGATACACGAAAAGCTTTGTACGATGCAAACGGAGATGGAATTTTAGACATCAATAGCGATAGATTGAATTATGATTTGATCACCGAATTCAGCAATCAGGATTGGGCATTCTACTTAACCGGAGCAAAAAGAGTAACCGATGATCTTTATCTCGGCGCAAACGTAAAAATTCTTTCGCGCTCAATTGCGGAATATTCGGCGTTTGGAATTGGCTTTGATATCGGCGCATATTATTCACCGATGGAAAATTTGATGCTCGGCGCGAACGTTCAAGATGTTACTACTACTTTTGTTGCGTGGAGTACCGGAAGAAACGAATTGATAACTCCTACCGCAAAAGTCGGCGCAGCGTACCAGCTTGAGTTTTTCGGCGGAAAAATTCTCCCCGCCGTTGATCTCGATATCCGTTTCGAGAACCGCCGCTTTGCATCGCAATTTAATATTGGTCCCGTTAGTTTTGATCCGCATGTTGGAATGGAATACAGTTACAAAAATCTTTTTGCCGTACGCGCCGGTTATAATGATGTAAAACAATTTACATTTGGCGCCGGAGTAAAATTACCAAAACTGAATATCGATTATTCCTTCGCGCGGTTTAATATGTCGGCAGACGACCGCTTGCCCGACACGCACAGAATTTCTTTAATGCTTACGCTTGAAGAACCACGGTTTATGCGGGTGATGGAATAATTTTGTTCGATTAGAACGGAAGGGGTATATCGCAACTAATCAATAACATAACCTTCAAGGTTTAGGAAGAAATTGGTTACCAAACCCTGAAGGTTAACAAGAGAAATAACCTATCCTTCAAACACCTTCTTCAATTCACTTTGCTTTTTCATTTTCCCTACAGCAAGCATCAGTTTAATTCTGGCTTTTTGTCCGTTTAAGTAATCGGAGAAAATTACTCCAAGCTCGTGCAGCCATTTTCCTGCGCCGGGATAGACGTAAATATCAAGTTGTTATTTTACCACAAAATTGGAATTTAATTTTTGATGATCTCCCATTCTTCTTTTTCTCCTTCAATTACTCTAAAAAGAGGATGCGGAATGAAATCAGTTTCGTTTAACAAAATTTCATAAAGATTTTTATCGC
>JAVHOS010000123.1:0-4168 GCA_036170205.1 Ignavibacteriaceae bacterium | reverse complement strand
TTATCCTTCTTCAACTTCTTTTCTCCTTCTTTTTTGCCGTATTCTTTTTTGTATGCTTTGGCGATGCGGCAGTCTTTGCAAAAACTACCGCAGCATTCTTCCCATTCTTTTTCGGTAAACAATTTTTTTACTTTTGACATGCTCACATCAACAAAGATTTTGAAGTGCGTAAAATGTTTTCAACGGTAATGCCATATTTTTCATACAATATTTCATAGGGAGCAGAGGCGCCGTATGTTTCAATAGAAATTATTTTCCCGCCATCGCCGGTATATTTGTGCCAGCCTTGAGCAATGCCAGCTTCAACAGCTATGCGGGCTTTCACTTTTTTCGGCAGAACGGAATTTTTGTATTCTTCGCTTTGCAATTCAAATAATTCCCAGCTTGGAAAACTTACAACGCGGACTTTCTTCCCTTCGCTTTCAAGTTTTTCTGCCGCCATCAAAATTAATTGCACTTCCGAACCGCTCGCCATCAATATGATCTCCGGTTTATCGGCATCTTTTAAAATGTAAGCGCCTTTAAATAAATTATCAGATGAAGGATATTTTGTTTGATCGAGAACCGGCAATCCTTGGCGCGTTAACAGTAACGCAACCGGACTTCCTTTATGTTGAATCGCGAACTTCCATGCAGAAGTGGTTTCGTTTGCATCTGCGGGACGTAGTACAACTAATCCCGGAATTGCGCGTAGTGAAGCAAGATGCTCAACCGGCTGATGCGTTGGTCCGTCTTCGCCAAGTCCAATGGTATCATGCGTGAAAACATAAATCACTTTTATTTTTGAGAGGGAGGCGAGACGAATTGCCGGGCGAAGATAATCAGAGAAAACTAAAAATGTTCCGCCGAAAGGAATTACTCCGCCGTACATCGCCATGCCGTTCATCAAACTTGCCATTGCGTGTTCGCGTATTCCGAAATGAAAATTTCTTCCCGAACGATCGTCTTTAGAAAATGCCGGGTAGCCATTTAAATAAGTATTATTTGAAGGAGCCAAGTCCGCCGAGCCTCCGATAAAGGTTGGAAGTGATGCGGCAATTGCGTTGATCGTTTTTCCCGAAGCTTGACGCGTTGCAAGTTTCTTTCCATCGTCTGCAAAAGTTGGAAGTTTTGAGATCCATTCATCGCCAAAGTTACCGCTCATTACATCAAGAAATAATTTTGCTTCAGCCGGATATTTCTTTGTGTATGCGGCAAAAATGTTATTCCATTCTTCTTCATCTTGCTGATGTATTTTCTTTAAACCGTCAAAATGATTTTTTACTTCGGCAGGAATAAAGAATGATTCTTCGTATTCCCATCCCAAATTTTTCTTTGTCAATTTTATTTCTTCATCGCCGAGCGGAGAGCCGTGTACAGAAGAAGTATCTTGTTTGTTCGGACTTCCGAAACCGATATGTGTCTTTGTAATAATAAGCGAAGGTCTTTCATCAATTTGAGCATTGAGCAGCGCGGTTTCAATCTGCGAAAGATTGTTCACATCGGAAATGTGTTCAACATGCCAGCCGTATGCTTCAAAGCGTTGTTCAATGTTTTCCGAAAAAGCGAGTGAGGTCTTTCCGTCGATTGAAATTCCGTTATCATCATAAAAGAAAATTAATTTGCCGAGTTTCAAATGCCCCGCAAGAGAGGCGGCTTCGTGAGAAATTCCTTCCATCAATTCGCCGTCGCTGCAAATACCGTAAATAAAATGGTTGAGAATTTTTATGTCGTCTTTATTAAACATCGATGCGAGATAAGCTTTTGCGATTGCCATTCCGACCGCATTTGCAAAACCTTGTCCGAGAGGTCCTGTTGTTGTTTCAATTCCTAATTTTTGATTGAATTCAGGATGCCCCGGAGTTTTGCTTTCCCATTGACGGAAGTTTTTCAGATCGTCGAGCGAAATATCGTATCCGCTGAGATGCAATATTCCATAAAGCAGCATACTTCCGTGTCCCGCTGAAAGAATAAATCGGTCGCGGTTAAGCCACATCGGATTTTGCGGATTGTATTTCATATATTTTGTATAAAGCGCATACGCTATCGGGGCGCATCCCATCGGCATGCCGGGGTGCCCTGTGTTTGCTTTTTGGATCGCTTCAACTGCAAGAAAACGCAGTGTATTTATACTTAACTGATCAAGTGACCGAGAGATTGTCATCAATTACTCCTAAATGCCCATTCTGATAGAAATGTTTTATTACTAACTTTAAATATAAAAAAGTTGTTTATTTGTGAACTACAAAAAAGCGAAGTAAAATGAAAATTCTTGACATCTTTCACCGGTTCCGCAAAGGAATTATTTTCGCCGTTGGATTAGTTGTTCTCGAAAATCTCGCGTGGATTGTTGAGCCGACACTGTTCGGGAATCTAATTGATGCTATTATTGATAAAGCTTCAGCAAATTATGAAAGAATTATCCTTATTCCGATAACCTTATGGGTAGTTGTTTATTTGATCAATTCGGTTGTAGGTTCGTTTCGTAGATCCGTTGATCAGAAAATATATTTGAGGATGTTTTCAAAAGTTGCTACCGAAGTTGCTGAAACAGGAATAAAAACCAATCTTCCCGTAGAGAAAATTGCCGGGCGAGCCGAATTATCAAAAGAGTATATCACGTTTTTTCAATACCGTGTACCGGAACTGGTTGAACAATCAATTGCGATTGTCGGCGCGATCGTTGCTCTTTCCTTTTTTGATTGGCGCATCGCTTTAACCTGCATGTGTATTATCCTTCCGCTTGTGTTCATAACTAAATTGTACAACGACCGGGTAATCCATTTTCAAAAAGACCTGCACGAGACGCAAGAGTCCGCTTACCGAATTTATGCTACGCTCGATTTAATCCTTATAAAAAAATATTATGCCGATTATTCCAGAAGCGAACAAAAAATTGCCAACTGGGGCGCTTTAAATTTCGGAGTGATGCGTTTTTCACTTCTCATAATTTTTTTGATTGTACTTTACATTTGCGTTGACCTGGACAATTTTACTACCGGAAATATTTATTCGATTATCGCCTACTTGTGGACGTTTGTTTCCTCTGCAGAATATTTACCAGATCTGCTATCGAGTTGGACTTCGATAAATGATTTATCTACAAGATTAAAAACCGTTGACGAAGTTCTATCCTAAAATCTTTCCGTCAACAACCGGTGTAAGACAAATAAGAGGGGAATCGGGAACTTGAAATTTTTGAAATATTTCTTCAAACAAAAGGAATTGCTTCCCTTGTTTTTCAAGTCGTGAAAATTGATTGTACTTCATTTTTTTACCGGAGTTTGAGACCGGAGCATCAAATTTAAAGGAGGAATGAAAATCATTTGCGGCATTTTTTTTAAGCAGCGAAATTTTTTCTTCGTCGCTCCCATCAGTTTCATATGAACATGCTCTTAACTCTTCAATGGTTCCATTATCTATAACAAGATAAAGATTTAGAATTTTTTCTGACACAGTTACTCTCTATTCTTCCGGGTAAAGAGCAACAAAAAAGTGGCAAGAATAAACGCCATTTTACAAAGAAGACTTTCGGCAGCGTGAACAAAGGCTGGAACAAACAAGGCTATTACCATTGAGGGGATAAATGTGAAAATGTAGCCGAAGAAATGCAATCGTGTAAGCGCTTTTTTCTTCGGGTCTGTTTCAGTTCCCCATTTTTTATCGAGGATGATCAGGGAACCGATAATTGGCAAATAATAAAATGTTCCGTAAAGCGCGCCAAGCGGGTAATGGTATGAAGCATAAAGTACCGCGCATTTTGTAACGGCAAGCTGGTTCATAATGATGGCATATAAAACGATGAAGAAAATTGCCGGATAAAAAATATTTTTGTGATATGGCTGAAGTTTGCCGGAGTAAAGGAGAACAGTGTACAATCCTAACGGTGGTAAAATAGTTATATCCGCCAAAGCGAGATAAATTATGATGTGGTTTTGTAATCCAACAAAACAGATTAAGAATTCAAAGAATTGGTATCCAAACAAAACCGCAATAGTTGTAATTGTAAGTTTGTTAACAGTATTCTTTTGAGCAACAACTAAGAGAAAAATTATATAAATTAGTTCTGCCGAAGCGATAAGAAGAGAAACGAATCCATCAAGATTGTTCAAGTTCCCCTCCACGTTTGGGGTAATATCGTTTTAAAATAATGCCGCACTCTTGCGCCTTGAATTTATATATTGATAAT
>JAVHOS010000122.1:0-4180 GCA_036170205.1 Ignavibacteriaceae bacterium | reverse complement strand
TTCGTTCCGGCGAAAGAAGCAACCATTGGATTAGTGGATAGAATTTTTACCCGCGTTGGCGCAAGCGATAATATTTCTGCGGGTGAAAGTACCTTCCTTGTTGAAATGCAGGAAGCTGCAAACATCATCAACAACGCTACTGCGAAAAGTTTAATTCTTCTTGACGAGATCGGAAGAGGAACATCAACGTTTGATGGAATTTCTATCGCCTGGGCGATAACAGAATTTCTGCATGAGAATTCGGAAATTTCGGCGAAGACGCTTTTCGCAACGCATTATCACGAGTTGAATGAAATGTCGGATCTTTTTCCGCGAATAAAAAATTATAAAGTTGAAGTGCGCGAGTATGAAGACAAAGTGATTTTCCTCCACAAAGTTAATCCCGGCAGAGCCGACCACAGTTATGGAATTCAAGTGGCGCAAATGGCTGGTTTGCCAAAATTTGTTACCGACCGCGCAAAAGAAATTCTATTTAATCTTGAAGGAAAAGAATTAACACCGTACGAACTTAAAAAAGAACGTCTCGCAAAACTAAAACAGAAAGACGATGCACAAATCAACATGTTTGAATTTAAAGACGATAAGTTTCGCGATGAAATAAAAGACCTGGAAGTTGATAATTTAACTCCGCTGCAAGCGCTGACATACTTGCACGATATGAAAAAGAAAGTTGAAGATGAAAAGCCCCTCTAAATCTTCACCGACAAGTTGGCGAGACTTGATCTTATTGCTGCTCGTTTTGTTTCTTGTTTCTTGCGGAAGGCAATACACGCCGGAGCAGCAAAAATATATCGCCTCAATTGAAGAACAGAGAAAACAGAAAGACGAATCAATGAAGAACGATGCGGATTCGCCCTTTAATCAAGAGCCTAAACAGCATTATGAACCGTTGAAATATTACGATGTTGATCCCGATTTTGTTTTCAAAAGCAAATTGATTGAGTACGAAACCAAAGACACCATTTCTGTTTTTGGAACAAAAGGCGAAGAAAGAAAAGTTGTCCGTTTCGGTTACGTCTCAATTTCTTTTCAGAACAAAAATTATAAAATGAATGTTTACAACGGAACATCGCGAAGCGGAGAAAATTATTACAGCATTTGGTTCACCGATAAAACTACGGGTGAAGAAACGTATGGAGTTGGAAGATATTTAGATTTTGAATTAAATCCGGACAAAGATTTTCTTTACACGATTGATTTTAATCTCGCATATAGTCCATATTGTTCTTACAGTCCAAAATATTCTTGCGCCGTTCCAACAAAAGATGATTATCTTGATATAGAAGTAAAAGCCGGTGAGAAAAAATTTCATAACTAACAACACACTTTATAAATTGAAAGTGAAATTCAAAACAAAATAGTAATTGGTGAAACATGGTAATTGTATTAGAAAAAAATATTGCAGATAAACAGATAGAAAATATTATAAAACATTTGGAAGATTTCGGATTTTCCGTACATAAATCAACCGGAGTTGAACAAATTGTTCTCGGCGCAATCGGCGTTAAACCCGATTTTGACACACGCAACGTAAAGATCATTGATGGCGTTGCAGAGGTTTACCGCATAACCGAGCCTTACAAACTTGCAAGCCGAAGTTTCCAAAAAGAGAATACGGTGATAACCATCAAAGGAATTCCGATTGGCGGAAACGAAGTAATGATGATGGCGGGACCTTGCTCAATCGAAAGTGAAGAACAAATTTTTACGCTTGCTGAAATCGTTGCCAAATCGGGAGCAAAAATTTTACGCGGCGGCGCTTTCAAACCGCGCACTTCTCCTTACGCATTTCAAGGAATGGGTGAAGAAGGATTGAAACTTATCCGCAAAGCCGCTGATGCTTATAAACTACTTGTAATTACCGAAGTGATGGAAATTGCTCAAATAGATTTGATTGGAAAATATACTGACATCTATCAAATTGGTGCACGGAATATGCAAAACTTTTCTTTGTTGAAAGAACTTGGCAAAACTAATATCCCGATAATGTTAAAGCGAGGACTTTCTGCCACCATTGAGGAATGGTTAATGTCTGCCGAATATATTTTATCAAATGGGAACAGGCAAATTATGTTATGCGAACGCGGAATAAGAACATTTGAAACAGCAACAAGAAACACATTTGATCTTTCTGCAATTCCGGTTTTGCAAAAGAAAAGTCACTTGCCCGTTGCAGCTGATCCATCTCATGCAACAGGTTTGCGCGATAAAGTTTTACCGATGGCGCGAGCCGCAGTTGCTGCCGGAGCTGATGCGATAATGGTTGAAGTTCATCATCAACCGGAAAAAGCTTTAAGCGATGGACCGCAAGCGTTACTGCCTGAGCAGTTCACTGAATTGATGAAACAAATTCGTCTTATTGCAGAAGTAATCGGAAGAAAAATCGCGTAAATGAAGATTGCGATACTTGGACTCGGACTGATCGGCGGATCACTGGCAAAGGCAATAAAAACCGTTTCCCCCGAAATTTATATTTCTGCATTTGACTTTCCTGAAGTTACTGCGCAAGCCCTTTTGGAAAAAGTAATTGATGAAACGCTGACGGCTTCTTCCGATGCAAAAAATTCAGATATTGTTTTTCTCTGTTTACCAACAGAATATTCATTAATTGAAATTGAAAAACTTGCGCCGCTTGTGAAGCAGGGGTGCATAGTAACGGATGTTTGCAGCGTCAAAGAATCGCTTCAAACTAAATGGGATGCTCTGCAGAGCAAGGGAATTTATATCGGCGGACACCCCATGACCGGGAAAGAAAAAGGAGGTTATGAAAATTCTGATCCTATCCTTTTTGAAAATGCAATTTATATTTTAACCGGTGAACATGCCCGGACGCCGTCGTCTCAAAAATTAATTGATCTACTTTCCGGCATTGGAGCCAAAATAAAATTTCTTGATGCCTCTCTCCACGATACAATAGTGGCAAACGTAAGTCATCTCCCGCAAGTAGTTGCGGTTTCACTGGTGAACTCTGCGCTGAGTGGCGACCAGGCTGCATTCAAAGATTTTGCTGCCGGCGGTTTTAGAGATTTAACGCGAATTGCTTCAAGTGATTTTTTAATTTGGGAACAGATCATTCGTAAAAACCGGAAGCATATCCTAACTGCACTGGCTAATTTTCAAAAAACTATTTCAGACATTTCAACTTCAATTGAAAAAGAGGATTTTTCTTCTCTTAAACTTGCATTTGAAAAAGCTAAAGAAAAACGGGATGAAATTCCAAAAAACTCAAAAGGATTTCTCAATCCCCTTTCCGATATTTTCATCTTTGTAAAAGATGAACCGGGAGTTTTATTTAAAATGGCGGAAATTCTTTACCAAAACAATATAAGCATTAAGGATGTTGAAATTCTTAAAATGCGCGAAGGAACCGGCGGAACGATGCGGCTTTCTTTTGATACCAAAGAGATAGCAAAAAAAGCTAAAGGATTAATTGAACAAGTCGGGTTTAAAACCAGGTAATTTCATTTCGGAAAAACATCGTAAATCCGTAATTTTGCAATAACATTTTTCGGTTTTAGCGGATTGACCAGTTTCTGTTTTTATCCCTACAATTTAAAAGCAAAAGAAAACAAAATTTTTTATAACTAAAGGAGAAGTTCCTTCATGGCAACAACAGCCGATTTCAGAAATGGATTAATTATTAAATTTAAAAATGATCTCTACACGGTCATCGAATTTCAACATGTAAAACCGGGTAAAGGCGGAGCGTTCGTTCGTACGATGTTAAAAAATCTACGCAGTGGAAAAGTTTTAGACAACACCTTCCGTTCCGGTGAAACGCTTGATATTGTACGCGTTGAAAGAAGAAAATATCAATATCTCTACCGCGATGGAGAGCATTTGGTATGCATGGATAACGGCACGTATGAACAGATCAACGTCCCTTCCGCTCACATTGGCGACGGAATTAATTATTTAAAAGAAAACGAAGAAGTTGAAATCCTTTTTAACGGAGAAGAAATTATAAGCGTTGATATTCCGATCTTTATAAATCTAAAAGTAGTTTCCGTTGAGCCGGGTGCAAAAGGAGATACCGTTTCCAACGTAACAAAGCCGGCAACGTTAGAAACCGGCGCCACTGTAAACGTTCCGCTGTTTGTCAATGAAGGTGAATTACTTAAGATCGATACGCGCACCGGAAGTTATGTGGAAAGAGTAAAAAGTTAGTTCAAAAAGGAAT
>JAVHOS010000121.1:32890-50508 GCA_036170205.1 Ignavibacteriaceae bacterium | reverse complement strand
TGTTTTTACAATTTCGTTACTTAGTAAATCAAAGTTGCGAATCCGGATTCAAATGCTGCGCTTCAATATCTTTAAAATAATTTACTGTTCCAACTTTCAATTCTACTGTTGAAGCATCATCACAAACAATTAAACTTTTAGGATGAAGCTGCATGGCGCTAACCGTCCACATATGGTTTACACCTTCTTCAACAACTTTTGCGAGTGCACGGGCTTTTGCGTGTCCGCTGATAACCAACAATATTTCTTTTGCATCGAGAACAGTTTTTACTCCAACTGTTAGAGCTGTCTTCGGAACTTTATTTACATCGTTATCAAAGAATCTTGAGTTAGCAATAATAGTATCCATTGTAAGAGTCTTAACTCTCGTTAATGAACCGAGAGAAGAACCTGGTTCATTAAAGGCGATGTGTCCATCGGGACCAATCCCGCCGATAAACAAATTTATCCCGCCGCTTTTTTCAATTTTCTTTTCGTATGCAAGACATTCTTTTTCCAAATCTTTTGCATTGCCGTTTAAGATGTTGATAAACTTTTTATCAATATTAATGTGATTGAAAAAATTATGGAACATAAAGTAATGATAACTTTGCGGATGGTTTTCTGCTAATCCAACGTACTCATCCATATTAAAAGTTGTAACATATTGAAATGAAACAACTCCTTTTTTATTCAGTTTGATTAGTTCTTTGTAAAGCCCGAGCGGGGAAGAGCCTGTTGGAAGACCGAGCACGAATCTTTTTTTGGCAGTAGGTTGGAACTCAATTATTTTTGCCGCAACGTAGTTTGCAGCCCACTTTGATGCGGTCTCGTACGATGGTTGAATGATAAGTCTCATATAGAATCTCCTTTATAATTAAATTAATTTTCTTCAATAATCATTTCGCAGCCTTGCGGAATTTCTGGTTTCACTAAGAGCGTATCTTCACGCAGCATGGAAACCATTCCCACTTCCATCCCTTTTCTTTTAACAACAAACTTTTTCAAAGTGTAAGAAACTGGCGCTGTTCCGGCAGTTTTGGCTTTGCTGTAAAACGCCGCTATCTGTGCGGCTTTCTTTAGAACCGGTTTCGGTACAACTTCTTTTGTATTCTCAACTCGAAGAACAACATGCGAACCGGAAACACTCCTCGCATGGAACCAGAAATCGTTTTGCTTTGCAAACTTGGTTGTAAGTAGATCGTTGTTCTTGCTGTCTTTGCCAACATAAAGTCTATATTTCCCATCGATTAGGAATTGTTTGAAATTTATTTTGGGGGATTCGTTATTTTGAATATCATCTTTCAATGGAAGAACTTTCATAAACTTTTTTAATTCGGCGAGAGAAGATAGTTCGGTTAATTGTTTCTGTTGATTAAGAGCTAGTTCCAATCTTTTTGATAATTGAATTATCTCCAGTTTGGCTCGTGTAAAAAATATCTTCTCAGATTTCGCTTTACTAAAATAATAATTTACATTTTCATTTGGTGAAAGTTTTTCTTTTAAAATGATTGTTTCCAAATTTTCATCGTGATAGATGTTTTCAATTTGTATCCGATCCATTCCTCTTGCAACTTTATCAAGGTTGATGAGTAAAAGATTGGCGTACTCTGAATAAAGAATTTCTTTTGAGCCTTCATCAATCTTTTTTCTTATCGCATCGAGTTTTGCAGTCGAGTAATTCACTTCTTTTTCCAGGAATTTTAATGCTTGTTTATAAAGCGATTGAAACAACTGCGCTTGTATCTGCACTAAAAGAAATTCTCTAACTGCATCGCTGCAATTATCAAATAAGTTATCTTTTCTCAGATCCTTTGTTAATAAAAAAGAGTCCGGCAAGATAGAATATTTTTTTGATACCTCATCAAAAAATAATCCCAAACTATAATTATCGATTTCTGCAAGAACTTGCTTCACCGCTTTGTTAAACGGTATTTCGAGCTTTTCATTTCTTAACTGAATTTCCGCAATTAATTTCTTACCGAAGAAAGGATAGCGATTCCTGAAATCTTTTAAGCTGGAGTGAATCGCCAATTCATTAATAAATATAAAAGACGCGCCAAATTCGATTGTGCTAATTTCAGAAAGAATTATTTTAATCGAAGCATCATCAACATTTTTGAAAACTTCAACTTCATCATTATTTGTTAAGAGAAGCGCGTTTGAATCTTTTCCCCGAAAAACCAAAAACAGAGAAAAATCATCGAAGATGAATTTTAGTATTCGTTCAAATCCGGCAATTTGGATTTCATTCAATTTTGCACCGGATAAATTCTGGAAAAATGAACTTGTATTCTTCTTTGCTCTTCGGAATGAGTTTCTAATTTGAAGATAGGGAAGTTGAGCGCCGGAATGGAATTCAAGAAATGTTTCCTTGTTATTTTTTATAAACGAAAGGATCAATTTATTTTTATCCTGAGAAAAAGCTTCTGAAAAGATGCAACCTGATAAATCGTGGTTTAGTTCTCGCACAAAACGGGTTAGGGAAAAATAATTATTTATCATTTGGCTCAATCGGTATATAAAATCTCAATTATCCACATCCTGATTGCTATCGGAACGGGAAATTTCTTTATCTTTCACAAATTTAATTAAAAACTTTTACTTAAAATAAATTATAAGAAGAAGGAGTTTTTCCCAGTGAATATTTCCGCCAGTTTTCAAAAAGTGAAATCCGGGTTCATGCCATCGTTCTGGGTTGCAAATTTTATGGAATTGTTCGAGCGCTTAGCCTACTATGGACAGGCGACGATTTTAAGTTTGTTTCTGCGTGATCATTTGAAATTTAGTGAAGTAGAAGCCGGACAACTTTCTTCAATCTTCGGCGGATTAATTTATCTTCTTCCGGTTTTCGCCGGCGCTTTGGCTGATAAATTCGGATTTAAGAAAGCATTTTCTTTCGCCTTTTTTGTTTTAGCGATCGGTTATTTTCTAATAGGTTCAACTGGAATGACGATGTTTGCTACGTTTTATCCGAAAGAACACCTTTACTGGTTGTTAACGATAATTTTGATTTTTACCGCTATTGGCGGTTCATTCATTAAGCCAAGTGTGCTTGGTACGGTTGCATTAACTTCTACTTCAGAAACTAAATCGCTTGGCTACGCAATTTATTACTGGCTTGTAAATATTGGCGCAGCAATTGGTCCGCTCTTAGCTTTTTTTGTAAGAGATTTAGTAGGCATTCAGTTTGTATATATTGTTTCTGCGGTAAGTTGTACGTTAATGTTTTTTGCTACGTTAATTTTTTACAAGGAGCCTGAAGCTAATCTTGTTAAAAAGAGTGACGGCTTGCTGGTTGTGTTAAAAAATCTTTTTGTTGTATTAAAGAATTTTCGGTTCATGATTTTTCTTCTGATCTTTTCTTTGTACTGGTTGGTCTTTTGGCAGGAGTTTATTGTCCTTCCGTTTTACGTAGCGGATTATATTTCCAAAGAAGCTCCGATAGAAATTATTATTTCGATCGGCGCATGGACAATCATTCTTTTTCAGATTCCGGTTAATCGTTTGACAAAACATATTCCGACGCGTACCGCAATTGTTTTTGGCTTCGCATTAGCCGCATTAAGCTGGTTATTTATGTATCTCGCTCTTCCATTTGCAAAAGGACACATGATTTCCTTAGGATTTCTTGGCAGTTACGATATGGCGATTCCGGTTCTTGCGACAGGAATATTTATTTTTTCAATCGGAGAACAGACACAAGCTCCAAGATTTTATGAATACATTGCTGATTTAGCTCCTCAAGGGCAAGCTGCATTATTCCAAGGTTATGCTTTTTTGCCGATAGCGATTGCTTGGGGTTTTGGAGGAACAATCGGCGGAATGCTCTACCATAATTTTGCAACCTTAGCCAACAACCCGGGACTTATTTTTCTATCAATTTTTGGTATTGGAGTTTTCGCCACAATTCTTATGGTTATTTACAATTTTATTTTCAGAAAACCTTCAAAAGCGTGATCTTCTTTTGTAGGACTTTTTATGAATTGATATATTTGCAGTGATGAATAATTTATTACAAAATCCCAAAGTAAAAAGTCTCCTTTATATCTTAGGTGGACTTCTGGTTTTCTTCCTTCTTTTCAATTATGTGCTTATGCCCTGGTTTGTTTATTCTGCGGAAGTTCAGGTTCCTAAAGTTGTAAATATGCAGCAAGAAGCGGCAATAAAAATTTTAGATGAAGCTGGCTTAGACCCGGTAATAGGAGATACTTCTTACATTGAAAATGGTTTTGCGGAAAATGCAATCATCCTTCAAAAACCTTATGCAGGTGAAACTGTAAAGAAGGGAAGAAGAATATTTCTTGTTTTAAGCGGTGGAGAACCGACTACGGTTGTTCCCATGATTAAAGGGAAATCAATAACAAACGCACGATTCGCTTTGGAAAGAGTTGGACTAAAAATCGGAGAAATCTCTGAAGTATCCTCGGATAATCCCAAAGACCTAGTTATCGCTCAACAGTTTATTGCGGGTGTAAAATTGAAAAAAGGTACAATGATTAATGTGAGCGTAAGTGCCGGGCAAACGGAAGGACAAATCGAAATTCCAAACCTTATTGGTAAATCGTTAACTGAAGCTGAAAGAATATTGAATGAAAATTTCCTGAAAATTGGGAAAATAAATTATCAACCTTCGTTTGATCTACTTCCGAACACGGTTAAAGATCAATATCCAAGCCCGGGAAGCCGCCTAAACCAAGGCGATGCCGTAGATCTTTTTATTACAAAAAATGTTGAAACCAAAGACGAAGTAACTACGAGAGAAGAATGAAACTATTAGCTCCATCAATTTTATCGGCAGATTTTTCCAATCTCGCACAACAAATTCGCTCCGTAGAAATCGGTGGTGCTGATCTCATCCACTGCGATGTTATGGATGGACATTTTGTTCCAAATTTAACTATCGGTCCCTTGATTGTTGAAGCGACCAAAAGGAGTACAAAGCTTCCGTTGGATGTTCACTTGATGATTGCTTCACCCGATGCTTTAATTCCGGAATTTTCAAAAGCCGGCGCAAATTATATTACGGTGCATCAAGAAGCCGTTCCGCATTTGCATCGTACTATTCAGCTAATAAAATCGCTCGGATGTAAAGCTGGCGTTGCATTAAATCCGGCAACCCCAATTTCAACATTAACAAATATTCTGGTAGATGTTGATCTCGTGCTTATAATGTCGGTTAATCCCGGATTTGGCGGGCAGAAATTTATTGAATCGTCATTAGCAAAAATTGTAGAATTAAAAAATCTTCGATCAAATTTTAATTATAACTATCAAATTGAAATAGATGGAGGAGTTAATAAATCTACTGTACAAAAAATAAAGGAAGCCGGATGCGATATATTTGTCGCCGGTTCTTCCATTTTTCATGCTGAAAATATTACAGCGGCAACAACTGAATTGAAAAACTCAATTCGATAAAATGTGTTTGAGGATAAGATGAGTTATGCGTTAATTGGCGGAAAAATTGTTACTCCATTTCGAATTGTAAAAAATGGAGCAATCGTTTTTGATGATGGAGTGATCCACGAATTAGGGAAAGTTTCTGATGTAAAAATTCCCGACAACTGTGAAGTAATTGATGTTAGCGAACATACCATTGTTCCCGGTTTCGTTGATCTTCTGGTTCACGGTGGAGGAGGTAATGGATTCGCCGATCCAAACGAAGGAAGTATAAAAAAAGTCAGCGATTATTTTTTGAGAAATGGTTCTACTACGATTCTGGCTTCACTCTTTGCAAAACCATATCAAAAGTTGCTGGATGACTTAAGTAGAGTTGCAAATTATATCGAAGGAAATCCGGATTCCAATATTTATGGTATTCACATGGAAGGTCCCTATCTTAATAAAGGATTGAAAGGTGCGATGAATGAAAATTACTTATGGGAACCAACTGTTGAATCGTGGAATGCCATGTGGGAAGCATCTAAAGGACTTATAAAAATAATGACCATCGCTCCTGAATTACCTGGATCAATTGCCGTGATGCGTGCTGCTGCGAAAAAAGGTGTCGTTCTTTCCATCGGGCATTCGATGGCTACTTATGATGAGATTGAATTAGCTATCGATAATGGCGCCGCTCACGTTACGCACATTTTTAATGCGATGAAACCGTTTCATCACAGAGACGGCGGTGTAATTCTCGGCGCTTTATTACGTAACGAATTAAAGATCGAATTAATTGCCGATAAACTTCACGTGCATCCGGCGGTTATGGAACTTCTTTTAAAATTAAAAGGCGCCAGCGGAATCATTCTTATAACCGATTCAATCCGCGCCGGTGGTATGCACGAAGGTGAATATGAATTTGCGGATCAGAAAATATACATGAAAGATGAAAAAGCTTTTTTGCCGGATGGAACTTTAGCAGGAAGTACATTAACTCTTAATAAAGCCATTAAAAATCTTGTCGAAACTGCGAACACAAAATTAACTGATGCTGTTCGAATGGCTTCTGTGAACGGCGCTAAAGTGCTAAATATAGAAAACAGAAAAGGAATTTTAGCCGTTGGGAAAGATGCCGATATGGTCATCCTAAATGATGATTATAATGTAGTAATGACGGTGTTAAAGGGAAAAATCGTTTATCAAAAAAGTGTTTCATAAAAAATATTAAAACATTTCCTTTGAAAGGTAAATTGAAAAAGTACAAGTTCGGAAGCAGATATTTAGATTTCAATAAACCTATATTTATGGGGATTGTTAATGTTACGCCCGATTCATTTTCTGATGGGGGAAATTATTTCGATGTGGCAGATGCGATAAAACATGCTTTGCTTTTATCTGTGCAAGGTGCGGATATTATTGATATTGGCGGAGAATCAACTCGTCCGGGTGCAAAATCAATTTCCATTGATGAGGAAATTTCTCGGACAATTCCCGTTATTAAAGCTTTGATGAAAAAGAAGCATGATCTGATTATCTCTATCGATACGAACAAAAGCGTTGTTGCAGAAGAAGCGCTTAATGCGGGAGCGGTAATTGTTAATGATGTTAGCGGCGGATGTTTTGATGAAAAAATATTTAAAATCGCAGCTAAGTACAAAGCTGGATTCGTAATTATGCACATGAAGGGAAAGCCTCAATCGATGCAGCAGAATCCAAGCTATAAAAATATTGTTAAAGAAATTTATACCTTTCTTGAAAAACAAGCATCAATCGCTAAAAAAAATGGTGTAAAAAAAATAATTATCGATCCGGGAATTGGATTCGGCAAAACGGTTGAACACAACTTCAAACTCATTAGTCATTTAAATGAATTTATCAAGTTAGGTTATCCGCTGTTAATTGGACTTTCGCGAAAATCTTTTATTGGAAAAACTCTTGATCTTAAAACTGAAGAAAGAGATATTCCAACGGCAATAATGGAAGCGTTAGCGCTTACGAAAGGCGCTTCAATAATTCGCACCCATAATATGGAATTTGGCGCTCAGACAAAAAAACTTATAGAAGCATTACGCTAATGTTTGAAATATTTAGAATAGGATTTATCTCTCTCTCATTTTTGGATGTTATCGATATTTCGATTGTTGGAATAATTGTTTATAAACTCTATACGCTTCTTAAAGGAACGGTTGCTTCTCAAATATTTTTGGGATTGATGCTGGTGTTTCTTCTCTCGTTCATTTCTCAGATTTTGAATTTACGAGCTGTTAATTGGCTGTTAAAATTTATCACAGAGATTTGGATTATCGCATTCATTATTTTATTTCAACCGGAAATTAGAAGAATTTTGATGCTGCTTGCAAGAAGTCCGATTTTGCGTTTCGGGCAAAAAGGAGAAACGCAGGAGGTTGCGTCAATCATAGCTGAAGCTGCATTCGAACTCTCCCAATTTCAGCATGGCGCTTTGATGGTTGTTGTAAGATCAAAAGGGATTAGAGGAATATCAGAAACGGGTGACTTGATAAATGCAATTTTATCAAAGGATCTTCTTCGCTCGATATTTTTCCCGCGAGCTCCTCTTCATGATGGAGCAGTAATTATAAAGGGAAATACTATTGAAGCTGCTCGCTGTACTTTGCCTCTTACGTCTATTACTTCTTATAAAGGAGAATCACTCGGTATGCGGCATCGTGCCGGTTTAGGAATTTCTGAACAAGCAGATGTTATTTGTGTTATTGTTTCAGAAGAAACGGGAAGCATTTCAATAGCGGAAAATGGCGTGCTAACAAGGGGACTTGCAAAAGAAGTTTTACGCCAGAAATTAATGTACATTTCTCCGGCTAAGAGTAAAATTAATTTTAAATCGTTATTTGGAAAGTTCAGCCATCGATAAGCCGTTCGTTTCTGCGGTTATTCCGTTTTATAATCCGGAAAATATTTTCAGAAAAGTTATTGAAGACACTCTCCCGTATGTTGATAAACTAATTCTTGTGAATGACGGCTCCACAAAAAAGTTTGATGATTTAATACCAATTGATTCTAAAATTAATCTTTTAGAATTTGAAAAAAATATGGGAAAGGGAGCTGCGTTAAAAAGAGGAATTGATCAAGCGTTAACTTTGGGCAGCAGGTTTATTATAACTCTCGATTCAGATTATCAACATGAACCGGAATTTATTCCACTATTTCTAAAAGCGTTGGGATCCTCTAAATTTGTAATTGGAAGAAGAAATATTTCTTTTCAGCAGATGCCGTTTTTGCGAGTCCTAAGTAATACGATAACATCAAAAGTTCTTTCACTTAAAACGAAACAAAAAATATTCGATAGTCAGTCCGGATTTCGCGGATTTGATGCTTCAATTCTGCCGGACATTCTTCCTGCTACAAACGGATTTGAAGCGGAAAGTGAAATGATTTTGCTCGCAGCCAAAAAAGGTATCGAAATTGCATTCGTCAATATTTCTACGAGATATGAGAATCAGAAAAGTTCAATTAAGGCACTAGATGTAATTCTTAAATTTATCAATGTTATTTTGAAATATTAAAAGGAGAAAATCTATGAAACTGAAATATTTATCTCACTCGGCTTTTCAAATTACTACCGAAGAAGGATTGCGCATTTTAATCGATCCCTTCTTTGATGGAAATCCCAATTCTCCTGTAAAGTCTGACGAAGTATTTGCAGATATTATTATTCTCACGCATGCACATGGAGATCATCTTGGTGATGCAAAAAAAATAGCTCGCGCTTACAATTCCCAAATCATATCGGTTAATGAACTAGGAATAATTTTAGAGCAACAAGGATTCAACACCCATAAAATGCACATCGGAGGAAGTCATGAATTTCCGTTCGGTAAGGTTAAATTTACGATCGCTCATCATGGTTCGATGACTGACGAAATGCAATATGCCGGCGAACCTGCCGGCGTGCTATTGTTTATCGAAGACAAAATAATCTACCACACCGGAGATACGGGGCTTTTTCTTGACATGAAATTAATTGGCGAAATAAATAAGATAGATTATATGCTTTTGCCCATTGGCGACAATTTTACAATGGGAATTGATGATGCGGTTCGCGCAGTTGAGTTCGTAAATCCGGCAGTTGCTATTCCTATGCATTACAATACTTTCCACATAATTGAGGCTGATCCCTATGAATTCCAAAAGCGAGTTGAGTTAATAGGGAAGAAATGCAGAGTAATGGATTTTGGAGAAGAAATCCTCATTAATTGAAGTGAAATAATTTCTTAGTTCATCACTTTTTATGTAACTTTGAAAGTAAAAGAAGATTTTTCAGAAGGTTAATTATAGGAAATAATGGGCAAAATAATCACAGTTGCAAACCAAAAAGGTGGTGTAGGCAAAACTACTACAGCCATAAATATTTCTGCGTCTCTCGCTGCAGCAGAAAAAAAAATACTTTTAATAGATATTGATCCGCAAGCAAATTCTTCTTCGGGATTGAGCATCTTTAATCAGTCTCCATCGATCTATGAAGTTTTAATCGGAACTGATCCAATTAAAGAAGTAATAATTCCCAGTTTTATGCCTTTCTTAGATATCCTTGCATCGAACATTAACCTTGTTGGGGCGGAAATTGAAATGGTTGATATGGATAACCGGGAAATGCTGCTTAAACAAAGGTTGTCGGAAATATCCAATGATTACGATTACATTATAATCGATTGTCCTCCTTCGCTTGGACTCTTAACTCTGAATGCATTATCGGCTTCTAATTCGGTACTCATTCCCGTGCAATGTGAGTATTTTGCGTTAGAAGGATTAGGGCAATTGTTAAATACAATCAATATCGTTAAGCAAAATTTTAATCCGAAATTAACTATTGAAGGTGTGCTTCTAACGATGTTTGATATTCGGCTGCGTCTTTCGCAGCAAGTTTCGGAAGAAGTAAAAAAATATTTTGGTGAAAAAGTTTTTAATACGATTATTCACCGTAATGTTAGATTGTCGGAAGCTCCCAGTTACGGCAAACCAATTCTCTTATATGATGCTATCTCAAGCGGTGCGAAAAATTATATCGCTTTAGCTTCGGAATTATTGGAAAGAAACGGACAACTTAAAAAAGTAGTTACCCATGAATAAAATGAGACAAGGATTAGGCAGGGGATTGGATGCTCTTTTGAAACCATCATCGAATATTATTGAGCATCATGAAATTACTCTTAATGAAGAAATTAAAAGCGAATCACTCTTAAGAATCAAAATAGAAAACATATCCCCTAATCCGTTTCAACCAAGAGTTCACTTCGACCAAAGTGCAATGAATGAACTTAAAGCTTCAATTTTTGCAAACGGACTTATTCAGCCTATTACGGTAAGAAAATTTGGAGATGGAAAATATCAAGTAGTTTCCGGCGAACGAAGGTTACGAGCCTGTAAAGAAATTGGATTAATTGATATACCGGCATACATCATTGAAGTTCTTTCCGATGATATAATGCTTTCAATGGCAATCATCGAAAATATTCAGCGTGAAAAATTAAATCCGATTGAAGTCGGGTTGGCATTTAAGCGGTTAATGGAAGAATGCAGTTTAACTCAAGAACAAATTGCTGAGAGAGTTGGTAAGGATCGAACCACTGTCGCCAACTCAATACGATTATTAAAATTGCCTCAAGAAATTCAACAAGCGCTTATTAATGATGAAATATCAATGGGACATGCACGGGCTTTGATAAATCTACCTACACACGCCATGCAGCTTAAAGTTCTCGAAAAAATAAAAGAAGGAAGTTTGTCGGTTCGCAAAGTTGAATCTTTGGTGAAAAAAATGCTTACAACAACTACAACCGAGAAAAAATTATTTTCATTAAAAACGCAAGGCGGATTTACTACATCAACATCAGTTTTAGCGCTTGAAGATAAACTAAGAAAAATATTCGGAACAAAAGTAATTTGTAAAGTAAAACAAGACGGAACTGGTGATGTAACGATCGAATTTTACTCCACCGATGAACTTGAAAGATTAATAGATTTATTTGACCTCATTGAAAAAAATTATCATTAAAATATTTATCATCTTTTCTTTTTTTACTGTTGTTTTATCTGCACAAGATTCGTCAGCTAGTGCTGACTCCAATAAAGTGGATACTACTTTTGTAATGCAAAAATCCGCATGGGGAGCGGTTCTGCGAAGCGCAATTATTCCCGGTTGGGGGCAAGTCTATAATGAATCTTATTGGAAAGTACCGATAGTTTGGGGAGTTGGCGGGTGGTTCATTTATAACTACATAAAAAACAATAAAGATTACAAGAATTACCAAAGGAATTATATTATCACGCACGTTACGCAAGATAAACTAAATAGAGATTTTTATCGAGATCAACGTGATTTATTTGCGATGTATTTAGCTTTTACCTATTTGGCTACGCTGGTCGATGCTTATGTTGATGCCCATCTCTTCGACTTCTCAGTAACAGAAGATTTTTACCGCCAACAACCGATGTTAAATATTAGGATGCATTTTTAAATTATGACAGAATATTTATTAAAATGTTCGCATTGCGAAAATGAGAATCCAATTTATTTAAGCTCATGTAAAAAATGTGGCTCCATTACAAGAGACCGGGTTCCTAATATTGATTTCTGGAAAATTATTGCGCGGCTAATCGAATCACCAAAGAGTGCGTTCATTGAAATTATTCAGGCTGAACAAAAGAACTATGCTGCTTTCGTTTTCTTCGCTTCGTTGTTCAAAATATTTCTTTTAATTTCTTTGGTGAGCGGAGTTTTTGGTGGGAATGGTTTTTCACTTCATTCTTACGGTTACTTCTTCTTAATCTGTCTATTCTTAATAATCCTTATTGGATATATAATAAAAAAAGTTGTGTTGAGGGAGAAAAAAAAGGAGAAAGTTGTTCGAATTAAAGATTTCTTTGCTGTCTTTTCATATTCGCTCACTCCGCAGCTAATTGGATTAATAATTCTTTTTACCCTTGAATTTATAGTATTTGGGGAGCAGACATTTACATTTAACCCATCACCATTTCTTATAAAAAAGAATTTTGCTTATCTCTTTGTAGTTCTAGAATTGGGGATCATTGTCTGGAACATTTTTATGACAAAAATAGTGTTCTCTATCTTCTTCAATAAAAAATCTCCTCCTTACATTTTCTCAATTATAATATTGTCGGTTATTTATTTTTTAGCGATCATTTTTTTGTAAATAACACCGTGTCTAATTCCGTACGTACTTACTTTTACATCAATTATATTTAAATAATCCATTACTTCTAATAGAATTACGCCGCCAACATAAAGTATATCTTCTCTTTTGGAAATAATTTCTCCATAAGTCTTTTTAATTTCATTTAGGGTGGAATGTTTCAATACTGCAAGTATTTCTTCAATTTCTTTTCTACATATTACAGTTTTGTCAATCATTTTTGCATCAAAGTTACTTAGCTTATTTTTAATGGCGGAAAGTGTTGTGGGCGTACCGGAAATACCAACGAGTGATGTGGGAGCATAATGCGATAAATTAATATTTCTCATTTTATAATTAATCTTCTTTTTCAATCTCTTGTCATCTTCTTCGGTTATTGGATAATTTTGAATAAATGAATCTTTAAGCGTAACTACACCAATTGGAATGCTCACCCTTTCTAAAATATTATTTCCTTTACCAATAATTATTTCGGTGCTGCCTCCGCCAATATCAATAATCGCAAATTTATTTAACAAAGACATAGATGCTTTAACACCATAAAAAGCGCATTCGGCTTCATCCTCCGGCGAAATAATATCTATTACCAAAGAAGTACAATCGAAAATTCGCTTTTGAATTATGCTATTATTTGAAGCTCTTCGCATCGCATGTGTTCCTATTACAAAGCATTCGCAACAATTATAGCGAGTTATAATGCTCTTATAATCCAACAATATATTTTCGAGTTCGGTAATTTTATCCTCCGGAATTTTACCTGAAGCGTTTAATGCAACCCCGATTCTTGGCATTCGTATTTCCTCATCGACGGTAGTAATAGTTTTAGTTTCTAAATTAACATCCGCCACAAGAAGCATAATTGTATTTGTTCCTATGTCGATTGAAGCAATATTCATTTTTTTTCCATATTTTAAGCATCAAAATTAAAAATATTTATCATGCAAAAAGTATCAAAAATATTTCAATATCTGAGCGTAGTTTGCGGTGCAATATGGCTCGGAGCGGATCTTTCGAGAACAATGTTAACCTTCTATTTATTTCAAGGGAATAAATTTGAGCTAAAACCTTTTATCAACAACGGATTTCTGCAACCTTTTTTTTATTTTGTAAATCCGATGATATTAATAACCATCATAACCTATTTAGCTTTCTTGGTCTCGTTTTTGCTTTTCATATCAACATCAAGTATAAAATTGAAACTGAACGGATGGCTTTTTATCATTCTTATTCTCGTAATTACTTTGGCTCCTTTCGAGTTATATTTGATAAAGTTGGATTACAAAATAATGATGTCAGTATTTTACTCTGCCTTCGACCCTAAATTTATTTTATTAAGAACTATCGAACGTTTTAAGGTCTTAGGGAGTTTTCCATTAATTCATTTATTCTCTTTTCTTGCTATTATCTATCTTCTGATCTTTCAACCGCTAAAGAAAAATGAAAATTAAAGAAAAAGAATTTGAAGATGTCATTGAAGAACTAAAGGCGCTTGCAGCGCAGCTTGGAGCAACCATCCGCTTTGAAAAGGGGGACTTCAAAGGCGGTTATTGTCTATTAAAGGATAGCAAAGTTATCGTAATAAATAAATTAGCTGCTACACAGCGGAAAGCGATAATTCTTTCAGAGGCGTTAAAAGAATTGGGTGTAGATCAAATATATTTAACTCCACGGATAAGAGAAATAATTGAACAGATGAATGAGGAAAAATGAAAATAGTTGTTATTAATGGACCAAACCTCAATTTGTTAGGGAAACGCGATCCGGAAAAGTATGGATTTTTGAGTTTAGAAAGCATCGAAAATTTGTTGGTTAAGAATTTTCGCGAAATTTCATTTTCATTTTTTCAATCAAATATTGAGGGGGAAATTGTTTCGAAAATTCAAGCTGCTGAAGATGAGTTTAACGGAGTTATTATAAACCCTGGCGGCTACTCGCATACTTCTGTTGCAATTCACGATGCTCTCGCTGAATGTAAGTTGCCAAAAGTTGAAGTTCACCTTTCGCATTTGGCTCAGAGAGAAGAATTTAGACAAGTGATGGTAACGGCAAAAGCTGTAAATGGTTACATCTCCGGTTTCAAAGAGATCGGTTACCTCGCTGCTGTATTTACGATTCTGCAGATATTAAAAAGTGATGGATAGAACATCCACACTTTAAAGACTTTGTTGTGTTCATACTTTATTGTTACGGTTAAGAGAAATGGAGAACTTAAAGTATTTTTATTATTTATCAATTAAGTATTGGTAATTATGCGCTTATTATTTATTTTTAGTTCAAACTTTAAGTGACGCTTATGAAAGATTTTAACCTAAAGAAGCTTTATTATTCAATAAGTGAAGTGAGTAAAATTACTGAAGTAGAGCAATATGTGCTTCGCTATTGGGAAACTGAGTTTGAACAGCTCAAGCCTCAAAAAAATCGTGCCGGAAATCGAGTTTTTACCAATAAAGATATTCACTTGATTCTTCAAATAAAATCTTTACTTAGGGAGAAGCGATACACTATTGAAGGCGCTAAGAATATTCTTTCTGCTCCCGCAATTGGAAAAGAAAATCTTTCACCTAAATCAGTTCATGAAACAAAAAAAATGGCGGAAGTTTCTCCACCTAAAGTTTATCCGAATGAACTTCGTGAAATTTCTGTTTCTGAGTTAATTGAGATTAAGTCTTCTTTAGAAAGAATCGTTCAACTTTTATAACGGAACGTAGCGCAGCCCGGTAGCGCACTACCTTGGGGTGGTAGGGGTCGCAGGTTCAAATCCTGTCGTTCCGACTTTAAAGGTACAATGTTTTTTGTACCTTTTTATTTTCAAATCCTATTATTTTTCAACTCATAATTTTAATATTTTGTTAACGTACAATTTGATATTGGAACTCAATGGATAAACCTAAAAGTTTTTGTGGAATATTTGGCGTATGGGGAAATGAGAATGCGTCTCTGATGACATATTATGGATTGCACTCACTTCAACACCGCGGGCAGGAAGCAACCGGAATTCTTGTTAGAAAGTTAAACGAAAAAAACAACGTTATATTTGATATTGTGAAAGGGGAAGGATTAGTTTCCGAAGTTTACGCAGATGATAATCTCTGGACAAACATTCTTGCGGGGAATGCTGCGATTGGTCATAATCGTTATTCTACAACCGGCGCGTCAGGTTCTAGAAAAAATATCCAACCTTTTGTTGTGAATTACAGGGACGGGAATCTCGCAGTTGCACATAATGGAAATCTTACAAACGCAAAAAAAATACGAAACGAATTGATTAATGAAGGAGCGATCTTCCAGACAACAAGCGATACCGAAGTGATTCTTCATCTTATCGCGAGAAGTCGGCTTGAAAAACAAGTCGATCAAATTGTGGATTCATTAAATAAAATTGAAGGGGCATTCTGCTTAACAATTCTAACAGATAATGCATTAATCGCTGCAAGAGATCCGTATGGTTTTCGACCTTTAGCTTTAGGAAAAAAAGATGGTGGTTTTATAGTCGCGTCAGAAACGTGCGCATTCGACATAAATTCTGCTGAATATATTCGCGATGTGGAACCGGGTGAAGTTATTGTTATCGATGATGAAGCTAATAGAACCGGTATTATCAAATCATATTTTCTTGATCTGAAAGTTGAACAGAAGAAACACTGTATCTTTGAATATATCTATTTCTCAAGACCGGATTCTAAAATATTTGGGCATAACGTTGATAAAGTTCGAAGAAGGCTGAGCAAAATTTTAGCTCGAAATCATCCCGTAGTTGATAAAGATGGAGAAAAAGTAATCGTGATAAGTGTTCCCGATAGCTCCAACACTGCCGCAATCGGTTATCAAAATGAACTTGAAAAAATGGGAATTAAATCCAAACTTGAGATCGGTTTAATTAGGAGCCATTATATCGGACGAACGTTTATTCAACCTCAACAACAGAAGAGGGAAATAGGAGTTCGGATTAAATTTAATGTTGTGAGGGGTGTTCTGGAAGGTAAAACTATCGTACTCGTTGATGATTCAATCGTTCGCGGGACTACATCGAAGCAGCTTGTTAATCTGATCAGAGAAGCAAAACCAAAAGAAATTCATTTACGAATTTCTTCTCCGCAAATTCTTTTTCCTTGTTTCTATGGAATGGATTTCCCTTCATCGGAAGAATTGATTGCTTTCAGAATGGGAAAAGATATTGAACAAATAAGAGAATATCTTGGAGTTGATAGTGTTGAATATATGTCAATCGAAGAGCTTTTGGAAGGTGTTTATGAAGATGATAAGAATAATTTCTGTACCGCATGTTTTTCCGGTTCATATCCAACGGTAGTTGATACTTCCTTCAAAAAAGAAATTTATGAGAATAATTAAATTATTTTATTTCTTAATAATAGCTTCAACTTTAAATATCTTCGCGCAGGAAGTTTACTTCGTTAAGTTTAAGGAGACTCCTGATCTTCGTAATCTAATGCGTTCAGTTCAAGAAAGTTATCAAAGTGCAAACAAAAATAATGTTCTTCCTTACAAAGAAATTTCTGTTGGAGAATTCGCCAAAGGTAATGCATCAAAAATCTCATCTCTAAAGAATATTTTAAAATTTAATTTCCCCTCAAATACGAATGATTCTTTTTGGACTTCCTTTAAAAATAAATATCCTTCAATTGAGTACATCCAGAAACAAGTAGTCTATAAAATAGATGCAATTCCGAACGACAGTTTGATTAGCCAACAATGGGCTTTAACCAAAATTGATGCCTTCAACGCATGGAAAATTACTGAAGGTACCGACTCAATAGTGATAGGAGTTATCGATACCGGAATAGATTTTTTTCATCCGGACTTAGTTGATAATCTCTATATAAATAAAGGAGAAACCGGCATTGATAATTTCGGTAACGATAAAAGATCAAACGGAATTGACGATGATGCAAATGGTTTCGTTGATGATTATCAAGGATGGGATTTTACCGATAGAACGGGCTTTCCATTTGATTCCACCGGCGGAGATTATTTAGTTTGGGATAACTATCCGATGGATGAAAACAATTTTTCTCATGGAACCGCAGTTGCCGGAATCATTGC
>JAVHOS010000121.1:0-32790 GCA_036170205.1 Ignavibacteriaceae bacterium | reverse complement strand
ATCCGATGGATGAAAACAATTTTTCTCATGGAACCGCAGTTGCCGGAATCATTGCCGCAATCGCAAATAACGGAATTGGTATTTCCGGCGTTGCACCAAAAGTCAAAGTTATGAATTTACGGGCTTTCGATCCGGATGGTTACGGTGAAGAAGATGATGTTGCCGCCGCTATTTTATATGCAATAGACAATGGCGCTAAAGTTATAAATATGAGTTTTGGTGATGTTTCCTATTCGTATGTTTTACGGGATGTCATTCGTTATGCTTACTCCCAAAATGTTGTTATGGCGGCAAGTTCAGGAAACGATGGCATAACCAGTCTTCACTATCCATCCAGTTATGACGAAGTTATTTCGGTCGGAAATTCAACGCAAGAAGATTATGTATCTGCTAACTCAAATTATGGCTCTACATTAGATTTAGTTGCGCCCGGAACCGATGTTATTACAACCGCGCGAAAGAATACCTATGCTTCATTCAGCGGAACATCAGCTGCTGCACCCTTTGTTTCTGCGGCTGCCGGTCTTATCCTCTCTCAAAAATCTTTTTCAAATGAAGAAGTGAAGCAGATACTAAAATCTACTTGTGACGACATAAATTCTTCCGGGTGGGATATTAAAAGTGGAGCAGGAAGATTAAATCTTTTTAAAGCATTAAAAACGTTGGCTCCTTCAATTGTAAAGTTCGATTATCCAACCCAAGATTTTGCTACTTCAAAGGATTCAGTAAATATTTCGGCGACAATACTTTCACCTTATTTCCAAAGTTTTGATTTGATGTTTGGTGTTGGATTAAATCCTGATTCATGGCAGACACTATTAAGTGATCAAAGAAATCAAATCTATAATCAATCGATTGCCAACATTGATTTGCCCACTCAAACTGATACGCTTTTCACATTAAGAATCATAGTATATCAAACCAACGGTTTTCCGAAAGAAGAACGAATTAATTTTAGCAGAATAACAAAACAGCCGAAAGGAGAATTGATTTCAATTTTCCCGGCTTACTATGGCGATAAACCAACATTCACAGCAGCGCTTTATTCTGATGTTCCGGCAATCGCAAAAATGTATTATCGTAAAGCAAATAATGGGGAGAATTATCGTTTTGTCTCATTAGATGGATTCGCTACAAATAATTTTTTTGTTAAACAGTTGCACTATGGCTTCATTCCGAAAGGAATTGTTGAACCCGACACTGAGTATGAAATTTATTTTGAAATTGAAAATCAACTTGGCAATTCAACTAAACTGATGGATAATGGAAATCCGTTCGTTTTAAAATCATCAGACTTCTTTCACTTGCAAAGTTTTCAAGAAAAGTCATACACACTCCCGCCGGGTTCACTTTTTGAATCTACTTTTGAACTTGATTCCTCAAGGGCGAAATTCATTTTGTTAAGAGAAAATAGCGATCCGATGCATACCTTTCTTTATAAATTTGAGAATGATGGCTTTACAAAAATCATTACTGATACTTTGAAAGAAAGGATTCCAAAAGCAGTTGGAGATTTTAATCGGAATGGGAAATTAGATGTGTTGGCATTATGGTCCCGTAACGGATTTATAATGGAACAAAAAGAAAAGAATTCAACCAAGTTTGTTGATAAACAATTGTTTGATAAATCTACATTTTGGCCAATCTTTGCGCAAGACGTAGATGGAGATTCCGTGTATGAAGTGGGCGCTTTAACAGACGATTCTACCATTTCAGTTTATAAAGTGAACAGCGATTTAAGTCTATCGCTTTGGCAAACATTAAAAAACTTTTCTCCAGTTTTTAATTACGGGAATGAATTAAATTCTCCTTATTGTGTAATCGATGATCTTAATAAAAATGGGAAACCTGAACTCTGGTTTTTAGATAGGGAAGGAGACATTTTCAGTTACGAATTGAATCCAAGCGGTAAGTTTATTCCATATATCTCAGCATCTACCGGATTTGAAAGTTCGTCGAATCAAATAGCAGTTGGAGATTTTGATAATGACGGGACAAATGAATTGGCGGTATTGGTTCACTCGATTGCGGAAATTGACATAGCAAGTTTTAATATTTTAGAAGTATTAAAATTAGATTATTCAGCTACAAATAACCCTAAATTAAATATCTCATTCTCAAACGCCTTTGTCGATCCGGCAAAGGAATTCGGCTCATCATTCCAAAGAAGACAGAGCGCTATTAAATTTGTGAATATCGATAATCAGCAAAGATTAGTCCTTTTTTCTTTTCCCTACAGTTATATATTGTCGAAAAATTCAAACACGTCATCAACTGATTTTATTTATTTTGATGAGACAACAAACAGTAATTCAATATTCAATGGTAATTTGAGCAGCCAAAGATCGAATGAAATTGCATTTCCCAGAACCGATAAAATTGTATTCCTTGCTTCGGAATTTTCATCTCAATATTTACCAACTGACTTAGCCGGCTATAGTATTGATTCTTCATCAGTTTATTTAAAATGGAAGAGCAGTGGAAGTTCGAGTATTTATCGAGGTGATTCCCCGGACACAACACTCTTTGTAAAAATTGGCACTGCTGATGGAAATTATTTTACCGACCACTCAGTAATTTTGAACCATAGTTATTACTACACAATAAAAGATAGTTTGAATTTGCAGAAATCGTATTCAGCAATACTTGAAGTTTACCATCACAAAACTGCTGTAGCGATGAGCGCAAAAATAGTTTCTCCGTTTTCAATTGATTTGAGATTCAACGATAAAATAAAAACTGTAGTAGAAAATATCGAATCGTTTCGTTTAGTAAATGATAATGGGAACCTGGCTGCTCATTCGGTTTCTGCTTCTTCAAGTTATTCCTACTTAATCTCTTTTCCGAAAGAACTAAGCGTAGGTGAAAATAAATTGTTGGTTAGTGATCTTTCTGATTTTTACAATTCACCAATAAAATCAGACACATTGACGGTCAATTATACTCCGACTGTAAGAACTGATAACTTTTTCATTACTTCGCATAAGATACTTTCTCCATATAAAATTTCATTACAATTTAATCTTAGCGTTGATACTGTTTCCGTTTTGAACCGGACTAACTACGAAGTTATTCCGGCTAATCCAATTTCGAGTATTGAATTAAATGAAAGCAAAAGTGTTATCGTAAATTTTAAAAACCGGATTGGCGCAACAGGGATCGAGTATAAATTAGTATGTAAAAATATCTTCTCGAATAAATCAAACGGCTCTTTAGTAATCGAATCAGGCGCAGGGAGTGAAGTAATCCTTGTGGATAATGCAGCAAACCTGGATAATATTTTCGTTTATCCAAGTCCGGCAAAAATATCTGGTGGAGGTGTCACTTTTGCTAATTTACCCCAGTATGCGGAAATTATAATCTACACTTTGTCAGGAAGTAAGATTAATGATATATTCGAAAACGATGGCAACGGCGGATTAACCTGGGATTTTAGAGATTTGCACGGCAACCAAGTAAATACCGGTATCTATCTTTACCTCATTAAACAACTTGATGGCACCAAAACTGAGATTAGTCAAAAAATTGGAAAATTGGCTGTAGTTAGATGAACATCACTAAAAACGATCTGACCTTATCCAATGGATTGAGTCTGTTAAGACTTTTTCTTGCTATTCCGTTTTGGGTTCTGTTGAATAATTTTCAAGATCAAGAAAGCAGGAATTATTTAATATTTATTGGCGTTGTAGTTGTTTTTACCGATTGGGCTGATGGCTATTTTGCAAGGAAATTCAATCAAATTACCGAACTTGGTAAGCTAATCGATCCCTTAGCTGATAAGGTTTGTGCAGGTATCCTTATTACCAAATTATATTTGATAGGAGAAATTACTCCACTACTTTTCTTTATTCTCATCGGAAGAGACGTTTTAATCTTTTTTGCCGGAGTATTTTTAACAAAATACTTAGGAAAAATATTGCCATCCAATTTTCTTGGGAAAGTAACAGTTACCTTCATAGCACTCTTTATTTTTATGATTTGTTTTAGTGTCGGTAAAGAAAGTTTGGCTTACCAGTTCATTTATTATTTGATTATAGCACTATCATTTTTATCCTTAATTGCATATGCTATTAGAGCGATAGAATTTATTAAAAAGAGAAAAAATGGGTTTATTTAAAAATATTAATATTGACAAACTGAAGTCCGGTTTGGCTAAAACAAGATCAGCAATTTTTAATCGAATTACTGAAGCTGTAACCGGAAAAGTGAAATTGGACGAAGAGGTTTTTCATGAACTTGAAGAAATTTTGATTACATCCGACATGGGAGTTGAACTTTCAACTGAAATTATCGAAGATGTTAAAAAGAAATTAGTATATGAGTCGGTTAGGGACGAAGAAACCATTTACCGGATCATGAAAAACTCACTAACGAACATCCTTGAGAATTCTTTTAAGAATACTGAGTATGAACCTGATTATACAAGTTTCAAACCGTTTGTAATAGTTGTAGTTGGAGTTAATGGAGTTGGAAAGACAACGACTGTTGGCAAGATGGCTCATAATTTCTGCCAAGCGGGCAAAAAGGTAATCATCGGTGCAGCAGATACATTCAGAGCTGCTGCAAATGAACAGCTCGAAATCTGGGCACATCGGGCAAATGTAAATATTGTTCAGAAAGGTAGTGGAGCAGATCCTTCTTCAGTGGTTTACGAGACGGTTAAAAAAGCAATCGATGAAAAAATTGATGTGGTTATAATTGATACAGCGGGTAGATTGCATACAAAAAATAATTTAATGGAGGAATTGTCAAAGATTCAAAGGGTAATAAAAAAACTTTTAGATTATGCCCCAAATGATATTTTCTTGGTTGTCGATGGGAGCACAGGTCAAAATGCAATTCAACAGGCTAAAGCTTTTTCAAAATCAGTAAATCTCACAGGATTAATCATAACAAAATTAGACGGCACGGCAAAGGGAGGGATTGTATTCCAAATTGCTAAAGAATTGAAATTGAAAATACCTTACATAGGAGTTGGGGAAGGTATTGACGATTTACAGAATTTCGATAATTCTTTATTTGTAAAAACATTAATTGGATCGAATTAACCATTATCAAATCACTATATAAGAATTTTATCAGATGTTAAATAGCGGTAATACTTATTTTATTCTAAACCCGGTTGCCGGGAATGGGAAGGGGTTAAAAATCCAACCCAAAATAGAGAAGTTACTCAACAATTTAAATATTGCTGATTCTAATCTTAAAATAACTGAGTTTTCAGGACATGCTTCCGCGTTAGCCAGCTTTGTTATCCAAAAAAATTCTTCTCTTTTTTGTGTCGGTGGAGATGGGACACTTAATGAAATAATAAACGGGTTTAACAATCAAGTGGATGTTTCTTTAGGTGTTATTCCAATTGGTTCCGGGAATGATTTTGCACGTGCAATTGGAGTATTAACAAAGGAATTCTCATCAGAGAAATACATCCAAAGCGATAAAACAATCATATGTGATATTGGCCATGTGCAAGTTTACAATGGTGGAAAATGTATCCTTGATAAAAAATTTATCTCAAGTTTTGGAATTGGTTTCGATGCGTTAGTAGCTCACAAAATTCGAGCTATTAAAGTTTTAAAAGGTTTGGTTTTATACATTGCTTCAGTAATTCTAAGTTTATTTAAATACAATGCTCCAAAGAGTACAATTTATTCTGAGGAATTAGATTTAAACTTGAATGATAAATTTTTTCTTTTTGCCGTGGGAAATACAGAAACTGCCGGTGGTGGTTTTAAATTGAATCCGGGAGCTACTATCGATGACGGCTATTTAAATCTCTGTTTTGCAAAAAATATTTCAAAATTAGCTGTGCTGATGATATTACCGAAAGCAATCACTGGAGAGCATATTAAAGATGACCGAGTGTACACTTACAAATTCAAATCTCTAACATATAAAACTTCAGAAAAAACATTCATCCACTTCGATGGAGAAGTTATCCAGTTGGATGAAGGGGAGAAGGATATCGTTATAAATGTCATCCCAAACAATCAAAAAGTGATAATATATTAAATATCATAGTTTACATAATATACATTATCGTGCAAGCCATTAAGTGGTAAACGCATATTTCCGGTTGCCAAATCAATAATCTTAAAGCCAATCATTCTTTCGATCTGTTAATAGGTTTTTTAATTCAATAGCTAATTGAAATTTAAAGAATCTAATATTTAAAAAAACCTTCACCACTTTTTCTACCAAGCTTGCCGGCTGAAACCATTTTTTTTAGGAGTGGACATGGTCTGTACTTGGAATCATTGAATCCTGTGTAAAGAACTTCCATAATTGCTAAGCAAACATCCAATCCTATAAAATCAGCAAGTGTAAGCGGACCCATGGGATGATGCATCCCTAACACCATAATTGTATCAATATCTTCGGCTTTAGCGACTCCTTCCATAAGCGCGTAAACGGCTTCGTTTATCATGGGTAGTAAAATTCTATTCGAGATAAATCCAGGGTAATCATTCACTTCGCAAGGTGTTTTGCCGATTGCTAAAGACAAATCATAGATTGTCTTAAAGCTCTCATCACTTGTAGAATATCCGCGGACTATTTCGATCAACTTCATAATAGGAACCGGATTCATGAAATGCATGCCAATAAACTTTTCCGGACGACATACATTCCCCAATTCCGTAACAGAAATTGAAGATGTATTAGAAGCGAAGATGCTCTCGCTATTTATTATTTCTTGTAGCTCTTTAAATATTGATATTTTAGCAGGCTTATTCTCAAAGATGGCTTCAATTATCAAATTTGAAGTTGAGGGAGTATTCTTAATACTGATTATCGGTGATATTTTACTCACCGCTTCATTTACCTGGATTTCTGTTATAGTCCCCTTTTTAGCCATTCTATTCAAATTGTTTTTTACAGCTCCCAATGCAATGTCTATCTTAGCCTGATCTACTTCAACAAGATTGACAGAATAACCATTGAGAGCAAAAACTGTTGCAATCCCATTCCCCATCGTTCCCCCGCCGATAACAGAAATTTCGTTTATCATAATTTTCCCTTTCTATTTTTTAATTTTTATAATGGATGAAAGCAGCATAACTAATCGAAATTTTAAGACATTAATATTGACGTTAGTGTTAGTGATCTGGTGCAGCAAGTATTCACAATCTTTAATTATTTCAGATAAGTTTAAATGTGAATATTTTAAGTTGAACTTCTCTAATGTCTCAGCATAATTTGAGAAATAATAAGGTATTTTTCCATTACGCGAGGATTGAAGTTCATACAGCCAATAAAGAATAAATCTAATTATCTGTTGAAAATCCTTTTCTTCTTTTTTACCGATGTCGTTCAGTTCCATGAAACATGAATAATATTTCCCAACCAAGCCAAATCTAAGGATGGAAATAGTTTTTTCAAGAAAGAAGCTGACATCAGTTTTAAGAAGTTGTAATGCCCGGCTATACGAGCCTTCAGCGATTCTGCTTACAACGCGCGCTGTTTTTATATTAGTGTTGAAGAATTTTGTTAAAATCTCTTCAACTTCGGTTTCGGTAAAGGGAGAAAATTGAAACTCCTGGCACCTCGATCTGATTGTTTCCCGCAAAAGGTTTAACTTAGTAGTAGTTAAGATAAAATATGTATTGTCCGGTGGTTCCTCTAAATTTTTTAATAACGCATTCTGAGCCGCTTCATTCATCAATTCAGCGCCAGAAATAATTACAACCCGTTTGTTAGTTGAATCTGCTTTAAAGGAGAGGAATTTGTGTATCTCTCGAATACTATTAATTTTAACATCGTTAGCGTTTGGAATATCAAGAATGTAATATGGATTAATTTCTTTTTTTTGAATTTCAGTTCTTATTTTTTCAAAATCAGCTAATGGAATCTTGTCCATCGGACCATCAGAATCCAATTCATTTTTTCCTCTTGGTAATGCTATTATAAATTTAATGTTTTGGTCTTCTAAAAAATTATTCTTGTCTGAATTAACATTAACCAGCGAGAAAGCAAACCGAATTGCAACAGCATCCATTCCAAAACCTTCCTCACCGTGCAGTATTAGAGCGTGATGAAGTGCGTTGCTTTCCATTAAGTGGGTTAATGTATGTTTTATCTTTTCCTGCCCGACAGTTTTTTGCCACATAGGATTAACAAATAAAAAAAGGCACGATAAGTGCCTTAAATGATTGATATTTAAACAAATTAAATTTCATCCTCGTTATAAAAGAAATCTTCATCGGTTGGATAATCAGGCCATATGTCTTCAATAGATTCATATGGTTCTTCCGAATCTTCCAACTCTTTCAAATTTTCAATAACTTCTAAAGGAGCTCCGATTCTTTCACAGTAATCAATTAGCTCTTCTTTTGTAGCCGACCAAGGCGCATCATCTAAAAATGAAGCTAATTCAATAGTCCAAATCATAAAACAAAATCCTCAGTATTAATTATTAGCAAATAATTGTGAATCGTTAAAAAAGAAAAGTTCCGGATCAAGATTTATCCCATCATGTAATACTTCATAGTGAAGGTGTGGGCCGGTTGAAAGTCCGGTATTACCGGTAAAAGCGATTAAGGTATTTCTGCTAACTTTCTGCCCTTGTTTCGCTTTTGCGTTCGATAGATGTCCATAAATAGTTCGATAACCAAAACCATGATCTATTTCAACACAGAACCCAAAACCGTTTTTATAACCAACAAAATCAATAATTCCGCCGCCGGAAGCATATACTGGAGTACCGACGCCGGTTAAAATGTCCAATCCATTATGCATTCTAAGTACATGCAAAATCGGATGAAGTCTCATACCGAATCCATGTGCTGCAAGCGATCCACTACATGGTTTTATAGCCGGAATATCTTTATAAAGTTCTTCATTTCTTTTTAAAGCTGTAGTGATATCGTTAACGTTTTGTTTTTCAAACTTAATTTTTGTTAGTAATTTATCAACGAAAGAATCGACCGCTTTTAACCCGTTATCATTAATATTATTCTTAAAGTCAGAGCTCAAATCAAATTCACCGCCGCCAACGCCTAACTGATGTTCTTCATTAGAGATAACCGGCAGATTCGCAGCTATTCTCAACTCATTATTAACTTTTAAAAGGCTATCGAGCTGAGTATTAACTTTTTGGTAGTTCTTGATGAGAGATTCAATTTTATGTTGGAATGCTTGATCAGGTGGGAAGTTTTGTTTCTTTGACATTTCACCTAAAAAGTAAATGCCGAATGAAGAAATTAATAATATAGATATGCCAATCAAAAGAACTAATTTTGATTTTAGTCCCTTGATTTCTGTAAATCGTAAATATTTGTAGTTAAAGTAGTATAATTTCTTCATAATTTGTATGCGAAAATAACCAAACGAATCCTCTTTGTCAAACAAATTCCCAACAAACTGAAAAAAATATTTTATTCAAAATCATGTTCAAAATAATTAACCCCTCTTTCGGCATTATCTTTACTTTTATTCAAAATTGCACGTTCCAAGCGGTTTTTAAAAACGTCAGCGGCGTCGTATCCATTATGTTTTAAAAGATAATGCAGGGCGATTACCTCGGAAATGACTGTAATATTTTTCCCCGGGATAATTGGGAGTTTAACATAGGGGATTTCTACATCTAAAATCTTCTCTAAAGTCTCATCAAGTCCGGTACGTGTGTATGTAGAACCGTCATTCCAGACTTCTAATTCGCAAATAACCTCTAATCTTTTTTGTTGGCGAATCGCCCTGACTCCGAACATTTTTTGGATATCAAGAATACCTAATCCTCGAATTTCCATAAAATGTTTAACAAGCGAAGTTCCTGCTCCGATCAAAATCCCCTCTCCCTTTTTAGTAAGAATAATTACGTCATCACCGACCAGCCGATGCCCTCTTTCAATTAGATCCAAAGCTACTTCGCTCTTCCCCACCCCGGATTTCCCGATAAACAAAATCCCGACTCCATAAACATCCACAAATGAACCATGTACAGAGGCGCGGGGGGCAAACTGATCATCGAGGAAATCGCTTATCAAATAGGTTAATTTTGTAGTTAATAAAGGAGAAGAGAAAAGCGGAACATGTTTCTCAATTGCTAATTCAATCATTTCCGGGAACGGTTGGTTTCCATCGGTAAGGATTATACAGGGAATTTTAAATTCAAAAATTTTATGTAATGCTTTTAACCGTTTTTCAGCAGAAAGATTTTTAAGATAGGTTATTTCGGTATTTCCAAAAATTTGAACGCGCTCATACGAAAAAAGTTCAACAAACCCGGCTAAGGCTAAGCCGGGTCTGTGTACATTCTGATCTTTAATTTCGCGGTTAAAACCTGTTTCATCCGAATGAAGAGTTAATTTAACTTTTGACTTAGCATTGTTATAAAAAAATTTTACATCAATTGAAGCGGTTCTTGAAATTGCGTTTTTATCAATCGTAATCATAACCTAATGAGATTTATTTTTCGTTTTAAGTTTATCCAACTGACGATGAATTTTTTCAACTGCTAAAACGGTTGATTTTTTGTAATCATCCGAGACCTCGCTTGCCGTGAGAACTTGCCCGGGTACTTTTACGATTAGTTCTGAGGTTTTTGTGGTGTCTTTATTTGCTTGATAGCTTAAGATAACATCAACATCTAAAATGTTATCATAATATTTATCAATTTTTGAAACCTCGTCTGTGATGAATTCTTTTAAGGTTTCATGAGCTTTGAATTTGCGTGCTGTAATAGAGATATTCATGTTGAGCTCCTTTTTTTTATGATTTTGGATGTGCTTGTTTATAAACATTTTTTAATCGTTCAATGCTAACTTGTGTATAAATCTGTGTGGTCGAAAGATTTGAGTGACCAAGAATTTCTTTTACGGCGGTTAAATCTGCACCACGATTTAACATATGTGTTGCAGAACTGTGCCTGAAAATATGAGGACTTTTCTTTTTCAAATCAGTGCAAGTGCTTAAATATTTGTGAACAAAACGATAAACATAATTCGATAGAACAAGTGCGCCGTCTCTTTTTAAAAATAAATATTCTTGATTTTTATCTGACGGTCTTTGCCGTAAATATTCTTTTAAAATAATTTTTGATTGTTCACCAAGCGGTACAATACGAGTTTTATTTCCTTTCCCTAAGACTCGAATGATCGATGACGAAAAATCTATATCTTTCTTAAGAAGACTGCACGCTTCAGAAACACGCAACGAACAACCATATAAAACTTCAATCACGGCAGCATGTAAAAACTTTTCTTTGTGATCTACCGATGAAACCACTTTTAAGAGAACCGAATAAAGATTTTCCGGAATAACTTCAGGGAGTTTTCTTTTTATCTTTGGATTTTTTGTATAGGCGATTAAGTTCTTTTCTATTAATTCCTTCTTAAACGCGAAAGAAAAAAAGCTTCTAATTGATGATAGTTTTCTTGAGATGGATGATTTCTCCAACTTTTTCTCATTCAGATAGACTAAATAATGTTTAATCGTTCTCTCGTTAATCAGATCAATTTCAATCTTGTTTATTGAGCAGCAAAATTGACGGAATTGTTCCAGATCTTCGGAATATGCTTTTATCGTTAGTGGAGAATAACCTTTGGTTGATTCTATTTCCCTTAAATATGATTGGATGATTTCCTTCATCTTACAAAAGATTATTCTGATTCTTCGGTTTCGGTTTCAACTTCTTCAATGCTCTCATCTCCGCAAACCGGACATTTTAGATAATTCCCTTTCTTAGCTGAATATTTGTGTTCAAGGTAAGTCGAATCTCCATTGGGACATTTTATGGCGATCGGTTTATTCCATGAAACAAAATCGCAATCGGGATATTTCGAGCAGCCGAAGAAAGCTTTATTTCTTTTCGATCTTCGTTCAACGATTTCGCCGACTTTACATTTTGGACACGAAATTCCTAACGTAATATTCTGGAGATAATCGCAGTCCGGATACTTTTCACATCCGATAAAACGACCGAATTTGCCATTGCGGTAGATTGTACGGTTGCCGCATTTGGGGCAAGATTCACCGGTGTATTCTGGTTCTTTTGAATCTTGCGAAAATTCTTTAAATGATTTTATATTTTTACAATCAGGATAATTCGTGCATGCCAAATATTTTCCGAACCTGCTGAATCGAATTGCCATTTCGCTGCCGCATTTATCGCATAAGATTTTTTCAATCTTATCTTCAACGGTTGAAAGAGTTTCAGAAAAAGGTTTATAAAAATCATTTAATACGGAGACAAATTCGTTCTCGCCTTGTGCAATTTGATCTAATTCAGCTTCCATTTTAGCAGTAAAACTTACATCGAAAATGTTGGGAAAGTTTAACACAAGAATTCCGTTAATTTTTATTCCAAGCTGAGTGGGAGATAATTTTCTCTCGGCAGCGGAGACATAATTTCTATCAACAACAGTGCTTACGATTGAAGAATACGTGCTCGGTCTGCCGATACCTTTACTTTCCAATTCTTTAATTAAACTACTTTCAGTGTATCGTGGCGGCGGTTTTGTAAAATGCTGCGTCTCTTTCAAATCATCTAAAAGAAGTTTATCGCCTTTTTCCATTCCGGCGGGAATTGATTCATTCTTCGCCTCAGCTTTATCATCGGCTTCGGGATCGTAAGTTTGTTCTTTCACTTCAACATACATCTGCATAAATCCGCTAAAGAGTATTGCTTGCCCGTAAGCTTTAAAAAGAAATTCATCAGCAGAAATTTCAATTACGGTTGTTTCCATTTCAGCGGGTTTCATTTGTGAAGCGATGAATCTTTTCCAAATCAACTGATAAAGTTTGAATGATTTATCGTCTAAAAATTCTTTCACTTTTTCGGGAGTGTACAACATCGAAGTAGGTCTAATAGCTTCGTGAGCATCTTGAACGTTGGCGCTTTTCTTTTTTTCATAAAGATTTGCCGAAGCCGGAAGATAGTTTCCGCCAAAGTTATTTTTGATATAATCGCGGGTCTCAACCAAAATGTCTTCAGAAATACGAGTCGAATCGGTTCTCATGTAAGTGATTAAACCGACCGTTCCTTCTTTACCCAAATCAATACCTTCGTAAAGTTTCTGAGCAATTCCCATAGTTTGTTTTGCACGGAACCGAAGCGCTTTGGATGCTTCCGCTTGAAGTGTGCTTGTTATAAAGGGCGAAGACGGATTTCTTTTTGTATGTTTTTTTACAATGCGCGAAATCTCAAACTTATTTTTTGATTTTACTTCATTAAATAATTTTAGTGTATCCGCTTCATTGTTTAGAAGAATATGATGTACAAGAAATTCTTCTAATTCTTTTTCACTCATTTTTGCGTGAGGCGCAACTTTAATTTCTTTTTCATTAACACTAAAAAGTTTTGCTTTGAAGATTTCTTTTGTTGCTGTTTCGAAAAATCCCCAGATTGACCAATATTCAATCGTTCTGAAATTTTCAATTTCAATTTCGCGTTCGCAAATTAAACGAAGAGCAACAGATTGCACCCTGCCGGCAGATAATGTTACACCAGCTTCTTGAATGACTGCTTTCCATAAAAACGGACTTACTTTATATCCGATCAATCGATCCATTATTCTTCTTGCCCGCTGTGATGCAACTAAACCGATATCAATCGGGCGTGGAGCTTGCATTCCTTTCAACACACCGTTCTTTGTAATTTCATTGAAAAGAACGCGATGTACTTTTTCTTTTTCTTTAAAATTGATAAAGTCTGCGATGTCTTGCGCGATAGCCTCGCCTTCGCGGTCAGGATCGGTTGCAATAAAGATGTTATCACTTTTCGAGGAAAGGCTTTTTATTTTTTTAAGAAGATCACCCTTACCGCGGATAGTAACAAATTGAGGTTGAAATTGATTATCAACATCAATTCCTAACTTTGATTTTGGGAGATTTTTTATATGCCCCACCGTGGCTTCAACGTGATAATTCCTACCTAAATATTTATTTATTGTTTTCGCTTTCGCAGGAGATTCAACAAGAACAAGATTTTTAATCATAATAGCTTAATTTATTTTATCTGAAAGATAGAGAAGCTTTCTGCTTCCCGGGATTGATAATTTATCTACATCAATAATGGAATTCAAAATAAGGAAATTCATTTCATCTTCCGTCAGTGGAAATTCCGGAAAGAAAAAGATTTGTTCCATTATACCATCGATATCGGAATTTGTCAGCAATCCGATATTAAATAATTTTAAGAGCCGGTTATAATTCTGCATTCCGATAATGTGCATTTCGTCCTCAGAAAATATTCGCATACCTTTAGAAAAAGTAGCGTGAGAAATATGTCCGATCTGGTTCGCATTAATTTTATCAATGATCCAGCTATAGGCAGTGGCTACAATCGTTCGGTCGTACTTTTTCTTTTTTAATAACTTTGATTCAACATGTTCCAAAGATTTATCTTTTGCAAGTCCGTCAAGTAATTTAGAAAGAACTTCAGCTAATCTATTTGTCATACATTCTTCAGTATTAAATAGTTTAATTTCTTCACTAAGGAAGTCTCTTTTCTTTTCATTTTTAGTTTATCATTTATTTGCTGATCATCAAAACCAAGGAGATGAAGTATTCCATGGATGATCAACCGGAGATATTCTTCTTTCCCCGAAATATGAAATCTTTCGGCGTTTTCAATTGCGTCTTCATACGAAATAATAATTTCACCGTCCAAATCGGTATTACTCCCGTTATAGTTGAAAGTTAAAATATCAGTTGTAAAATGATGATTTAAATATTTACCGTTCAATTCCAGTATTTCTTTTCTATCAACAAACGAAACATTGATGCTGATAATTGAAAAATTTAATTCTTCAGCCAACTTAATAATAATCAGCTTAACAAGCGATTTCTTAAATTCTATTTTTTTCGGAATTAAGATAGCAATTTTTGTCTTCGGAATATTCATTAATGATTATTTCGTTTCATTTAATGATTCACTCGATATTTTAGAATATTCTTTATATCGCAATGCCGATTTCAGAAGCTCATCCAATTCTGATTGAGAAAGCTGCCTGATAACTTTGCACGGAACTCCCGCAACTAAACTTCCTTTTGGTACAATATATTTTGGTGGAACTACAGCGCCTGCTGCAACCACACTTCCTTCTTCGATTACTGCATAGTCTAAAACAACAGAACCCATACCAATTAAACAGAGATTGTTTATCGTACAACCATGCAGCGTAACGCTATGCCCGATGGTTACATTATCACCAATCACTAATGGATTAGTCTCATTCGTTACATGTAGCATTGAGCAGTCCTGAACATTCGTCATTTTTCCAATGCGGATATAATTTACATCACCGCGAATAACGGTGTTGTACCAGACACTTGAGTTTTTACCGATTTTAACATTGCCAATGATCTTTGCACCTGAAGCAATGAAAACAGAATCATCAACATCCGGCAGCATTCCTTGATAGGGGATAAATATTTTTTCTTTTACTAATTGTTGTACTTTGGAGGATTCCATCCAGGTCTTTTCCATGATTTTAATTCTAAGTTAACATTTCCAATGATCACCTTCATTTTTGCAAGGATCGGAACGGCAGCTTTATCGTTCGAGAACCAACCTTCAAAGCGTCCGGTTAAACCGAACACACTTATAAAATCGGTATCGCCGTCCAAATAAGTGCATGCAATATCATGATCCACAGCATTGATTGAGATTTTATCTACTCGGTCGTAAAAATTTATTTTTGTGTAAACTTTTTCTTCAGTAACAAAGCAAGGGACTTTTACCGATTTATTTTGTCCGTTATTCATGCGGGCATAGTAAAAAATAGAAAGTCCATCGTGATACATTTTTTCTGCGGTTGTAGTTGAATCAGTCCATAATTCCGAAGGCATTACACTTCCCTTCTTCACCCGGAGTTTATGATTTTTATAATCGAAGTAATATTCGGTATAAGTGGTGTATTCTTCTTTTCGAATTAATCCCTTAAAAAATTCCGAGTAGTAATCTGTATTTACTTTGCTCTCATAAATCTGATGTAAGCTGACTAAAGGAATACCGGAATAAGAATCAATATGTGCAATCGTGTTGTAAACAGTCTTCCCTTGATATTCACTCTTATTGATTATTCTCAATCTTACTTCACCAAGTTTCAGAAACGAATAACTGACAACATAAGTAATATCTTCACCAACAAGTAATTCCCTCTCGGATATTATCGGAGTTGAAAATGTTATACTTTCGGGTTTATAAGTAAAACCCGATTGCAACAAAATCACACTTATAATTACAAAAAGCCAAATAGGATTTTTCATCTCTATTTTATATTCGCTAATTCTTTTGCTTTGCCGAAAAGAGATAATGCTTTTTTAACTTGTTTGTCCATCGGAATTAATGCTGAATACCAGCCTTCATTTTTCCAATAATTTCTTGCGATTGTAGCTTTCAATCTTGCTTTGATGTAATCCTTTTCAGCATCATAATCTTTTTCAACGAACTTTACATCTTTTGTTTTTGCAAATTCGATGAAGGCTTTCATGTCTTCGTCTGACAGATCAAAGGAAGAAATATATTTTGCCAGATTATCATCACAAGTCTTTTTTATTGCGGCGCCGTGCAGATCAATATAATTTAAAGCGAAGAGGTAGAATGTATTTTTTCTAATAAGATTTGCGCTGTAATCAGTTAATTTTTCTGATTTAACAAAATAGTCGGGAGTAATGCCGCCGCCGCCATAAACAATTCTTCCTTTACCCGTTTTATAAGTTGGGTGCAGCGAATCATTTTCTGTTTTGTGATCTAAATTTTCTCCGTCATTTTCATCTTGCCGATCCATCGTTTCCATATAATAATCTTTTTTGTCTTTATCCTTATACTTCCTTTGAATCAATCTTCCTGAAGGAGTGAAGTAATCCGATATTGTTAATCGAAGTGAACTTCCATCACTCAAAGGGAATTGACGCTGAACTAAGCCCTTACCAAAAGTAGTTTCACCAACTACCAATCCTCTGTCCCAATCCTGCACAGCACCGGAAACAATTTCACTTGCTGATGCGCTTCCTCTATTCACTAAAATGATTAACGGAATTTTTTCAAAAGGAGAAGCGGCAGATGCGTAAAAATCTTCGTCGAATTCCTTTCTTCTTCCGCGAGTATAAACGATTTTCTTTTCACCATCGATAAATAAATCCGCAATTTGGAACGCTTGATTTAAATATCCACCGGGATTGTTTCGGAGATCAAGCACTAATTGTTTCATCCCTTTTTTATTCAGATCGTCTAAAGCTGATTGCAATTCGTCCGTTGTTTTTTCTGCAAATCTGCTTACGCTAACATAACCGGTTTGTTTGTCGAGCATAATGTGTGTATCAACTGAAAAGAGTGGAATTTTATCGCGGGTGATTTCATATTCCATCGGATCTTTTACACCAACCCTCGATATTAAAACTTTAACTTTAGAGCCGGATTTACCGCGTAATTTTTTTCTTACATCATCGTTGGTAATTCCTATGCAATCTTTATCATCGATTTTAATAATTCTATCACCGGCTAAAATTCCTAATTGTTCGCTTGGTCCGCCGGTAATTGGAGATACTACTGTTAATGTATCATTAACCACCTGGAACTCAATTCCAACTCCTTCAAAATCTCCGCGGAATTCTTCTTCAACAGCCGTCATTTGTTTTGCCGGAATATAAACTGAGTGAGGATCAAGTTCATTCAACATTCCGTTAATTGCAGCTTCTACAAGTTTTTGTGTGTCGACATCTTCAACATAATATTTTTGTGTCAGCATTAACACATCGTGGAATTTTTGTACGTTTGCAAAAAGATTATCATCTGCCAGAGCTTTTTGAATTTGTGTACCAAGCAATATTCCCGATGTTAAGATGATAACCATCAACGGAATTCTATATTTTTTATAATTCATTTTTAACCTTTTAAATTTTTACTTGTAATGAAAAAATTGAAGTCACATAAAAATCGCCATATTGCAGAATATCATTCTGCTGGGGATAATTTGCATAAATGGCTTGCATCAATAATTTAATTTCGTTGTACGGTTCATAGGAGATATCTACAGATGTTCTCCGGAAAATTTGTTTTACGCCAGCTAAAAATTTAACCGACTCCGCATCCCCGTTTCGGTGTCCAACGGAGATATCACCTCCAACATTCTTTATTATATTTCCTTGCGCGTCCAAATAATTTGCTCCATGCAAAGTATAGCTGAATGAAAAAGAAGCCTCAAATCGGTGTGATAATCTATAATTTATTTTTGAAAAGAACAATTCACTATTTGGTGCAAGTACTGATGATAAACCGTAACCGAAATTGGTAAAGTTGTTATTCGGTAAACGATGAGTGAAAACGTAAGGTTCAACTCGAGTGTATTCAAAATGAAAATCAATCGGAATAATAGCATAAAGATTGTATGAAGAGAATCCCACATCCCACAAGGTTTGATTACCATACCAGCCGGTTCCAAGTTTCCCATAGTTAATATCGTCTAAAAGAATCGTGGCAAAAAGTATTAATCCTTTGATTGAACGATTCTCTAAATCGAAGAAGATCATCGCATTATCGCGGTCTCTGTTGTTATGTTCAACGGATTTATAAAAGTTAAATGGATTGAGATACGAAAACTCCATGGCTCGGTCGCCATAAATAATTATTTCTCCGGCGCCAAAAGTAAAATTATCCGAAAGATTAAAACCTAAACGATGATAAGCCATGTATTTTTCTTTTATTACATTTGCTCCACCGGTAATCGTATCACCGGCGTAGGAACTTTGCCCCAACATCTTTCCGTGAAATGAAAAGAATGAAAATATTCCGTAGTTAAATTGAAGCTGCAAGTAATCAAACTTTGGACCGTTATCTGAAAGTAAAACTTTGTTCTCTCCGTAACCAAGCAGTAACCGGTCTCTACCCAATTTCAAATTGATCCAATCAAAATCAAGTGAAAAATGTCCTTCGTTGTCATCAAAAAAAGTTTGTTCTGGTGATTCATTAAATTTATAATTGTATTGCAGTTCTTTTTTTTGCAACGCTGCTGCTTTGCTTCCCATCGAAAATCCGTTGGAACCTTGAATATAAAAGCCGAAAGTGTTCATTAAAGTACCGCGGATAATTCCCCCGGCGCTAAGTAATTGACCGGTTAGGTTACTTAAATAAGCTTGATTGTTATAAATGTAATCTCCGTCGGCAGTAAGGTTGATGAAGAGATTCCCTTTTTCCCCGGAATTAAAGTATAAGAATTTTTCTTTTTGAGTTAACGGATTGTATTTCTCGCCGTCAATTAGCGATTGATAATTATCTGTAATTTCAAACATTTCAAGACTAAATTCAGATTTGAGATCGAGAAGTGCGTTTCTATCTACTAAGTCAAGCTCAGTTTTCTTCTGTTCGACTTCTTTTAGAAATGAAGCAATAACCCGTCGTGTTTTTGGTTTTTGAAAAGAATCATAATTTTTTATGAAATGAAGTGCGTCCATTCTTTCGAGAAATGAATAAACTGGATTTGAAATCGGCACGTATTCAGCTTGCGGGAAGACGGCAATCGGCAACATCAACAACATTATTACAACTATTTTTCTCAACGGACTTCTTCCCATTCTCTTGAAATTGATTTTTTTCTAAGCACAATAGAACTCGAATTTTTAAGCCACATCATCGAAACGGTAAAATATCCAAATCGCCTAAACCTTCTTGGAGATTCATAAACTAATAATTCATCGGTAAGGAGAATTTTACCAATTTTCTTAATTCTTTTGAACAGATCAAAATCTTCTCCGGCGGCTAATTTTTCATCATATCCGTCAAGTTGAAAAAAAATATCTTTTCGGATAACCTGGCACTCACCACGACCGTTTCCCATTCCTAAATAATTAAGTATGTGAAAATAATAATAATAAAATCCATGGTACAGTCTATCTGAAAATATTTCTTCTTCTGGGAAGACTTTTACATGCCCGCCGACCGCCAGCCAACCTGATGGATAAACTTTCTCCTCCAGAAAATTAAAAAATCTTTTTACATTCGCAAGACGCACATCGGCATTAAAAAAAATAAGCCATTCACCATGAGCGCTCTTCGCGCCTTTATTTCTTCCGGCGGAAATATTATCTTTTATGGGAGATTCATGTTTTATAAAAGTACACTTAAACTTTTCGGCAATATCTTGAGTACAGTCTTTACTGCCTCCATCAGAAATAATGATTTCATATTCATTATTCTTTAATGCAATTTCTGAAGTAAGTTGTTCCAGAATTTGCGGCAAAAGTTTTTCTTCATTTAGTGTAGGGATAATAATACTGTACTTCAAAATTCACCTAATAAGTAAGACCGAAGAAAACGACGTTGTGTGTTAAGCGAATTCCCGGCATTGGGAAATGGAAATAGTTAAGTGTGTTTTTTACAAACTGCCAATACTTTCCATATAGTGGAATTGTTTCAGCGTCCAAATCCAATGCAAGATAAAAATCACGTTGCCCGCCGCCGCTTCCATCAAGATTTTTAACGCCCATTCCAACGGCAACACAAAGAAATTCAGGCCAATATTCGGCAACTTTTCCAGGTAACATATTTTTTAAACGCACTGACATCCAAAACTTTTGTCCTGCGTAATCATCAATAATAATATGTGTCTGTCCACTTTTGGGATCTTTTTTAGTGAGATCAGCAGGATAGTAACTGAATTTAAATTTGAAATTATTCAAGTAAGGATAATAATATTGAAAGATCGGGAATGAAGCGCCAAGGAAATCACTTGTCGCATCACCGGGGCTAAATCCCCATTGCGGACCAAAGCCATCCTGCACTTCTACAAATAATTGAAATGAAAATGCAAGGGCTGACGAATACCAGGCGCTTGCTTCGGCTTGCATATTTGCGCCTTCTAATCCGGCTGAAATTCCGTGGGCGATGATGCCCGTTCCATAGAAATGCCCAATCTTATCAATCCATAAGGCGTACTCCCAATCATTGATAACTCTGAATTTAGAACGTTGGTTTTTCCACCAAGCGTTCTCTTGATAAATCATTACACCTGCGGCAGAACCAAGTATTCCAACGCCAATTCCTCCCAGCAAGGGGTAATTTATTTCTGTTTCAAGCGGATCAACTTTTGCAGGCATTTCGCTCAATGGTTGAAGCACAATATTCCTTCGTTCAAGTTGAAAAGATTTTTGTTCCAATTGGATTGTATTTGAAATCGAATCGTTTACCTGAGACAGAGTAAAACTCAATGGCAATAAAACCATCAAGGTAAGAGTTCTAACTTTATTTAACATCGATTAACTATTTCTCAGGTTTCATCTGCGGAAATAATAAAACATCCCGGATAGAAACTTGGTTAGTAAGTAACATTACTAATCTATCGATACCAACTCCTAAACCGGCAGTTGGAGGCATGCCGTATTCGAGCGCGCGGATAAAATCTTCATCGTAAGTCTGCGCTTCATCATCGCCCGCTTCGCGAGCTTTAACTTGATCTTCAAATCTAGCTTTTTGGTCAATCGGATCATTCAACTCGCTGAACGCATTACAAATTTCTTTTCCGGCAACAAAGCCTTCAAACCTTTCCACAAGTCCGGGAATTGAACGGTGTTTTTTTGCAAGTGGAGAAGTCTCAACCGGGTAATCGATTAAGAAAGTTGGTTGGATTAACGAATCTTGAATCAGTACTTCAAATATTCCATCTATTATTTTGCCGCGGCTTTCTTTGCCGGTAATTTCTACTCCATATTTTCGCGCAGCGGTTGTTAATGTTGCATCATCAACTAAAAGAACATCTAATCCCGTTTTTTCTTTAATTGAATTTACCATTGAAACGCGATTCCAGGGCGGTTTAAAATCAATCACTTTATTGTCAAACTGAAATTCTGTTTTTCCGAAGACTTGCATACATAATGCAGAGATCATCGTTTCAACAAATTGCATCATCCATTCATAATCTTTGTACGCAACGTACACTTCCATCATGGTAAATTCCGGATTGTGTGTCTTGTCCATTCCTTCGTTTCGGAAATCTTTAGATATTTCATATACTCCGTCAAATCCGCCAACGATTAAACGTTTTAGATAAAGCTCATCAGCTATGCGAAGATAAAGGGGAATATCTAATGCATTATGATGGGTAACGAACGGACGCGCGGAAGCTCCGCCGTAAAGCGCTTGCAGAACGGGAGTTTCAACTTCAAGAATATTTTGTCTATCAAGAAAAGATCGAACGAAGGATATTATTTTGCTTCTTAAGATAAAAACATCTTTTACTTCCGGATTAACAATAAGATCAACGTAACGTTGTCTATAACGCATTTCCTTGTCTGCAAACTGATCATGAATAGTCTTGTTTCCATTTTCATCGATAACTTCTTTTGCAACCGGAATCGGACGAAGTGATTTTGTGAGCAAAACGAGTCCTTTGCAATGAACAGAAATTTCTCCGGTTCTTGTTTTAAAAACAAAACCTTTTACGCCAATAATATCGCCAATATCAAAAAGTTTAAAATTATCATACGCCTCAACTATCTCATCACGCTTAAGGTAAATTTGAATTCTTCCTTTTACATCTTGAATAGTAGCGAAAGAAGCTTTTCCCATTCTGCGTATCGCCATTATTCTTCCCGATACAGAAACATTTTTTTCTGTCCCTTCTTCAAAAGCATTTTTTATGTCTGTAGAATAATCACTTCTCTCAAAGCTGTAGGCGAATGCGTTTACGCCTCTTGCTTTTAATTCGTTCAATTCTTCAAATCTTCTTTTGATCAGTTCATTTATATCTTCAATTATCGGTTGATCCATTTTTTCTCCGTTATTTCCTTTTAAAATTTGCTAAGCGAATACAGACGAGATCCTGTAAATTATCAGCAAGTACAACAGGAACAGTAAAGTTATTCGCGATGATAGAAAATACGACAGGTTCTTTATCGCCGGTAAAAATATAACCCGAAATACTTCTTACACCGTTGATATATCCGGTTTTTGCTCTAACATTATTTTGGGCTCGAGTTTTTCTCAATCTGTTTGCCATTGTTCCGTCAACTCCGCCAACAGGCAGCGAATTATAGTAATAGGTGAAAACATCACTCTTGTACATGTAATTCAACAGAACGGTTATTTGTATCGGTGAAATTAAATTTAACCGGGATAAACCGGAACCATCCACCATTTCCATGTTGTCGGTATTTATGCCGATCTCATTCAAAGTTGATTTCACAACTTCAATTCCACGAGAAGCGCTTCCGTAACCTTTCTTTTCATATCCGATAGTCTTCAGCAGTTGTTCGGCATAAAAATTTTGACTGTTTTTGTTCAACACCTTGATGATGTCTTTTAGAAAAACCGAATGATGCGTAAATAATAACCGGGCGCTGGTGTAATCATATACTCGAGTTATATCGTCTATATCGGAAGCAAATCCCGTTACCGTTATTCCCTTCTGTTCCAAAATTTCTTTTAAGGTAACAACAAAGTACTGCGTCGGATTATTTATTGTTGCATAGACTTTGAGTGAATCATCACCTTCTCTTATCGATCCGTAAACAGAAATAATATTCGTTCCGCGTTCACGGAATATTCTAATATTTGTTACTGAATCTTTCCCTACTGTTGTCACTTTATTTAGAATAATCGCATACTTAGATTCGGGCGAAATGGTTAAAACACCTACTTCTCCTCGTCTGCCCGGTTTAACAACAATATCGATACAATTGTCATTGAATGAAAGTGCGCCCGATGGAGCTGCGAACCAGTCGGATTCATAATCCCAAGCCCAGCCTTCACCAAGGCTAACATCATCAAATGCGTTATCATCACCTAAAATATTGCCGCGAATTTCATCTATGCCTGAAGCTAATAAAGTATCCGCCCAATCGCGGAATATTTTCGTCATGTCATCATTGTTAAATCTTCCGGATATTGTGGGGTCTCCGTAACCTCGTATTATTAAATCACCCTTGAGGATTGAACCATCAAGCGCTCCGGTAGAATAAATTTCCGTTTTAAATCGGTACATAGGTCCAAGCGTAAGTAATCCAACCGCACTGGTAACAAGTTTCTGATTAGACGCAGGCATGAAAAGTTTGTTCTCATTCTCTTTATAAAAAAATTCACCGGTTACTAATGATTGAATTGAAACACCCCAGTTTGCATTGTTAAAATTGGGGTCTGCAAAAATATCTTCAATTTGTTCGGTAAACTCTGCAACCGTAGTAATTGAATATTTTGGAACGGTATCAAGTCTCACCTCCTGCGCAACGGTAAAAGCTGATACGAATAAAATGAGACCACAGATCTTAATGCTTTTTAGCATATTCTTTGTAAACCTCCTCAATTTCATTTTCTTTTACAATACGGTATGCTCCAACCGGTATTTTTTTATGCGAAAAAATTCCGTAATTAGTCCGATCGAGAGCATTAACAAAGTAACCGGCGGCGGCAAACATTTTTTTTACAAAATGATTTCTACCTTCTACCGTAACCACTTTTACCGTAGTTGGATCTTTTTTCTGAATCTCGATAGAAACAAACTTTCCTTTTTTCCCGTCGATATAAAATCCTTTTATAAATTTCGGTTCATCTTCAAGTTTTAACGGTTTGTTTAGTTTTGCCTCGTATTCACGGGGAATTTTATTTTTGGGATGCGCTAAAAAATTAGAGAAATCTCCATCGTTCGTTAAAAGTAGCACTCCGGTAGTATTGTAATCCAATCTTCCGATAGGAAAAATATTTTCTTTCGTATCGATCAGTTCGACAACGGTTTTTCTTCCTTTTTCATCGTTGGTAGAAGTGATGTATCCTTTTGGTTTGTTTAAAAGAAAGTATAGAAGTTTCTTTGCTCTTACCGGCTCACCGTCTAATGTAACTTTATCTTTTGATGGATTAATTACGCATGAAAGAGTATTAATAGTTTTCCCGTTAACGGCTACTCTTCCTTGAAGAATAAATTCTTCGGTTTTTCTTCGAGATGCAATTCCACAATCGCTTAAAAATTTATTCAATCTAATCTGTTGATTCATGTTCCTCCTCCAATGCTTGTTCTAATCCGCGCTCGGCGGATTCTTCTATAGCGTTCATCATAATTTTTCTTTTTTGATCGAGGAAATCTTCGTCTTGCATTATTTCTTCAATCTCTCGCGGCTTGGGCAAATCTGTTAATTTATTTAAACCGAAGTATTTTAGGAATTCATCAGTTGTGCCGTAAAGTAACGGTCGACCGACTGTCTCGGCTCTTCCGCTGATAGAGATAAGACTTTTTTCAAGCAGTGTATTCATAATGTAATCAGCATTAACACCGCGGATCATTTCAATTTCCGGTTTGGTGATCGGCTGTTTGTAGGCAATAATAGCAAGGGTTTCAAGCGCCGATTGGCTTAATCTTCTTTTACTTTTTTCATTTGAAAGATAACCAAGATATTTTGAAAACTCTTGTTTAGTTGAAAAAGAAAATCCGCCCGCAATCTTCATGATTTTATATGGTCGCAGCGCTTCTTCTAATTGCTGATTGATGGCTGAGACCGTCTCTTCAATCTCATCGGCTGTTATAGTAATTTCTTCGCCGTCAATTCCTTTAATAGCGCGAATGATCTCTTCTATTTTTAACGGTTCATCGGAAGAAAAAATTAACGATTCGATAATTGAGTTGTAAATACTATCCATTTTTGTTAATACCGTAAACTGAAAAATCATTTGAAGAAAAAGATTCTTTGATACCGATCTGCCCCATTTTTGTAAGTTCCAGTAAAGCGATAAAGGTAACCACGATTCTAATTCTTTCGTGCATCTCACTCACTATTTGTAGAAAAGAAATTTCCTTTCCTCCGCTCAACATACCTAAAATAAAAACGATTTGTTCATCGATTGAAACCGAAACTTTTTTAATCTCGTGAACGAATTCTTTTTTTACATTGTCCAATGCTTTCCGAAAAGCTTTTGCAAGATCATATACGGTAATATTCTTCAAAAGCACATCAAGTTCCGGCGGCGCTTCTTTTGGATCGAGATCGTAATAACCACGGTAACTTATTTTCCTCTGGGTTGTTTCAAAAAAGCCGAGTTCGTCAGACATTTCTTTATAACGCTTGTATTCCAACAATGCTTTAACCAGATCAGCGCGCGGATCAATCTCTTCACCTTTTTCATCAATCTCATTTGGTAATAGCATTCGTACCTTAATATGCATCAACGTTGAAGCCATTAAAATGAAATCACCGGCTACTTCAAGATCAAGCATTTTAATAAGATTAACGTAATCGAGAAATTCTTTGGTAATGTAAGAAATGGGAATGTCGTAGATATTCAACTCATCTCTTTTAATAAAGAAGAGAAGCAAATCTAACGGACCTTCAAAATGACTTAATTTAATCTTAAACAAGTTTATCCTAATTTCATTTTTTCACGAACTTCTTGCATCGTTGCATGAGCGACTTTTTTTGCACGGGTTTCTCCATCGGCTAAAATATTTTTAACTTCTTCAATATGAGTTTCATAATATTTTCTCTTCTCTAATATTGGCGCGATGAAAGAGGAAATGTTCGCTGAACATTTCAATTTACAATCTACACAACCCAGAGCGCCGCTTCTACAACCGGCTTCAATTTCCGGAATTTCATTCGGCGTGAATTTTTTATGGTAAGAAAACACCAAACATACTTCCGGTCTTCCGGGATCATTTTTCCGCATTTTCCGGGGATCGGTTTTCGCTTTTTTTAATTTCGCTTTGATCGTCTCTTCATCGTCTGAAAGAAGAATAGTGTTGCCGAGTGACTTACTCATTTTTGCATCGCCATCTAATCCCGAAAGCCTTGCAAATGCAGTCAACTTTGGTTCAGGTTCCGGGAAAACCTCTCCATATTGATTGTTAAACTTCCGTGCAATCTCTCTTGTAATTTCAATATGAGGAACTTGATCTTCACCAACCGGCACAAGATCACCTTTGTACAAAAGAATATCCGCGGCTTGTAAAACGGGATACCCTAAATGCCCATAAATAACGTTTTCAATTTTCAAATCTCTTACTTGATCTTTTACTGTTGGATTTCTTTCTAATCGGTTTACTGTTACAAGCATCGAAAATATTAAATGAAGCTCTGTGTGTTCCTTTATTTGAGATTGCCGGAACATCGGACTGATTTTAGGATCGAGTCCGGAAGCCAGCCAATCAATAAGCATATCAATCGAATCTTGATAAATTGAATCTGAATTTAGATTTGTCGTCAGCACATGATAATCGGCAATAAGATGAAAATTATCATATTCTTCTTGAAGGTTGATCCAATTTTCCAAAGCGCCAACATAATGTCCAATGTGTAGTTTGCCGGTTGGGCGCATTCCGCTTAAAATTCTTTTCTTTTTACTTTCCACTAATATTTTCTACTTTCAACTGATTTTATAATCTTATTTTTAATCGATATAACATTTTCAAGAGCAAGAGCATGATTCAGATACTATTTTACAAACAGTTTTTATTTTTCATTTTCATTAAACCAAAACAAAGAAACTTTCCACTTTGCACTTGTTCCTTTTAACTGAGATACATGTATTGTTTCCACGAATCATCCAACTTTCTCACCGAATTCTTAATAAAAAGAATATGACTCGGAGTAAACGGCTTTATCAATAATTTCATATGAGCATCGTGTGGTGAACGGTCTCCTTTTTTATTGTTACACAATGTGCAAGCCGCAACCAGATTATCCCAACTATCGATGCCACCCTTTGCTTTTGGAACAATGTGGTCTATGGTTAAAGGGATATCGCTTCTGCCGCAGTAGGCGCATTTGAACTCATCTCTGCGTAAAATATTTTTGCGAGTTAAAACTACCTTTTTATACGGCACAGAGATATAACTTGCAAGGCGAATTACACTTGGCCAGGGAAAGGTGCGTTGAATCGTTCTAACAGATTTTTTTAGATCCTTGGATACTATTTCCGCTTTTCCTAGTAAAAGTAGAATTAACGCCTTTTTTATGTTGCAAATGGTTAACGGTTCATAACTTTGATTAAGCACCAGCACTTTTGCATTTAATTTTCCGTTCGTACGTTTTGAGGGCTCGAAGACTTCCTCCCGTAATTTCGGGTTATTAATATATCTTACTTTTCTTGCAAATATAATTAAAAGGAAAAGTTTTTGCTAATAAATAGCGTGGTATCCGTAGTTTTCTTGCTGTCAGATCTTTTTTAGTGTTAATAGGTGACAATCGACGGAATAGCAAAGTAGTTCAAAAGGATATAATTTTACTTTTAATTATCAGAATAAGCAAGTAAATTTACTCATCAATTATGGAGTAAGAAATTATGTACAAAAAGTTATCTATTCTTTTAGCAGTTTTCCTCACTTTTTGTCTAAACGCGCAAAGTTTTAGAACGGAATCAATTGATAGTGTTAATAGTTTTAATAGTACCAATGAAAGGCTAACAACTACTAACGGTTCTCCACTTTACGGTTATGTAACATGGGATAAAGATTATCTTTACATTGCATACTCCGGAAATTCTCCTGCCGGTTTGGTTACTGATGGAAGTAGAGTTTTTCATGTTTATATCGATACCGATCCTCAAAAAACCGCAACAAATGGAACTGGATCAACGGCATCTGATGCTTGGGCTTGGAATCCGACTCTTCCTTTTTCAGCAAATTATCACTACGCTTTCAAAACGTCAGATAATACTGAATACAAAAAAGTTTATAATGGCTCCAATTGGACCGACGCAGGAATTACAACTCTAAATTATAAAGCTTCCGGTTACTGGGAACTGAAAATTAAGTTAAGCGATCTCGGCTCTCCAAAGCAGATTAATCTTCTTTCTTATGTTGAAGAAGATTGGTCAGGTGGTTATATAAACGGCGGCATTCCTTCAAATCTTTTTACAAATACAACTACACAAGGCGCTATAACTTTTAACAATCACTTTCTCAATTATTATTTAAATGATCAAGTAAATCCGAATGCAGCTTTTCATGTTGATAATTATGAATGGCAGATCCGTTTGAAAGTAACTTCATCAACCTTAACAGATTCTTCAGCAATTGCGGGAATGGCATTAAATGCAACGAACAATTATGATTCCGGCATTGATCTTCCGAAACCTCCTGCTGCACCAAGCAATTATCTTTCAATCTATTTCCCTCACGATGCATGGTCTTCGCTTGGTCCAAAATATGCGCGCGATTTAAAACAATACACATCGCTGGACAGCACTACCTCTTCCTGGGATCTTTCTATCGCCTCAGATCTTATAAATCAAACGATAACAGTATCTGCTTTGTCATTCGATTTTGTTCCCTCCAATTATGCCATTTCTCTTTACGATATTGCAAAAGATTCAACACATAATCTCAGAACCGCGAATTACCAATTCAGTTCGGGTTCATCTTCCGCAACAAATTATTTCAGACTGATCATTGGAAATTCTCTCGCATCTCCTAATATCAGTTCCGACGTTTCTACTTTAAATTATGGATCGTTAAAAACAAATCAAAATTCGGTACAGAATATTGTAATAACCAATATTGGTGATTCAACCCTTATCATTTCAAATATCATTTCCACTCAAGCATTTTTTACATTTACCGGTGGAACCACACATACGATTCTGAAAAATAACTCTGTTACAATTCCCGTAAAATTTAGCCCGAAAGCCGCAGGCGTTTTTAACGAGAAGCTTTTAATCTTGAGTAATGATCCTGATACAGATACCCTTTCTATTATGCTAACCGGAACAGCAGAAACGCTTAAACCAAAAATATCTGTTAGTTCCGCTTCATTGAATTTCGGTTCAATTAAAGTTGCTTACGATTCTTCTCTTTCATACAAAATATTTAATAAAGGTGATACAACCTTAGCAGTAACTTCTTTATCCTTGTCAAGCGGAAATTTTTCTGTCTCGCCAGACGTCCCCTTTTCGGTTAATCTTAATGATTCTGCAACTGTTACCGTCTCTTTTTCACCGGATGAAATTAAAAATTATTCTGATTCACTTCTAATTGGTAATTCAGATGCGGCAGACAGTTCTCTTAAAATATCTTTAACCGGAAGCGGAACTGAATCTGTTCTTCAAAAAGATTTCACCGCCGGGTGGAATCTTATTTCAGTTCCGGTTCAACCAACTGATGCTAACACTAGCGCTGTAATTGGTGATGACGCTTCTAACTTTTTCTTTTATGAATATAAGAATGGCGATTATCAATCGGCTGCTGCCGTTGAACGGGATAAAGGTTTTTGGTTAGGAATTGAGAGCAACGTTACCGTTGATGTGAACGGTAAACCGAAAATTACAGACGATACTCTTACAATTTCTTCAGGATGGAATTTGATCGGCTCTCCATTTTTAAAGAAGTATCCAAAGTCAAGTGTCATCTATTCGAGAAATGGTTTAACCGTTTCTGCAGATTCCGCCATTCACCTTGGCTGGGTGCAAAATTCATTTTACAATTATAATGTAACTTCAAAGTCATATGAATCTGCTGATACTCTTTCTCTATGGAATGGTTACTGGTTAGCAGCGTTGACCGACAGCGTTAAGATCATTTATTTGAAGAATAATCAAACCGGTGCGTTACCTAAAAAAGGAATCGGAAAAGATGCGAACTTGAATGATTGGATTGTTAGCATTTCTTCTTCATTGAATGGATTGAATGACAATTTATTATTCTTCGGACAGAATGAATTGGCTACCGATGAATTTGATAACAAATATGATTTTATAAAACCGCCTAAATCGCCTGCTGCTTCGGTTGAATCTTATTTTGAACATTCCGGTTGGAATTCGTTGTTTTCTAATTACTCAAGCGACATCAAAAGAACTTCCACCGGAAAAGATGCTCAATGGTCTTTCAATATTTCAGCTATGCAGACCGGTGAATTAGTTTTAGAGTGGAAGAATATTCTAAACCAAATTCCGGCAGAAGTTAGAAATCAATTTGTCTCAATCGGTCTTTCAACGATTGATCTGCCTAATTTTATTACAGTTGATATGTTGAAGATTTTTTCAGTGTCGTTATCTGTTGAAAAAGATAAAGTTTATCGATTCAGTATAAATGCCTCAATAACCGACGTACCGGATGAAAAGACTACTCCAAAATTATTCGGACTCATGCAGAATTTCCCAAATCCTTTCAATCCGGTAACTAATATCCGGTTTGAAATTGCCAACACACAACATGTAACTCTTAAAGTCTATGATATCCTCGGTAAAGAAGTTGCTGTTCTTGTAAATCAGATGAGGGAACCTGGAAGTTATACTATCGATTTTTCTTCAGCAAATCTTGCAAGTGGTACCTACTTGTACCGTTTACAAGCAGGCAACTTTATTCAAACGAGGAAGATGATAATTCTAAAATGATACTCGTCTTCTAAAATAGTTCAGTAGAGTTTTTTTACGGAAAAATTGCATCCAATAACCGAAGTTAAAAATGAAGCAAAGTTTCAAAATCGAAAAACTGTTTATTCTGATATTAATTTTTATCTTACTAATAATTTGGGCTCTTTTTTAGAACCATCCTTTGAATTGTTTTATACGTTAAGCTAAGTATTTAAATTCTTAAACTTGAGATAAGTGGCGTATTAAAACAATGGCAAATGCAAAAGAACATTACGAGAAACTATTAGCCGACAATTAGTCTTGGATGTTTGGAGGATTAGATATCTGAAAATAAAATTTACTTTGAGCAACGTGGAATTAAACCGGAACTCTCCTCTATCGCAATAGATTTAGGCGCCGGATCAGGTTTCAAATCGATGCCATTAAACCGGATGGGATTTAGAGTTACCGCCATCGATTTTAGCGAAACTCTTTTAGCTGAAATTCAATCTAACAGCGCCGGACAATATATTAAAACCGTTGCTGATGATCTTCTCACTTTCAAAAAACATGTTCCTTCTAAAGTTGAATTTTGCGTTTGCATGGGTGATACTCCCCCCCATCTTAATTCCCTGGCAAATGTGGAAAATTTATTCAGCGATATTCATTCCGTATTAGAAGATGACGTAAAACTAATTCTTCCTTTTCGCGATCTCTCTTTTGAATTAACTGATTTAGATCGGATAATTCCGGTTCGCAGTGATCAGACGTAAATATTTACTTGTTTTTTAGAATATGAAACAGATAAAGTAAAAATCCATGATATTTTATACGAACATACAAACGATGGCTGGCAATTAAAGAAAAGTTTTTATCGCAAACTAAGATTATCGCAAGACTTAGTGATTTCTAAATTGGTAGCCTTAGGTTTCCACATTGAGCAGTCAAATGTGAATAAAGGAATGGTTGAGATTATTGCAAAGAAATAACATCTTTAACTGTAACTTTTGTAGTTGTTAATTCCCCCAAACCTTTTTACGTTTGGTTGTCTAAATAATCATTACTAACATTTTGATGATGAAATTTATTTTAATTTTGTTTCCCCTTTTCGCGGTTACATTCAACGTGTGCGGACAAGGACTACAGCAAATCTCACCAGAAGATTCTACCAAAGTTTTATCGCAAATTTATAGTGATAAATTATTGTTCTCATCTCCTACCCTTTCGCTTCCATTTGCTTTCAATACGGTTTCGGACAATTATCCTAAGTCACTTCATTTAAAATTCGGCTCATCATCAAATACTCTTCACTCAATAATAAAACAAAATCTTGATGTATCGGGAATATGGAAAATAGGAGCGTTAAAGGAAGACGAATTTAAAACTCTTAGATCAATTCTTGGTTCCGTGCAGCTTGGAGGAGTGGCGTATCTTGCTTATAAACATATTAAAAAATATGGAGTAAAATAAACAGTTTGTTGATACAGAATTATTCGGATACTGTACTTTACAATACGGACAATAATGATAGATGATTAACTCATGTTACGCAAAATAGTATTTTGAATTGCCACGTCCCGAAAGCTTTC
>JAVHOS010000120.1:0-4191 GCA_036170205.1 Ignavibacteriaceae bacterium | reverse complement strand
ATTTCTAAAAAAAGATTTATAGAATTGATTAGATCCTGCCGCAGTTCTTCGCCGGAAGCAAAATCAGTTACTTTTCTCGGGCGCAATCGGTGAGCAAGCCAAAACTCTGTACGCGCTTTTAACCAATTTGAAAAGTGATTTCTTTCAGCATGAAATTTTATACTTTCTTCAGGAACAATTTTTAACATCTCCGCAAGTGCGATCAGATTATTTGCGTGTCCCACTTTTTTCCCTTCGGGAATACGAAAAATAAAATCACCAAAGCCAAAATTATTCACCATAAACTCGCTTACTTCATGCAGCAAACGCGGGGAGCCCTTCAACACAAACGAGGCGCCGATTTCCTCCGCCTTCTTTTCATATTCTCCGTTACTGGATTGGAGAAGAATTGGAATGTCTCCCTGTGCAGCTAAAACTTCTTTCGCAAATTTAATTCCAGCTTCAGCATCTTTCTCGCCACCTAAACGAAAGTTAATATCGGTAATGATTCCTAAAATATATTCGCGATATTTTACAAAATTCTCCCAAGCTTCTTCGTAGGTTGAGCAAAGTAAAATTTTCGGACGAGCCCGCATTCTTAAAAATTTGTGTGTTAAGTTCACCCCTTCGGAAATAAGCCTCTGCGATTGTTTAAATATTTCGGCATAAATTAAGGGTAAATAAGAGGAATAAAACTTTACATTGTCTTCAACAAGAATAATAACTTGAACACCGGCTAATGCAGTATCGGTAACAACATTAATCTTATCTTCAACATATTTTATAATGCCGATGAGAATACGGTAGTCTCCTTGCCAAATAAATATTCTTTCAAAAATTGAGGTATCATAATTTGTGGTTAAATCTTTCCGCTCCTGATTGTCATATGCCAAAATAATGATTGGTGTGTCTGTTCCATTTTGCCGAAGCATTTCGGCAAATTTAGTTACGTGCATATCTTCAACGTGCAGCGTTGTAATAATCAGATCGAAGTGATTTTCCGATGCAAGTTCAATCGCTTCACTGCCGGTTGAGGCGTGGGTAATTTCCGGCGCGTGGCTTAAATTGAAAACCTGATATTCCTGACGAATAATATCATAAAGACGTCCATCTTCTTCAAACAAATAAAAGTCGTACAAACTTGACACTAGCAAAATATCGCGCACTTTAAAACGCATGATTTTTTGAAAATTTTTTATCCGGTTTCCAAAAAGTTCATTTGAACTGAGATGCGTTAGTTTATTCATAGAGATTACTTATTTTTCTAAAGAGAATTTTGCTTACAAAATAAGAAGTTTTTTTGAAACGGAAGAATATCGTTTTCTGTTAAAAATCAAAAAAGTTATTTTTACACAAAACAAAGATAAGGTTATGAAAGAATTTTGGGACAGTCGATACTCGGGAGAGACGTTTATCTTCGGAACAAAACCGAACGAGTTTTTCAAATCGCAGATTGACTTACTAACGCCGGGAAAGCTGCTTCTTTTCGGTGAGGGAGAAGGGCGAAATGCTATTTACGCCGCATCTCTTGGCTGGGATGGACTTGCATTGGATTGGAGTGAAAAAGCAAAAGAAAAAGCTCTTGCATTTGCAAGAAAGAATAATGTTCTCTTTCGATATGAAGTTGGAAATTTTTTAGACATTCCGGTAGAACACTTTTCATTTGATGCCGCTGCCTTAATCTATATTCACTTAGCCGAAGAAGAAAGAGAGCAGCTTCACAAAAAAGCGATCACTTCGTTAAAACGCGGTGGAACAATAATTCTTGAAGCCTTCGATATTGAACAATTGGGAAAATCCTCCGGGGGTCCTAAAAATCTCGAACAGCTTTATTCACTCGAAAATATTGTTAACGATTTTCAAGATTTGGATTTTAAATATTTTGCAAAAGAAATTATCCGGCTTGATGAGGGTGATGGTCATGTTGGAACAGCTTCTGTAATTCGATTTGCCGGAATTAAGAAGTAATGAAAAAAGTTCTTTTTATAACTTACTATTGGCCTCCATCCGGTAAAGCTTCACTTCACTTCCCGCTTCAATTAATAAAGCATTTAAATGAATTCGGTTGGAAGCCGACCGTTGCAACTGTTGCAGAAGATACTTTCACACAGAAGGATGAGTCGTTAGTAAATGAAGTTCCATCCGGAATCGCTATTCACAAAATAAAAACTTTTGAACCATTTAATCTTTATAGAAAATTTATCGGGAAGAAAGTTTCGGAACCACTCATTGCTTCGGAAACGATTTCTAAAGAAAAAAATATTCTCGCGCATAGAATTTCCATTTGGATCAGAATGAATTTGTTTATTCCCGATGCCCGCGTTGGCTGGTATCCATACGCGGTAAAATATCTTAAAAATCTTTTGAAGGAAGAAAAGTTTGATGCCGTCATTACGGTTGGTCCGCCGCATTCTGCGCATCTTATCGGTATGAAACTGAGTAAACTATTTCAACTGCCACACGTACCAATTTTCATCGATCCATGGACAGACATCGTTTATTACAAAGACTTTAAAAGAAGCCGCTTAACTGTTAAGATTGATAAACATTTTGAGAAAAGTGTTTTGCTTAATGCCGGACACATTATTTATGTTACAAAATCGATGCGCGAAGATTTTATTGCCAAATATCCATTCGTAAAAAATAAATCGACAGTGCTTTATTGGGGGTATAATGAAGAAAACTTTGCCGGAGTTTTACGACAAAATAATGTATCCGATGAAAAAATATTATTACACGCCGGAAACATTTTTGATTACCAAAATCCAAAACACCTCTGGAAATATTTAAAAGATAAAATCAACCGGGGAGAAAGAATAAAATTAAAATTCATCGGAACGGTTAGTCCTGAAGTCCGCAAATCAATTATACAATCCGGTCTTGAAAACATAACTGAATTTCTTGGTTTTCTTCCTTATCAAGAAATGATCTCAAAATTGCGTTCGGCAGATTATCTTCTTGTTTGTACAACGGAGAAAAGACATGTTCCGGGAAAGCTGTTTGAATATCTGCGGTCGCAAAAACCGATCCTCTGTTTCGGAGATGATAATCCGGAAGTTGAAGGGTTAATAAGAGCCGCGAACGCCGGGATGTATTTGGATTATCAAAACAACGGAGAAATATTTTTTAAGAATCTTCACTCTTTTTCAACCGATTTAGCATTCGCCAAAAGCTTTGATAGACGAAATGCCGCATCAATACTGGCTGAAAAGCTCAACTCTCTCATACCTTGACTTGATGATAGCAATTTCACCCTATTTTTACAAGGGTTTGCGCCTCCAGTAAAAAGGGAAAAAAATAAAATAGTTGTTTCATTTGATGAAAAATCTTTTTAATTTTCTATTGAAATAACTTTTTACTAACATTACAAGAGGTATGTATTATGGCAGAAACAAAATCAATGACCAAGGCTCAAGTTCTTGATCACCTTTCAAAGAAGACCGGAACTACAAAGAAGTTAGCCGGTCAATTCTTAGATGAATTGGTAGCTCTTTCTTATAAAGAAGCTAAGAAACAATTCGTTCTTCCGGGTTTAGGAAAATTAGTAGTTTCCGCTCGTAAGAAAAGAATGGGTAGAAACCCTCAGACAGGTGCATCAATCGTAATTCCTGCAAGAAAAGTTTTAAAGTTCAGAATTGCAAAACAAGCTAAAGATGCTGTGTTAGGCAAGAAATAAACTACTCCTCTTGCGAGAGTTAGTAAAAGGCATACAGAATTCTGTATGCCTTTTTTTTTACACTAATTTTCTAACCGCGATTTTATTTGGGGTTCAATTATTTTGTAAACAGCGGCGGGAACATTTTGTAATAGCTTGGTAATAAAAATATTTGCGTCGGTTAGATGATGAAAAAATCCGATTGAAATATTTTTCCCGTCAATCTGCATTAATCCTTTTGACTTCCCGTGAAAGATTCCTCCTTTTAATTTTACTATTTCCGAAAAGTAAAGTATCTCCTTCTTATCTTTCTTGATAAATTGGCTGCAAATAATCTTTTCTTCATCTACTTCAATTAAAAACGGTAGTATTCGATATAAACGAAAGTACAATTTATTAACGAAGAATATGATGAGAGAAAGTGCGAGGAGATAAAGGATTTGTGAGCTTTTATAAGAAAAGGCAGTGACAGCCGGAAGCATATAGATCAAAAGAATTGGAGTCATCAGAAGATTACCGTATCGATAAACAAATCGATAAAACGGTTTGTAAGTAAA
>JAVHOS010000119.1:0-4222 GCA_036170205.1 Ignavibacteriaceae bacterium | reverse complement strand
AAACTTTTTTCCCTTCAAATTGCATATCGCAGATAGAATTCTTAATTTTCACTTAGATGAAAAAAAAATTGCTCACTTTTGAACGCAAACTAAAATATCATGAACCTGTTTTAGCTCTTACATTCAATCAACAATTCCATTTCTTAAAACTTAAAAAAGGAGAATATGAATGAGTTGGTTCACTGATTTCACCAATTCCTCACTCGGTAAAAAGTTTATAATGGCTCTTACCGGTACTATGCTGATGCTGTTCCTTATCGTGCACTTCATCGGCAACATGATGCTCTACTTTGGTCCCGCCGCTTTTCAAAAATATGTTGAAACACTTGAATCGGTTAAACCCGCAGTTAGAGTAATCGAAATTGTTCTAGCACTAATTTTTATCTTCCATATTTATAACGGAGTAAGATTATGGTGGCAGAATAAAAAAGCTAACCCGCAGAAATACGCTGTTAACGCTTCAAAAGAAAACGCTGATGTCTTCTCAAGAAGTATGGCAATAACGGGAACGGTAATATTTATTTTTCTCGGAATTCACTTATCAACTTTTTGGTTTGGATTCAATTTTGGAACTCACCCTGAAACAGAATATCCGTTTTACACAATTGTTTCCGATTGGTTTAGGGTTCCTTATTACTCAATCATTTATATTATTTCTATGGGTTTCTTAGGTTTCCATTTGAATCACGCGTTCCAAAGCGCGTTTCAAACATTCGGATTAAATCATAAAAAATATACTCCGCTAATTAAAAAGATAGGAACAATTTACGCGTTAATAATGGCGTTAGGTTTCGCATCTATTCCACTCTACTTTTTGATGGGAGGCAAATAATGATAAAGTTAAATTCAAACATCCCTGAAGGCAGCATCACCGAAAAATGGTCGAACTATAAATTTTCTGCAAAGCTGGTTAATCCGGCGAACAAAAGAAAATTTGATATTATTGTTGTCGGAACCGGTTTAGCAGGCGCTTCAGCCGCTGCAACATTAGGCGAACTCGGTTATAAAGTAAAAGCGTTTACGTATCACGATTCTCCGCGCCGAGCACATTCAATTGCCGCACAAGGAGGAATTAACGCCGCAAAGAATTATCAGAATGACGCCGACTCAGTTTACCGTTTATTTTATGATACTATTAAAGGCGGAGATTTCCGTTCTCGCGAAGCTAACGTTTACCGCCTGGCAGAAGTTAGCAACAACATTATTGATCAATGCGTTGCGCAAGGTGTGCCGTTTGCAAGAGAATACGGCGGAACGCTGGCGAACCGTTCATTTGGCGGCGCGCAAGTTTCAAGAACATTTTATGCACGCGGTGAAACCGGTCAGCAGTTGTTGCTTGGCGCTTACGGTTCACTCAACAGGCAAATTAAACTCGGCAATGTTAAAATGTTCAATCGCCGCGAGATGCTTGACTTAGTTCTTGTTGATGGAAAAGCTAAAGGAATCATCGTAAGAAATTTACTTACCGGCGAAATTGAAAGACACGCAGCCCAAGCGGTTGTTCTTGCTTCGGGCGGATATATGAATGTTTATTTCTTATCCACCAACGCGATGAACAGTAACGCTACCGCATCATGGCGGGCGCATAAACGAGGTGCGGCTTTTGCAAATCCATGTTACACGCAAATTCACCCAACGTGTCTTCCGGTGCATGGTGAAGCTCAATCGAAATTAGTTTTGATGAGTGAAAGTTTACGGAATGACGGAAGAATTTGGGTTCCTAAAAAAGTTGGCGATAATAGACCACCCGATCAAATCCCCGAAGATGAAAGAGATTATTATCTTGAAAGAAGATATCCTGCTTTTGGCAATTTAGTTCCGAGAGACGTTGCATCGCGGAACGCAAAATATGTTTGCGATGAAAATCGCGGCGTAAACGGCGGGCGTTCTGTCTATCTCGATTTCTCCGAAGCATTTGGCAGAATCGGCAAGAACGGAGTTAAAGACAGATACGGCAACTTGTTCGATATGTATCAAAACATTACCGGCGTTGATCCGTATGAAGTTCCGATGCAGATTTATCCCGCTCCTCATTACGCTATGGGCGGCTTATGGGTTGATTATAATTTGATGAGCAACGTTCCCGGCTTGTTCGTACTCGGTGAAGCAAACTTTTCCGATCACGGTGCAAACAGACTTGGCGCAAGCGCATTAATGCAAGGCTTAGCGGATGGCTATTTTGTTATTCCTTACACTATCGGGAATTATCTTTCAACTGAAAAACCGGAAAAAGCAAATCCAGAAAGCGCTGAATTCAAACAAGCAGAAAAGAGTGTTCAAGACGATGTTAAGAAACTCCTTTCTATTAACGGAAAACAAACTGTTGATGCTATCCATAAAAAACTTGGACTTATTTTAATTGATAAAGTCGGAATGTCAAGGACAGAAAAAGGATTGAATGAAGCTATCAAACAGATTAGAGATTTGCGCGAAGAATTCTGGAAGGATGTTAAAGTCGTTGGCAAAGGTGAAGAATTAAATCAAACGTTGGAAAGAGCCGGCAGAGTTGCAGACTATCTTCAGTTTGGTGAGTTGTTAGCTAAAGACGCACTCAACCGGAATGAAAGCTGCGGCGGACATTTCCGCGAGGAGTACCAAACTCCCGAAGGTGAAGCTTTAAGAAGAGACGATGAATATTCTTATGTGGCGGCTTGGGAATATAAAAAACCCGGCGATTGGGAATTAGCAAAAGAAAATCTTGAATTTACAAACATTAAATTAGCTACGAGGAGTTATAAATAATGAGCAGTAATCATATCACCTTGAAGTTAAAAATCTGGCGTCAAGAAAATAACAAAGCCAAAGGACACTTCGACGAGTTCAATCAAAAAGTTTCACCCGATTCTTCTATTCTTGAAATGCTTGATGAAGTGAATAACAAATTGGAAGCCGAAGGGAAAATCCCGATAGCCTTTGAAAGCGATTGCCGCGAAGGTATTTGCGGAACTTGTGGGTTGTCTGTAAACGGACACCCGCACGGACCTTTACCAAAGACGGCTACGTGTCAATTACACATGCGCAATTTCAAAGACGGAGAAACTCTGTACATCGAACCATTCAGAGCAACGGCTTTCCAAGTAATAAAAGATTTAATCGTTGACCGTTCCGGATTTGACAAAATCCAGCAGGCGGGCGGATATACTTCTTTTAATACGGGAAGCGCGCCTGATGGAAACGCAGCTCTTATTTCTAAAGAGAGCGCCGATCTTTCACTTGATGCGGCTGAATGTATCGGATGCGGCGCGTGTGTAGCGGCGTGTAAAAATTCATCGGCAATGCTTTTTGTAAGCGCGAAAGTTTCTCAATTTGCTTTACTGCCTCAAGGGCAGCCGGAACGTTACGACCGTGTGCAAGCGATGGTAAAAGTTATGGATGAGAACGCCTTCGGAAGCTGTACAAACACCTACGCGTGTGAAGCCGAATGCCCGAAAGGTATTTCCGTAAGCAATATCGCCCGCATGAACCGCGATTATTTGAAAGCAAAACTTTGCAGGGAAAAAGTGTAAGTAAAAAAGCAATGGGAAGGAAAATATTTCCTACATTGTTCTGTTATATGTACTAAAAGATAAATTCAATTATGTAAGGAACGGTCGAGACCGTTCCTTTTTTTTATGTAACATTGTTCTTGCTTCTTAACATGCGATGCCCTGAAGGGTATCGCTACACGAAAAAATCATCCCGATAAATCGGGATGATGGGAAAGATATAAAACAAAAAAAATATTTCTGCAAGAAAGTATTTGACCTTGTGTTATATTTTCTTTATGTTGAAAATAGAAACGGGAAGATTTTCCACCTATGGGTTTCCTTTTCTGATTTCATCTTAAAAACAAATTTGCGGGTATTTTTTATGAAGAAGTTTTCGGTTAAGCATCGGTTTTCGTTCTATATCAGGCTAAACATAAACTTGTTTAGTATTCCCCTCCAAATAAATTCATCATCCAATAAATATATCTAACTAAGGGGTCAACTGCATCCTGCAGTTAAGTTTTATCTTCCGCAGTTGATCCTGCAAACAATTCGAAAAAGACATCGCGTTACTCCGCAGAAATAATAAGCGTACAATTTGCATTGTAGGGTCATACCACGGCATGGCCTACCCCGTTATTTGAAATTATCCGCTCTGGTTTTTGAAGAATTGCATCGAAGCAAAGTTATCTCGCAGTGACGAATTGTAATCTCGCGTCAGCGGGAAATTATCTCGCAGTGAAGAAAAGAAAACT
>JAVHOS010000118.1:0-4238 GCA_036170205.1 Ignavibacteriaceae bacterium | reverse complement strand
CCCATTTATCCCACGAGCTAAAGCTCGTGGCAATTCAATATCTAATAATGCGTAATATGAGTTAGTAATTCTTTGTTCTGGTTTGCTTTGTTATGAATTCTCCTGTCTTTTTTCATCCGGGGGGAAAGAATTATTAAAGCGGGAAAAATCTATTGAAAACTTCTTGTAACTTCTATTCCAAGTTGTTCCATACGGTAACGCAGCTTTGAGCGGGAAAGACCGAGAACTTTCGCCGCCTTCACCTGATTTCCGTTCGTTATTTTCAGCGTTTTTTGAATGAGGTCTTTAAGTACTAAATCAATTTTAATTCCTTTGGCAGGAATTTTTAAGATGAATTTATCATCTTCGTTAAGATTGCCGGCTTCATTTTCAAAAATAAATCCGAAGTGAGATTCTTTCAATTCTTCATCTTCAGTTAAAAGAATAACCCGCTCCATAACATTTCTAAGTTCGCGGATATTTCCCTTCCATGGATATTTCTGGAACAGGGAAATAACTTCGGGAGAAATAAGTTCAATCTTTTTGTTGAACTTAATAGAAAATTCTTTTAGAAAAGAATAAGCTAAAACCGGGATATCATCTATTCGTTCACGTAACGGAGGTATGGTAATTTTTGCAACATTCAACCGGTAGAATAAATCTTCCCGGAATGAACCGTTCTTTACTTCTTCTTCAAGATTTTTATTTGTTGCCGCAAGCACCCGAACATCAACGGAAGTTTCTTTTTCGGCGCCAAGACGATAGAATTTTTTTTCCTGCAGTACGCGCAGCAATTTAGCTTGAAGGTCCAAAGATAATTCGCCAATCTCATCTAAAAGAATGGTTCCGCCGTTAGCAAGCTCAAATTTGCCGAGTTTAGTTTTAAGCGAAGCGCCGGTAAAAGCGCCTTTTTCATGTCCGAACAGTTCGCTTTCCGCAAGTTCTTTAGGAATGGTAGCGCAATTTATTTGAATGAAGACGGCATCTTTTCTTAAACTATTTTGATGAATAAATTTTGCAAACACCTCTTTGCCGGTGCCGCTTTCTCCTTCAATCAAAATTGTTGTGTCGGGACTTTTAGCCAGCTTTTCAGCAGAGTTTAACACCCGCAAGATTTTTGTGTTTTTTCCGAAGAATTCTTTTGAAAGTTCATTTTCCTGGAGCAGGCTGTGCAGTTTATTCACTTCCGCTTTTAGCGTTACATTCTCCAACGCTTTATTCAGTATAAGTTTTAGCTGTTCCAGATCGATAGGCTTCAGCATAAAATCAAATGCGCCGGATTTCATTGCAGAAACCGCGATGTTTACATCGGCATAACCTGTAATCATTATTACCGGAATGTGCGAGTATTTTTTGTGGAAAGATTTTTGAAGTTCCAAGCCGTTGTGAGAGGTAAGATAAATGTCTAAAAGAATAACATCCGGTTCAAATGCTTCTACCCTATCGTGCGCTTCTTCGGCTAACATGCAAACCTGAACATCGTAACCCAATTTAGTCAAAACTTTGTTCAGCGAAAGTCCAACAAGATTATCATCATCAATGATCAGAATTTTAAATTTCATTTTCGTTTACCGCAAAGTTTGAATTAAATAGCAGCGTGAATTTAGTTCCTTTTCCCAATTGGCTTTGGAAATTAATTTCAGCGTTCAGTTGTATTGCCAGTGATTTGCAGATGCTTAACCCCAAGCCGGTTCCTTTAATTTTTTTCGTAAAAAAGTCATTGAAAATTGCTTTTTGATCTTCTTCGCTGATGCCAACTCCGGTATCTTCAACTTCCCAGCCGATATTGTTCGCCTGATCGGGAAAGATTCTTATAATTATTTTATCACCTTTATTACAAGCATCAACAGCATTGGTTAAAAGATTAAGAAAAATTTGGAGTAATTTATTTGCATCGCCTTTAATCATCGGAATATTTTTCCCCGAATATTCTCTAAACATTTGTATGTTCTTACGAGAAGCGTCAACCTCAATAATATCGAAAGCGTAGTCGGAAATTTGATCGATTGAACAAAGTTTTTCTTCGCGTGTATTTGGTCTCGAAAAGAAAAGAAGGTTATCAACCAACGCCTGAATTCTGAAAAGCGCCTGAGAAGAGTTTTCGATCGTTTCGAGCAAATCGTCTGAAAGTTCGTCACGGTGCATGTTTAGGTAATCTAAACTTAATTTTACAACCGAAAGAGGATTTCTTATTTCGTGAAGAAGAGTGGCTGTAATCTTTCCTAAAATATGTAATCGGTTTTCAAATATTAAGTTCTCTGACATTAAACACCTTTAAGACCTAAGCGGATTCAAAAAAAAATAGTAACTGATGAAAAGTAAAACATTTTTTGATTAATTTTAATCAATCGGACAATAATTTGCAAATAATCTTCATTTAACCAGGAACAATTTCTCTCTAAAAAGATTCGTTGGCTGCAGCGTTCAACTTCAAATCTCTTTTATTTCCTTCAAGAAGGTTAAATAATTCTAAATCTCTTCGATAATAAATCAAATTCACCGGAATGTCCTCATCAACAGTTGTAAAAATAGTTAAATGGTTGTAAGTAACACAATAAATAGCGACCCAATTCCTAAACCGGAAAATATTATTGAAGTATCAACCGGAAAGTTCAGGAATATAGCAAGGGAATATTTTCAATTTGAAGCGAAATCTTCAATTGAGTATTTAACCAGCATAAAAGAGAGCGTAAAGTTTTTTAACCTTGACGTTCCGCCGCAGCTTAACGAGGTTTTTGTACGTTTTGAAGAGGCGCCGCTTTTCTGGATTTATGATTCTCCGATCGTTCAGTACCTTGAAGACTTGCTGAAAATGTACTTCGGTAAAAGTAACGATTATGACTTTTACAAAACAATAAAGGAGTGTTATACAAAGTGGATTGTAATTAAATCTGAGAATGAAAAAAGATATTTTGCCAACTCCGCCTTAAATTACATCGATAGATCTTCTTCAAAACACAACTTCTTCTACCTTATTCTAAAGGGAGTGCTCTATACTTTTGAAAAATCCATAGCAAATACGCAAACGGCAATCGGACTTTTTAACAAAAGTTTGGAAGTTCTTAATACCACAAAAGTAAGTGAAATCTATAAAGACGAACTTCAATACATAATCAAAATATTTATGGGATTTGCCTACTTTAAACAAAAGGAAAGTGAAGCTGCAAGAACACAATTTAGAAACGCATTAAACACCAAACCTCACGGAATAACTGCAAAATTTTACCTTGCGCTTGTAGAAGATCAGCTTGCTGAATATGAAATAGCGGCACAGTTTATAAAAGAACTTTGTAAATATGATTTTAACCGGATTGAACATTCCGTAAACAAAAACAACGGAGGTATGTTTCGCTATTTTGTAAATAATTCGGTGGTTTATAATTTGTTTTATCATCGTGAACTCGCAAACCTTATCGATCAAATCGAAAGCGAGCTTAATGAAGTTTTTAAGCCCGATGCGTCGTTAGTATCGGAGCTAAAATCAAATCTCTCAAAGTTAAATCAGTTAGAGATGAAAGGTTATTATTCCGAAGAAGGTAAAAAAACTTTGAGTTTCATCGAAAAATTGATTGATCACTATTTTGAAAGTAAAAACATTTTAGTAATAAGTTCCTATCGTTTATTGAGAGAAAAATTTACTTCGGTTGTACAGTCAATTTATGATACGATAAAAATTAAATACGCCCGCGAGATAAACGAAAAACTGCATATGTTTGATGAGGAAGTGGAGGATAAAAGATACGCCATCACAATTCTTACCAACGATTTTGAATCACTTAAAACCAAACAAAAAGACAAATTAACCGATGCGCTAAAAGATATTGAAAAGAAAATTGAAGAATATATCTTAACGATTGAAGCAAGAATAAATTCAATTCCCATGGAAACAAAACACGATCCCGTTTATTCCTTCAGGAATATGATGACCTATAATATTGTCGTTTCTTCGCTTCTTTTTTTTATTGGCGGGTGTTCCGGCTATTCTACGCAGTATTTTAGAGGTGGAATTGAGTTTAAGGAAGTGCTGGGGCAATTGTTTCTGGCGGGAATTAAATGGGGATTAGGCACGTTCCTTATCGGATTTTTGCTGGCGCTGATTGTAGCCATCTCCACCTTTATCAGTCGAACAAGCTATAAACAAAAATTACTTCAAAAAATTAATTGGTTAAAAAATCAGAAGGAACTTGAAATAAGCGGAACCAAAAAAGAATTTGAAGAAAAAGAAAAACTCTTAAAAGAAAATTATGACGATAGGATAG
>JAVHOS010000117.1:0-4261 GCA_036170205.1 Ignavibacteriaceae bacterium | reverse complement strand
TCATCTTTAAAGAAAAACTTAATTGCAAAAAAAATAATTAATAAACTTCCTAAAGCGATGGGGAACATGTAAAGCATAAATTGCCCAAAAGCAAAGTTGGATTGAATCCCGATTAAAATATTTTGCGGATTTCCGGTTATCGTTAAAGCGCTTCCGGAGTTGGAAGCCATTATCTCAGCTATCAAATAAGGCAGCGGCTGCCGTTTCGTTCCTTTACAAATTGAAATTACTACCGGAGTAAAGAGCAAAACAACGGCATCGTTTACTAGAAATGCACTTGAAATTCCGGTAACGAAAATGATTAGCAACAACAGTTGGCGTGGAGTTTTTGCCAGTGAGATGGTGGTTTCGGAGATTAAGAGAAAGAATCCGTCAATTTCTAAAACTGAAATTAACATCATCATTCCAAGCAGTAAAGCTATTGTATTAAAATCAATTGCAGCAATTGATTCATCAAACGAAAGAATCCCAAACACAACCATCGAAACCGCGCCGAAAAAAGCTGCGCTGGGTCTATCGATATTTAAACCGGGAAGCCGGGTAAAAATTATGCCCGCATAAGTTATTAAAAAAATGATCAGCGCCAGTGTTGCCAAAAAATAATCAGCTTTCTTTCAAATAATTTTTACAAATTTGTAACCCAATTATAATTAAACTTATGACAAATTCAGAAATAGCATCGATTTCCAAAACCAAAAGTTTCCGGTCTCATTTACGTGAAACGGTTGGACTGGCATTGCCCGTAATTGTCGGGCAGTTAGGAATCATTACGATGGGAGTTGTTGATAATGCGATGGTGGGAAGAATTGGTTATTATCCACTTGCAGCATCAGCTTTGGCGAATGGAATTTTTTTTCTAATCTTTGTAGTGGGGATGGGCGTAACCTATGCGGTTTCTCCGCTTGTTGCCAATGCTCTTGGAAAAGGAAACCCCGAATTATGCGGAAATATATTAAAACAAGCTTTGGTTATCAATCTTGTTATCGGAATTTTGCTTGGAATAGTAACATTTTTTTCTGCTGAATTATTCCCGTTTATGAATCAAAAAGAAAAAGTAGTTGAATACGCTATTCCGTATTTACGCATTTTATCTTTTTCTCTTCCGATGATGATGGTGTTCCTTACGTACAAACATTTTTTAGAGGGACTTTCAATCATGCGCCCGGCGATGGTGATTGTACTCCTTGCGAACATCACAAATGCGGCGGCAAACTATTGTCTCATTTATGGTAATTTCGGATTCCCGCGACTTGAACTAAACGGCGCCGGTATTGCAACACTTGGCTCACGTCTTTTTATGATGGTTGTGCTTATCATTTTTTTGAACCGGAACAAGCGCGTAAAAAAATATCGCCCCGAACTTCTTCATTATAGTATCGATTGGAAAGTAACAAAAGAAATCCTTGCTCTCGGATTGCCGAGCGGTGTTCAATATTTTTTTGAAGTTGGAGCTTTCTTTTTTACGGCAATAATGATCGGTTGGTTTGGCGCTCAACAGTTGGCTGCACATCAAATTGCATTAAGCATTGCTTCCATCACGTACATGATAGTGGTTGGAGTTTCAGCTGCATCGGCAATCCGTGTTGCAAAATTTGTTGGCGAAGAAAATCCATTTGAAACAAAAAGAGCAGGATTAAGCGCCCTGTTACTCGCAGGGGGATTTATGACCATTTGTGCCGTCTTCTTCTTTTTCACAAACAATTTATTACCGGAACTTTATATAAACAATTCAGAAGTAAAAATTATTGCCGCTTCACTGATTTTAATTGCGGCATTTTTCCAAATCTTCGATGGGATACAGTGTGTCGGTTTAGGTATTTTGCGTGGAATTGCGGACGTAAAATTTCCTACCGCTGTAACTTTCATTGCGTACTGGATTGTAGGACTTCCGTTGGGAGCGGTTCTCGCTTTTTATTTCGATTTAAACGTACGGGGAATTTGGATTGGATTGTCGGTTGGTTTGGCAACATCGGCAAGTCTTTTAAGTTTTCGATTTGTGAAGAAAACAAAAACCGTATCGAAAAATGAAAATTGATTTCTTTATAACCCGCTATTAAACCTTTTATATAAGGCCTTTGCCGTAAATAAAGAATGTTGGTTTTTATTGATACCATATTCTATTTTTGCTGGTGAAATAAAAAAGGAGAATGTGATGACAAAGAGATTATATCGTTCGCGTAAAGAAAAGATAATCGCCGGCGTAGCAGGTGGGATTGCACAATATTTAGAAATTGATCCCGTCTTCCTACGCATTGCTTTTGTCTGTCTTATCTTTTTCCATGGCGCCGGAATAATTATTTATTTTGTAAGCGCATTGATCATACCTAAGGAAGAATTATTTCTATCAGAACAACCTGAAGAAGAAAAACAAAATCGGGAGATAGAAAAGCAAGTTGAAAAAGCTAAAAGAAAATCCTATCGGGAAAAAATTGTCGGTGCAATTTTGATAATTCTCGGAGTTATCTTTTTGGCTGATAATTTGCTGATCGATATTGATTTTGAAAATATTTTTCCGCTTTGTTTAATTGCATTAGGCGCCTGGATGGTTTATAATACTTTCAAAAAAGATAAAGAGAATGAACTTAAAAATAAGAATGCGAACAAAAATGTGAATGAGGTACAATAATGAAATCTAAACAACTTTTTTGGGGGATGTTGTTCTTATCGCTCGGTGTAGTTTATCTTTTAGTAGAAATGCTGCATGTACGGGTTGCAATTGGAGCCTTTTATCATTTCTGGCCGCTTTCATTAATTTTGATAGGACTTACGGTTCTTTCAAAAAACATTTATGCTAAACTTGTGTTTTCAGGACTTTCCGGTTTGGTCTTTGCATTAGTAATTTTTAGTTTTTTTGCAAAGTCATGGCTGCCGTGGGAATGGGATCAATGTGACTCGACAATTAGCAAAATTGCAACAACAGAGCAGTTTAGCGAACCCTTCGACGGTAAGATCAAAACGGTGAATGCGAGTTTCAAATTGGGAGCCGGTAGAATAGAGCTGCACGGTGATGATTCAAATTTAGTAACGCTAAAATCAGGTGGAATGAGAGATTTATTTTCTGTTGATGCCGATAAACAAAATGGCAATTATAATTTTAACGTTAGTATGGAACATGTTAAAATTCAGATTGATGATAAAAGCAATCGTAAATTAGATGTTGGATTCAATAATAAACCGAACTACAATTTCGATTTTGAACTTGGCGCCGCAGATGTTGATCTTGATCTTACTTCGCTTAAAATAGAAAGAGTTAATCTCTCAACCGGCGCTGCAAGTTGTAACCTAAAAGTAAAAGAATTTGCGACCGATACGATGGATATAAAAGTTGAAGCCGGAGCCGCTTCGGTAAAAATAATTCTTCCAAAGGAAGTTGGAGTTCAAATTAGAAAAGAAACTGCACTGGCAAGCACTCACTTTGATGACTTCTCGGAAATCTCTGATGATGTTTTTCAGACCGATAATTTTTCTTCCGTAAAGAAGAAAATATTTATTGAAATCGAAGGAGGGGTTGCTTCTTTTTACGTTACAAGAAAGTAATTCTGAAGTCTCAAGAAAGTATCCGGGGGTTTTCTTCATCACATCACTTAAAAATATTTCTTTTTCTTTCGATAATATTTTTATATTTCCAAAGCAATTATAAAAGCATTTAAAGATGGCAGAAACAGAACTACTCAACTATACTTATACATTTCGATTAAAAAGCGGATTAGAAAAATCTTTTCACGTTGCTGTCGATAAATCTTCATTAAGCATTATTTATAAAAATAGCGGTTCATTTCCTGAATGGACAAAATTGAAAAACTTCAGATGTTCCCATTGCATTCTTGATATCAACGTTCATGAATACTGCCCGCTGGCGATTAATCTTGTTGATATTATTCAAACATTTCAGGATTATAATTCTTTTGACGAAGCTGAAATTATTGTAGAAACCGAGAATAGAAATTACGCTAAAGTTACTTCAGTGCAATCGGGAGTAAGCAGCATGCTCGGAATCCGCATGGTTACTTCAGGGTGCCCGGTGATGGGAAAACTCAAGCCGTTAATCCCGACACACCTGCCTTTTGCTTCCTTGGAAGAAACCGAGATGAGGGTTTTATCTTCTTACCTTTTCGCCCAATATGTAAAATGGAAAAAGGGAGGAGAGCCGGATTGGGAAATGAATAACTTGATTAATATCTATGAAGACATTAGAATATTGAATCATAATGTATCAAAAAAAATTGCGGATCTTGAAAAGAAGGATGTGAGTATCAATTCC
>JAVHOS010000116.1:2577-4266 GCA_036170205.1 Ignavibacteriaceae bacterium | reverse complement strand
TCGTAATCTTGCTCGGATTTTATTACGATTAAGAGCACGATTATTGTCAAGATCAAGACGTTTTAAGTAAGGTGACTGACTAATTCTATTGAATGATGATCAATTACTACTGACCAATCTACTTCTTTGCTAAAAACTTATTAAAAAGTAAAAGTCCGCACATCGTTGCCACGCCAATCAAACTAAAAGAGATCCATAATGCGCTTGGGTTATGGAGTTTATCAATAAAGTGAACATAAAGATTCGCCCCAAGAATTCCACCTATCCCGCTGCCAAGCACTCCGTAAAGAAAAGAATATCCGAGATATAATGCTTTTTTATCTTCGGGCGCAATTAATCCAACATAACTTATAAATTTAGGATGTGCGGTCATTTCACCTATAGAGAAGATTATGATTCCCGCCATAAAAACCCATGCGTAAGTTGAGATAGCAAGAATTCCCATTCCAATAGTACCAAGCCCGATACCTGTTATCATTGTCGGTAATGCTTTTTTGTTCTTAACAATGTTGGAGATGAATATCTGCAAGACGATAATGGTTCCCGCATTAATTACCGTTACATGCTCGGCATCAAATTTCCAATTTGGATTTGCGGTGAAGAGTCCGAGAAATCCATTTACAACATTATTAACGGGGGTCATATCCATATAATCTTTTAAATACCAGAGAACGGTATCAAACATCTGGAAATAGAGAATCCAGAAACCGGAATAAATTACGATCATAAGTATGAAGCGGAAATCTTTTAATACTAATACCGCCCCTTTTAATACTTGTCCGATAGATTTACCATTCTCCGGTTTAGCTGGTTCTTTATAAACAAAAAAGTTTAAAAGAAGAAGCCAGCCTGTCCCAATCGCAGACATGAAAAAGATGTACGACCATGAAATTTCTTTTAAGAAAGGAACCAGTATTAGCGGAAAAATAAATGCGCCGAGATTGATACTCCAATAATAAATCCCGAATCCTAATGTTGAATTTTGTTCGGTAGTTGTTCTTGCAATTGTGCCTGAAATTATCGGTTTGAAAGAACCTGCGCCAAGAGTCATAAGCAGCAGACTCAAAAAGATAAGTTCATAACTTGTAGTTAATCCCGAAAGGAAATAACCGAAACTCATCACAGAGAAGGCAAAGAAAAGAGTTTTCCGGTAACCAAAACGGTCGGCAATTGCTCCCGCAAGGATTGGCACGAGATACAACATCGGACGTGTAACGCTGTTTATTACACCAACGCTTTCTTTTGAAAAATTTAGTACAGAAACAAGATAGACGGAAAGAACGCTTGTTAATCCATAGTACGAGCCGCGCTCGAAGAACTCCATAGTAATTACCGTCCAAAAGTTTCTAGGGAATTGTGTAAGGAAATTTTTCTTTTCTGCAGACATTATTTGCTTTCTTTATAAGTGAAAATTAATTGTCAAATATAGCATAAAGCTAAATAAAAGAAATAATTATGAATCGGTATGATGAAGGGGACGCAGATTGGTTATGATTTATTATGATCTGCGCTGATCTTAATAAATCTTAAAAGATCAGCGTCTTATTTCTCTGTGGTTAATTTAGCAAGAATTGCTTCTACTTTTTGTTTGTATTCCAACTTTTCAATTGCTGTTGGGGGAGCGGTTCGTTCTTTGCAATCGGCTATTTTACACATCTCGCAAGTATCGTTTACTGTTTCAAAAGGAAT
>JAVHOS010000116.1:0-2477 GCA_036170205.1 Ignavibacteriaceae bacterium | reverse complement strand
CCAACGCCTGCAATAATGTTCCTGGCTTTGAAATCCTCCCGGGTTACGAAGAATATTTAACCGCACTTCTTTGGAAAGCTGGTAATTATTATTCTTCTCTTTTGCATTAAAGCGAAGGAAGAAGAATTTATTCAATCCTAAAAACTTTGGACTCAGGTTGCTGATCCTTTGAAAAAGCATCTCCGGTGAGGCGTTGTAGTTATCAATTAACGTGATTAAGTAATCTCCGTCCCATTTTTCTTTGGCGAAGAAGTTCTTCAAATCGTTTAGAAAAAATTCTTTTCTCAGCATCAAAGCAGTAGCAAAGTAAGAAGCTCTGAAATTATTCAACAAATGATCGAAGTTATCCAGGCGAAGATTTGAGTGAGAGAAACTTCTGTCTTCATAATTAAGATGATTATATGCCAATTCCTTTGCAATGATAAAAGCTTTTTGAGAATCAGAAAGCTGATTATTTAAATAAAGTCTATTTGTCTTTCCTTTTTTAACAAATCCTCTAAAGTGAGCCAATTCAGGAAAAGTGTTTAAAGTTGTTTCATCTATTTCATACAAATATTTGTCGGTTAAAATTTTGCTTAGCCGATGAGACTGAATCGGGGGAGTATCGTCAATTCTATTCTCTGAAACAAATGAGTCAACAGCGGTTTCAAGCTCTTCAAAGTAGTTATCATTGAATTCTTTATATGCTCGAAGAGCAGTTCTGCTAAAATTATTCTCACTCATCTCCGAACTTTTCGCCATCTCCAAAATGGTAGCTACAAGCGCACTTAATTGTATTGAGGCATTCGACATTAAAGCAACAAATTTACTAATATCAATTCCATAGTGGTCTAAAGGGAGCTGTTCTAAAATATTTGATTCGAATAGTTCACCGATTGGAGCTAACTGTTTAGAAAGTTTGAGAGAAACCAATTTATCATAAGAAACATCAAGCGTTTGAGCAATAACAGCAATTTTATCAGATTTTGGGTATTTTTTACCGCTTTCAATTTCATTCAAATAAGAGATTGAAAGTCCGCTCTTTTCAGCTAATTGAGTAAGAGAAAGATTTTTCTCCAACCGCAACTGTTTCAACTTTAGCCCAAGTATTAATTTTATATAGTTTTGCGATAATTTCAACTAAATTCTCCAATTTCAAATCTTTTGTGTGTGAAATATAACAAAAAGAAATTAAAACAAAAGCAAATATTCACAAATAGCGAAATTTCGCTTGACATTTCGGGAAGTTTGTCCTATTTTAGTTTTTAGGAAGTGTGCTATTTAAAAATTTCTTAAATGAGGCGATTCATGAATAATTCAAACCAACAAGTGAGAAGGCTGTTTGACATTTTACCCAACCAGGTAAACCAGTTTCCGCAAGAAGATGCTTTATGCGATAAAGTAGGCGGGACTTGGAGAAAATATTCTTCAAAAAACTGCCAAGAGACAGTTGATAAAGTTAGTCTCGGTTTATTGGCTATGGGATTTAATCCCGAAGATAAATTTGCAATTATTTCATACAACCGAACCGAGTGGACGCTTCTTGATCTTGGAATTCTTCAAATTAATTGTGTTGATGTTCCGCTTTACCCGAATATGAGTCCGGAAAATTATGAATACATTTTTAACGATTCGCAGGTAAAGTTGGTTTTTGTAGAAAATGAGGAGTTGTACAAAAAAGTAAAGAAAGTCATTACCAAAACGCCTTCGGTAAAAGTGATATATACTTTTAACGATGTTGCCGGTGCTAAAAGTTGGATGGAGGTTGTGAATAAAGGAGATGAATCTCATCGGAACAAACTTTCGGAAATTGAAAATTCTGTAAAAGAAGATGATCTTGCAACTATAATCTATACTTCAGGGACAACCGGAGTTCCGAAAGGTGTTCCGCTTTCCCACAAAAATATTCTTAGTAATGTTAAATCAATTAGCGAAATTATGCCGATGAACTATGAACACCGTACGATAAGTTTTCTTCCGATTTGTCACATCTTTGAACGAACCGCAGTCTATTTTTATCTCTATGTAGGAAGTTCAGTTTATTTTGCCGAAAGTATTGAAAAAGTTGGTGAAAACTTAAAAGAAGTGAAACCGAATTACTTTACCACGGTTCCCCGGTTAATGGAAAAAATTTATGATAAGATTATGGATAAAGGGCGAAATCTCAGTCCGGTTAAAAAAGCGATCTTCGGCTGGGCGGTAAATCTTGCTAATCATTATGATCCGAGAGGAGAAAACGGCTGGTTTTATAAACTCAGATTAATCGCCGCAAGAAAGTTAGTCTTTTCAAAATGGATGGAAGCACTCGGTGGGGAAGTTAAAGGAATTATTAGCGGAGCTGCTGCATTGCAACCGAGGTTATCAAGAATATTTACAGCCGCCGGGGCAACAATCAGAGAAGGTTACGGTTTAACGGAAACTTCTCCGGTTCTTACCTGCAATCGTTTTACTCATGGCGATTATTATCTTGGCAGTGTTGGTATTCCTCTTCCCGGAGT
>JAVHOS010000115.1:14184-19147 GCA_036170205.1 Ignavibacteriaceae bacterium | reverse complement strand
AAATTTTTAACAAGGAATAATTGTAAATGAAAAAATCACTTATTGCACTAATTATTTTTGTCGGCGTTTCTCTCTTTGCTCAGAAAGATGTTAACAAAAAACCAATGACAGATACACTTAAATATGAAATAGGACAGGTTACCGTAACGGCAACCCGTTCCCCTGAAAACATTTTGGAGATTCCCTACGCGGTATCGATACTTGCAAAAGATCAACTTCAAAATATAAAGGGTTATGGACTTGATGAGGCGCTTTCCACAGTGCCGGGAGTTCTTGCTCAATCTCGCGCCGGAAACCAGGATATTAGAATTGTAATCCGCGGTTTTGGCGCACGCGGCGCAGGCGATAGATCAAACTCGGGTACATCAAGAGGCATAAGAATTATGCTTGATGGAATTCCCGAAACAGAACCCGATGGAAGAACATCGTTTGACAATATCGATTTGAGTCTTGCAGATAATTTAGAGGTGATCCGCTCAAATTCTTCCGCGTTGTGGGGAAACGCAAGCGGAGGAATTATAAATGTTTCTTCCGTTCCAAACTTTGATGAACCGTTTGTTTCCTTCGGCGGAATGACGGGTAGTTTTGGTCTGCAAAAATACACCATTAAAAGCGGTGCATTGTTTGATTCCGGTAAATTGTCTTTTGCAGTTTCAAACGCTGCCTTTAACGGATGGAGATCTCATTCTGCTTCCAAAAGAACGGTTGTAAATGCAAATATAATTTCAGATTTAGGCAGCCGAACAAAATTAGGAGTTTACCTTGTTGGAACAAGCAATTTATTTCACGTTCCCGGTCCTCTAACACAAACCGAGTTTGATGCCGATCCAACACAGGCAAATTCAACTTATCTTGCAAGAGATGAAAGAAGGTATAATCGCTCAGGGCGTATTGGTATTACGCTTGATCACGAAGTAAATGACATGCATGGTTTTTCGGGAATGGTTTTTCTGAACCCGAAATATTTGCAAAGATCTGAAAGAGGAACTTTTAGAGACTTCACCAGATATCATACCGGCGGAAGTTTTATTTACAGAAATAATTCAACTTTATCTTCAAACATCACCAACAAATTAACCGTCGGTGTTGATGAAGCTTACCAGGACGGCGCAATACTTTTTTACAGCCTTTCCGCAACAAATGGGAGAGGTAGTACCTTAAAAGATAATAAACGAGAAGGGGCAAATACTTCCGGTCTGTTTGCTCAAACGGAGGTAAGAGTTGGTGAAGATTTAAGCATCCTATTTGGCGGAAGATATGACAACGTTACCTATATCAGCGAAAGTTTTATCGATCCTTCTTTGGGTTTGCAGCAAAAATCATTTAAAAGATTTACTCCGAAAGCCGGTCTAACATATATGCTTTCTCCAACCCACAGTTTGTATGCAAATCTTGGAGGTGGAGTTGAAGTGCCGGCAGGTAATGAAACTGATCCCGCCGGAACTTACGGACAGGATACGGTTTATCTCCTCAACCCGTTATTGGAACCGATAACATCAACTACCTTTGAGGTTGGAACAAAACATCTTATGTACGTTGATAATAATTCCTTTATTAAAACTGTTTCTTATGATGTTGCCTTGTATTACATACGGGTTAACAACGATATAATTCCTTATAGAGGCGGAAGATTTTATTTTACTGCCGGTAAAACAGATAGAATGGGTATTGAAGCTGGATTAAATCTTCAGATGAATTATGGTTTATCTTTCCATGGTTCATTTACCTACTCGCAAAACAAATACAAAGAGTATATGGTGGATAGCGCGCATTATGGAAATGCAGGGCATCTTGCTGTTTTTAAAGCCAACAAGGTTGCCGGTTTACCTGATGTTTTTTATTCCACCGGTATAAAATATTGCCCTGAGTTTTTTAATGAAGCATACATTGGTTTAAGTGTTAACGGTATGGGCAGCTATTTTGTTGATGACGCAAACACAATAGAAGTTCCGTCGTATAATATTTTGAATGCAACAATAGGAATAAAAAACGCAAAAAAACTTTCGGATCATGTTGATCTGTCCGGTTTTATAAGTGTGAATAATTTAACGGATGCAAAATACGCGGCATCGGCGTTTATCAATCCCGATGTTGTTAGCGGCGCACCGGTTTTTCTCGAACCCGGTTTACCGAGAAATATTACAGCATCAATTTCGCTTGGGTTGCACTAGCGCCAACTGAAGTTAAATAATGATAGCACATAGATTCATTAATCTGTGTGCTGTTTATTTTTAAATTCTTCACAAAAAATGAGGTTGTTGTGGATACTTCCTTAAAAAAGAAATGGTTTTTATTGATATTTACTGAAGTTCATATTGATAAATGGAAGCAGTCTAAATATTGAGGGATTATTTCCCGCAAGATTAATTATTCCTAATTGAACTCCGTGTAATTCTTCCGTGCTATTGAATAGTGCAATTGAGATTCCGTTCATTTGAGATGTTTTAGAATAACCTGCAATCCCAATTCCGCTAAATGTAGTAGATTCCAAATAACCGGCGGTTAATGCAATTCCTCTAAAATTCTTTTCGGCAGAAATGTAAGCTAAGCTTGAAGCAACACCGCTTATTTCTCCATCGGTACCAACTGCAAGTCCGGCAAAGGCTAATCCATTAATAGACTTTCTTGCGCCGAGACCTACACCCGATAAAGCAATTCCATTAATAGAAGATTCGGGACCATCAGCCATGGTTAATAAACCACTAACTGATAATCCATTCATATAACCACTTACGCCTACAACAATTCCGCTGAGGTTAAATCCGTAAAGATCATGTGCACCGCCTACGCCAAGCAGTCCAATATTAACGCCACGCATAGTTCCACCGGTTGGTATTACTCCGATGCTAATACCGTTTACAACCGACTCTTTATTCTGAAACATCTTGAACCAAAGAGTTACATTCAAACCGTTAATCTCTTCAACTTTTTCATCAGCAAAATTTAAACGGATTCCGTTAAAGCGATAAGAGTTTCCGATGCTGAGTCCATAGTGTTCAGCCGGAACGTTAAATGATTTAGCATTATTCAAAGTATCTTGAGCAATCAACACTTTTGAACAAACAAGTAAGACCAGCAGAAAAGAAAGATTTAATTTTATCATAGATTAAAAATAATTTTGGTTATAGAAACTATTGGAGCAGTTGAAAAATACATTTTTACAAAGATGATTTTTGCTGCTCCATAAATTATTAGTGCAACTTATTTGCTGAATAGTGTCGTTAGTCGTCAATTAAATAAGCTTCTTTTATTGGTTCGGATTGCATGATCTCCTTTGTCATCGATTTTATTTTTTCGTTCGGTTCGAAGAAATCAACAATCTTTTCAGTAACCTCAACCGTAACAACATCGGCGCCGCTAAAAACAAGTTCCCATTTAGAAACGATAACGGAAAGATTTTCACTTTTTGCAAGTTGCGCCAATTTCTCTTTTATAGCACCAGTGACATTATTGATGGATCCTCTCCCGAAACCTTGCTCATGCATCATTACTTGCCGCAGAGACGCCTCTCGCTCAATTTTGGCGATGGCATCCTTATCGTCTTTTTCTTTTGCTTCTTTCATCCGCGTACCTAAGGAAGCAAAAATTTGTTGATTGGTTGAGAATTTAGAATTGTAAAAAGCAACTGCAACTGCTCTCGAATCGAATACACCTACTCGAATTTTTGTTTGCGCATTAACTACTTCTCCCAAACCGAACAATAATCCCAAAAGAACGAATCCAATGATGGAAAATGAAAAAGAGCGCTTTTGATTGAACATAACTACTCCATTTATTTTGATGATATTATTTTATTTGAAGAACCTTTTTTAATACACTTTCTTTTGTAATTCGGTTGAATAAAAATATCGATTTATTAAACTAAGGTTTCGCCATCTGGATCGCTTTCAATTCGATCACCAACAATAAGACTAACACCGGCAGTTACTAATGGAACCGTTACAACCACCGCTGTAATAATTTGCCCGATGATAAAACCTTTTGATAAAATTAAAATTAAAAGTATGGCTGCTATTCCGAGCACCACACCGCCGATTGCTCGCGGAAATTTTTTGGATAGCCATCCAATTCCTACAATTCCCCAAAATGGAGCTGATTCAATTAACATCCCAACTGAAAATCCATTTTCTAATGAAACGAACAATACTAACATCAAACCCACTCCCATAATTATTTTCGTTCCCGATTCACGGTAATTGCCGATTAAAAATACATTCGACAATGCTTTTGCCGCCAATCCGATAATTACAATTGAGTTGAAGAACTCCCAGCTATGATCACCTTTATTGCTTTGGTAAACCGACATAATGATGCACCCAATTATCATTACCGCAAATGCAATATTTCCGGAGCGGTATTGAATGCTCATTTGGCGTTCATCAACAAGTGATTTTGCAATATTAAGTGAAGCCAGAGTTGGTCTAAGTAAATATGAGCCGACCAATAAAAAAAGCCATAACTGATTTTGAGTTATACCAAAAATGATAACTCCTACAATGAAAATGGAAGTTGCGAACCAAAAGATAGGATCTTTTTTAAGCATGGTCTTTCTCCTCAAGTTGAAATAAGTTTTCTACAGTTGTATTTAATTTGCGCGCCAATAACAAAGCAAGTTTTACTGAAAGGTTGTAGTCGCCTCGCTCGATAGCTACGATGGTTTGCCTGGAAACTTTTACTAAGTCGGCAAGCTGTTGCTGGCTTAGCTCTCCATTTTCGAATCGATATTTTCTTAAATAAGTTTTGATAACAGACTCTTCTCTATAAATGATTTATTTTTACAATTCAAATGTAAAGTATTTTTGACATTTTGTCAAGTATTATTTTCATATTGAACAGTTTGATATACATTTTAAAGTGATGAACTATCTGTTTAAAAAGTTTTTTGTAATTTAATCAAGGCTTAAAATGAAATATTTTATAGTTGTATTTATCAACGAACGAATGATGTACAAATGAAAAAGTT
>JAVHOS010000115.1:0-14084 GCA_036170205.1 Ignavibacteriaceae bacterium | reverse complement strand
CAATTTGGTAAATCTGCCGGAGGAGAAATTAAAATTCACGGATTACCAAATGGTTACGGATTCATCGGCAAGTTCCAACGCTTCAAAGATTGGACTGCGGGATGCATGGCTCTTACAAATTCCGAAATTGAAGAACTTTTTTATTATATTCCTATCGGAACGGAGATTCAAATTGTCCCATAGTGGATAATTAAGAATTAGGAATTAGGAATAAAAGCAATCATATCATCCCGATAGTTCAAGCGTTGCTTGTAACGTTTCTTTGGTCAACTTCTTTTATAATAATTAAATGGGGTTTGGTTGATATTCCGCCCGTAACGTATGCAGGGTTACGTTACTTTTTGGCGTTTCTTATTTTCATTCCTTTCCTATCCAAAAGAAAATATTTAGTGGAAATAAAACAACTGAACGCTTTGCAATGGAAAAAACTTATTCTTCTTGGATTAGTTTTTTACAGCTTTACTCAAGGCGCACAATTTGTCGGGCTTTCGCTTCTCCCTTCTGTTACCGTAAGTTTACTGCTCAATTTCACTCCGATCTTTGTGGCAATAGCTGGAGTTTTTTTCTTAAATGAAAAACCGTCTTATCTGCAATGGCTCGGATCAGGCTTATTTATCGTTGGGATCGTTGCTTATTTTTTCCCCGTTAACTTAATTGGTAACGAAGGACTTGGTTTATTGGTTATGCTTATTGGAGTTTTAGCAAATTCTGCTTCGGCGATTATTGGACGAGATATAAACCGGAAGAAAAATATTAGTCCATTGGTAATAACTTTTATCAGCATGGGTATTGGCGCAATCATTTTAATCGTTATAGGATTTGGACAAAACGGATTGCCTATACTTAGTCTTAAAAATTGGCTTTTCTTATTCTGGCTTGCAGGAATAAATACCGCTTTCGCTTTTACGCTATGGAATTTAACGCTTCGTTCACTTACCGCGATGGAGTCAAGCATAATTAACGGAACGATGCTCATCCAAATTGCGATACTCGCCTGGTTTTTTTTAGGAGAAGCGATAACGATCCAAGAGGGTATTGGCATGGCAATAGCCGCTGTTGGAGCGGTGCTGGTGCAGATGAGAAGATAAGTTTAGATGTAGGGCGAATCTCTGATTCGCCACTGTTTTTTCATTGACTTTTCTTTTGGGCGAAACAGAGTTTCGACCTACAACGTTTTGTTTTTAATCTTTTCTTTTTGAAATTGCATCATCTTTCACCAAACATTTAACGCATATGAAACCTTGGGCAAAAATTCTATTAGGTTCTGTCGTTTCTCTCGTCATTATTCTCCTTATTGCAGGTTACTTCTTCCGGCAGATGTTATACGCTTCTCTTCCAGAATATAACGGAGAATATCAGGCAGAGAAAATTCGAAGTGATGTAGAAATTTATTTTGATTCGTTAGCAACTCCTTACATTGTTACCGATAATGAAGAAAGTGGAGCATTCGCGCTCGGATTTTTGCATGCGCGCGAGCGACTGTTTCAGATGGATTTAATTCGCCGCGCTGGCGCCGGAAGATTGAGTGAAGTTTTCGGAAACAAAACTTTGGCTTTCGATAAAATGTTTTTAACGGTGGGGATTAAACAAACCGCGGAAAAAATGTTTGAAGCCGCTCATCCCGAAACAAAAAAAATGCTGTCCGCTTATGCCGATGGTGTAAATTATTTCATCAAGAAATTTCACAAAAAACTTCCCATCGAATTCGATGTTTTGAAGTACGATCCGTACGAATGGAAGCCGGTTCACAGTTTAATGATCATTCGTTTAATGGCTTGGGAGTTGAATATGAGCTGGTGGACAGATATAATTTTTACAAAACTTGTGCAACAACTTGGCGAAGAAAAAGCGAAACTTATCCTTCCTGATTTTCCTGAAAATGCGCCGACAATCATTCCTTCTACTCTTTCAAAAGAACCGAAAATAAATATGGCGTTCGTGGATGTAAATCGCGCTTACAAAGAGTTTACCGGTTTTACCGGAACGCACATCGGTTCAAACAATTGGGTAGTGAATAAAGAAAAATCGCAAAGCGGAAAATCAATTATCGCAAACGATCCTCATCTTGCGTTTACGGCTCCGGGTAAATGGTACGCGGCGGTTATCCGTGCGGGCGATTATCAGGTAGAAGGAGTTACACTTCCCGGCGTTCCGGCAGTGGTGATCGGGAAAAATAAAAACATCTCATGGGTGCTTACAAACGTTATGGCTGATGATGCCGATTTCTATTTTGAAAAACTTGATTCAACCGGGAAGAAATATTTTTGTGATAATGAATGGCATCCTTTAAAAATCAGAACAGAGAAAATAAAAGTAAAAGGTGAGCCGGATGCTTCGGTTGAAATAAAAGAAACTCATCGTGGACCGATAATCTCCAATATTCACGCCTTCAACTCGATGTACCCCAATTCGATTGATAAAAATCTGAACATCAGCATGCGGTGGACGGGCAACGATGTGAGCGATGAGTATTTTGCTTTCTATTCTGTTAACAAAGCGAGCGATTGGTCAACTTTCAAAACGGCTGTTTCAAACTTTACGGTACCCGGGCAAAATTTTGTTTACGCTGACGTTAAAGGAAATATCGGTTATCTTTGCGCTGCTAAACTTCCGATTCGTTCTACAAATTCACCATCGTTTGTTTTTGATGGAACAACTTCAGCGAATGATTGGAAAGGTTTTGTTCCCTTTGATCAAATGCCGGCGCTGTTTAATCCGCCGCAAAATTATATTGCTTCTGCAAATAACAAAACGATAAAAGATTTTCCTTATCATATTTCAAACTTGTGGGAACCTTCATCGCGCATAGAAAGAATTACAGAATTATTGACCGCACAAGAAAAACATTCGACTGAAGATTTTGAACGCTACCAGACTGACTTCATTTCTCCTTACGCAAAAAATATCACAAAATATATTCTTCAAGCATTTGAAGGTAAAAAAGTTAAAGACAAAAATCTTTCTGAAGCGATTCAGCTATTTAAGGAATGGGACGGTAAGTTCGATGCGTTTTATCAAGCTCCGGCTATCTACGCTGTTTTTCTCACGCATCTTTTAAAAAATACTTTTGAAGATGATCTCGGTTATGATCTTTTTAATGAATTTCTTTTTGTTCCGAATGTTCCCTACAGAGTGATACAAAGAATTTTAGCAGAAAATACATCAACAATTTTTGATGATAGAACAACTTCAAAAATTGAAACGCGTGATGATATGATTAGAAAAAGTTTAAGCGATGCGTTAACTGATCTTGAAACAAAAATGGGAGCCGACATCAACCAATGGCAGTGGGGCAAAATCCATACGCTAACTTTTAAGCATTTTTTCAGCGGAGAGAATAAGTTTATTGACGGCATCGTTGATATTGGTCCTTTTGGACTTGGCGGTGACGGTACAACAATTTTTAACACCGAATATACGTTTAATGATTATCATGGAGATGTCAGGGCTTTTCAGCATAAAGATTATGAAAATCATCTCGGACCATCGATGCGTTACATTTTTGATTTTGCCAATCCCGATGAATTTTATTTAGTGCTGCCTACGGGAGAATCCGGTCATCCGCTGAGCAAGCATTATCAAGATCAAACGCAAATGTGGCTGCGAGGCAAATATGTGAAAATAAAAACTGATCCGGCTTCAATTAGCAGTTTGAAGAATAAAATTATTTTGGTGAAATAGCAATCGAATGTAAAAGCAATTGTGCACTGATTTAACGGATTAAACTGATAAGTCATTTCACGCAGAACTTATAGTTGAATTGCCCCGACATTTATGTCGGGGATCAAAATGACAAGAAGAACTGGGCTTTAGCCCAATTTTAGCGGTTATTTTGACTAAAGCCACTCACTTTTTTTGATTATTATCCCACGACCTGAAGGTCGTGGCAATTCAAAATATTATTCTGCGTAAGGTGACCTGATAAGTAAGAATTAAATGACAACACACCAACACTAACGGCAGGGTCTTCCGCGAAGTAACCCGAAGATGGTTTAGAAATAGTGAGAAAATTTAATTAGTTTGCCACAAAGAATAAAAACAAACATGACAAACGAAGAACATATTCAATATTGGCTCGATTCTGCGTATGAGGATTTTGAAGCCGCAAAAGAAATTATTGCCAATAACAAGAGGAAGCACTTTGCTCTCTTTCTTGGGCATTTATATATCGAGAAATTACTTAAAGCTGTTTATGTAAAAAAGATAAACCAGGTTCCTCCATATAAGCACGACTTATATATCTTAGCGTCAAAATGTTGTATAGAATTAACCAATAAACAAATTGAAAATCTCAAAATCATAAACGAATTCAATATTCAAGTTCGTTACCCTGATTATAAAAATGAATTTTATAAAAAATGTACGGATGATTTTATCAACCATGAAATTAAAAGAATTAAGGAAACAGCAGCATGGATAATCGCATTACTTTAGACTATGCTTTGGCTAAAGTAAAACTGTTAGTGAAGGCAGTAGAAAATGAAAAAATTAAATTGAGCGCCGCCTATTTGTTTGGCTCTTGCGTTAATGGGGGTTCCGATCAAGAACTTTCCGATATTGACGTCGCTTTAATATCTGAAAATTTTTCGGGATTTCGGTTTGATGATAATTTGAAAATAATTCCAATCGCAACAAGGATTGAACCCAGAATTGAGACTCATCCTTTTAAACTTGAAGATTTTAATAACTCCCCCTTTGCTAAAGAGGAGATCGTAGCTAAAGGAATTCGAGTAGATATAAATTGATAAATATTTTCTGAAGTCTCCAGTAGCTTATGTTCTTCATTCAGCAGATCACCCCGCCGCCAAGGCAGTAATCACCATCGTAAAAAACGGCAAACTGTCCGGCTGCAATTCCTCTGTCGGGGCGATCGATAGAAACGTCAGCGAGATTTTCACTCTGAAATTTGAGTGAGCAGTTGAAGAAATATTCTCCATGTCTAATTTTTACTAAAAGATTTTCTTTCGTCGGTTGTTCATTTATCCAGTTGAAATTAGTTAGAGAGAAATGATTTTTTTCTTTTTCGATTAATGCCACATCTTTTGAGATAAGAATTTTATTTTCTTTAATATTTTTCTCAACTACAAACCAGGGTCCGCCACTCAATCCCAATCCGCTTCTTTGTCCGATAGTAAAATAATAGTAACCGGGATGCTTGCCAAGAACTTTTCCTGTTTCCATTTCAATAATTTCACCCGGAAGTTCGCCAAGATGGTGTTTGATGAAATCGGAAAATTTAATTTGTCCGAGAAAGCAAATTCCTTGGCTGTCTTTCCGAGTCTGATTTGCCAAATCATAATCAGCGGCAATCTTCCGGATTTCTTTCTTCGTGTATTTTCCGATTGGGAACAACGCCCGTGATAATTGCTGCTGCGTTAAGTAACCAAGGAAGTAAGTTTGGTCTTTAATCGGGTCGGGTGAACGTTTTAAATAATATTTTTCATTCTCGTAAGAAATATTCGCATAGTGACCGGAAGCGACTTTCTCAAAACTCGCATCAATTTTGCCGTAAAACTCACCGAACTTAATTAGCCGGTTGCAGAACATGTCGGGATTCGGCGTGCGTCCTTCTTTTATTTCACTTATAGTGTAAGAGACCACTTTGTCCCAATATTCATTTTGAAGAGAAATGACTTCGACCGGAACACTTATTTGCTCACATACTTTGCGAACGAATTCCAAATCTTCTTCCCACGGACAATTGCCGAGGAAAGAAAACTCATCCTGGAGCCATATTTTTAAATAGAAAGCGGTAACGTCGTGTCCTTCGTTTTTTAACAACTGAAGCGCAACGGAACTATCAACACCGCCGGAAACCAATACTGCTATTTTCATAATTTCATTTTTTGTTTGAGGTAAATTTACTAACAGCGCGAAGTTTATCCTATTCATGTCGATTACATCTGAGTCAGGCATTCTGTGCGCTAGAGAAACTTCTCATTTCTTTTTCTTGACATGTGCCATTAAATTCTTTAATTTTGCATTGCCACTGCGAAAAGCGGTGGTAATTTTTTTTAAATGATTCAACAAAAGTGAGATTGTCCCAATGGCGGAAGCAAATTTTGTCTATTTAACTCAAGAAAGATTGATAGAACTTGAGCGAGAATTAAAAGAATTAAAAACTAACGGCAGAAAAGAAATTGCCGGTAAAATATCAGAGGCGCGGTCTCACGGAGACCTTTCTGAAAATGCCGAATATGATGCTGCAAAAGAGGAGCAGGGAATGTTCGAACTCCGCATAAGCAAATTACAAAACGTTCTTTCGCGCGCGCGCGTGATTGACGAATCAAAATTTGAAGAAGGCGTGGTGCATATTCTTTCTCATGTTGAAGTGAAAAATTTAAAAACGAACAAAACTTTTGCCTATCATTTGGTTTCGGCTGAAGAAGCTGATTTTCAAGCCGGTAAGATTGCAGTGGTTTCGCCGGTTGGACAAGGATTAATGGGAAAGAAAGTCGGAGAAGTTGTAAAAATTAAAGCTCCCGCCGGATTAATGGAATTTCAAATCCTTTCAGTTAAATAAAGCAAATTTGTGACCGATGAATCCTACATAAAACTAACGCTCGAAATTGCTAAAAAAGGAATCGGCTCGGTTAGCCCCAATCCTTTAGTGGGAGCCGTTTTAGTAAAAGAAGGAAAAATTATCGGCGCGGGGTATCATCAAAAATACGGGGAAGCGCACGCGGAGATAAACGCTATCAATAGCGCATCTGAAAGTGTTGAAGGTGCGACGCTCTTTGTGAATCTTGAACCATGCTCGCATTTCGGCAAAACTCCTCCTTGTGTTGATGCACTTCTTGAAAGTAAAATTAAAAAAGTTGTTATCGGTACACTCGATATGAATCCTATTGTTTGCGGAAACGGGATCCAAAAATTAAAAGATAATGGAGTGGAAGTTAAAGTTGGCATTCTTGAAAACGAATGTGTTGAATTAAACAAATTCTTTTTCAAAAATGTAACTAAAAAAATTCCTTACGTTACGTTAAAGTCAGCGATTACCCTCGATGGTAAAATTGCCGACGCTTCATTCCAATCTAAATGGATAACTTCTACAGCTTCAAGAAAACAAGTGCACAAACTCCGCGCTGAATATGACGCGGTATTAGTTGGGGTAAACACCGTGAATAAAGACGATCCGCAATTAACGGTTCGGCTTGTGGAGGGAAGAAATCCGAAAAGAATTATTCTTGATCCGCAATTAAAATCGGATGGTGAAAGAAAGATATTTCATTCTGAAAAGAATGTTTTACTTTTTACTTCGGTTGAAAAGAAAGAATCGGCAAAATCCAGGATGTTGGAAAAACTTGGTGTGAAACTTTATTATTTAAAAACTGATGAGCGCAAACAGTTCCGCTTGAAATCAGTCTTGAAGAAACTTAACGCTGAGAAGATAAGTTCCGTTCTTGTAGAAGGCGGCGCAAAGGTTTACAATTCATTTATAAAAGAAAATTTGTTCGACGAAATGCAAATCTTTATTGCGCCAAAGTTACTCGGAAGCGGATTGCAGTTCCTTTCCGACTTCGGCATAAAAGAAATGAGCAAAGCAAGAAAATTGTCGCTCCATTCGTTTGAAAAATATGATGACGATCTTTTACTCAATTTAAGGAAATAAAATGTTTACCGGTCTAATTGAAGAAGTTGGCATCTTAAAACAAAAAACTCAGTTTGGAAATGGTTTCAGACTTACGATCGAGGCAGAACAAATTTCTCCCGAATTGACAATTGGCGAAAGCGTGAATATAAACGGCGCCTGCCAAACGGTAACTCGCACCACAAAAAATAGTTTTACCGTTGAAACCATCGAAGAAACAGTAAAGAAAACAACGCTCGGTTTTTTGCGGATCGGCGAACGGATCAACCTCGAACGTTCTTTGCAAGCGAACGCCAGACTCGGCGGGCATTTTGTGTTGGGACACGTTGATGTTCCCGGAGAAATTATTGAGATCGTTCCTCTTTCCGCAAGCCATGAAGTAAGAATTAAAATCCCGGGGGAATTTTCTAAATATATTGTTCGTGTTGGTTCTGTTGCTGTTGAAGGAATCAGTCTTACTCTTGCTGAGGTGAAAGAAAATACGTTCGCAGTCGCGATTATTCCGCATACTTGGAAAGAGACAAATCTTTCCGGGAAAAGAGTCGGCGATCTTGTAAATCTTGAGTTTGATATTCTTGGCAAATACGTCGCCAAATTTTTAGGGATCGAGAACGAATCGAAGCTGACCGAAGAATGGTTAAAAGAACTTGGATATTAGATGAAATCCGTTGAAGAAAAAGTTCTTTCGTTTATTGCCGGTGAAAAATTGATCGAACCAAATGATAAAATTTTAGTTGGTTTTAGCGGCGGCGCGGACTCTGTTTTTCTTCTTTCGTTTTTGAAAAAATTCCAAAAGAAATTTAACCTATCACTCGTTGCCGTTCATCTTAACCATAGTTTACGCGGTGAAGAAGCGGATGAAGACGAATCGTTTTGCAGAAAATTCTGTGCCGATTTGAACATTCCGATCATCATCAAAAAGAAAAACGTAAAAGCATTTGCGCAAAAAAATAAACTTTCGTTGGAAGAAGCGGGAAGGGAAATCCGCTACAAACTTTTTGCTGAAGTCGCAAAAAAAGAAGTATGCACTAAAATCGCAACGGCGCATCATCAATCGGACAACACCGAAACCGTCTTACTAAATTTGATTAAAGGAAGCGGATTGAACGGCGCTGCAGGCATTCCCGCAAAACGGGGAAACATTATTCGCCCATTGCTTGGTATTACAAAAGATGAAGTTGTTTCCTATCTAAAAAATAAAAAAATCCTTTTCCGGGTTGACTCGTCTAACGAGCAGAACGATTTTCAACGGAATTATTTGCGGAATAAAATTGTTAAAAATCTGAAGGAAGACATCAATCCCAAATTAGATGAAAAAATCTTCAATTTTTCCTCGGCGGTAAAAGATGTTCTGAATTTTGTGAATTCAACCCTGGAAGAAAGTTTTAAACGCATCCAATTTGATAAAAAGGGGGAATGTAAAATTCCTCTTTTTCTTTTTGAGGCGAAGCATCTTTTTTTGCAGAAAGCCATTGTCGTAAACGCACTCGGAAAAGCAGCAGAAATTAATTCTCATTCGATTGAAGGAATACTCGAACTTCTAAATAAAAAGGTTGGCGCAACATTTCAATTACCCGGCGGCTTAATCGCTCTGCGAGATCGAAATGATATCAGCATAAAAAAAAAGAAGACTGAAAATGATAAAGAAGTATTAATAGGAAAAAACGGAACAAAATCGGTTGAGGGAACAACCATTACGTTAAGAGAAGTTTCTAAAAAAGGTTTAGTTTTTACTTCTGATACGGGAGTTGAATATCTTTCGGCAGAGAATTTGAGTTTTCCTCTTTTAATCCGGAAGTGGAAAAGTGCAGATTCCTTTTATCCGTTCGGACAATCAAAACCGAAACGGATCTCAAAATTCTTGACCGATTTGAAGTTGACTTTGGAAGAAAAAGAAAATCAGCTTTTGCTTTTGAACGATTCAGAAGTAGTTTGGGTTATAAAAAGAAGATTAGACAATCGTTACGCAGTTACAAACGATACAATAAAAATTATAAAAGCAAGGTGTAAATAAAAAATGGAAAATATCCTGATCGGAAATGAAACATTCATCCCCTATTTAACTGAAGAACAAATACAGAAACGTGTAAAAAATGTTGCTGTGGAATTGATGAAAGACTACGAGGGAAAAACTCCAATTTTTCTCGGAATTCTGAACGGGGCGTTTATGTTTATGGGCGATCTGTTAAAGCATTACGAAAACCCGTGTGAAGTTGATTTCATGCGTCTCTCAAGTTACGGTGACGAAAAAATCTCTTCCGGTAAAGTAAAAATGTTGAAGGATTTAGCCTGCGACGTGAATGGGCGCGACTTGATCATTGTTGAAGATATTGTCGATTCCGGACTCTCTATAAAATTTATGGAACATCTCATCGAGGAACATCATCCGTCATCTATGAAAGTGGTAACGCTCTTGTTGAAGCCGAACAGTCTAAAATATAATGTCAAAATTGATTATATTGGCTTCGAAATTCCTTCCAAGTTTGTGATAGGATATGGATTAGATTATGCTCAAAAATACCGAAATTTACGCTCTATTTATGTATTAAAAGAAGAAAATCAGTAAAAAAAAGTTTAACAATGGACGAAAATAAAGAAAATAAAAATTTGAAAATCCCCAAAAGTACCGGACCAAATAAACCGGACGATAACTTTGACTGGTCCAAAATTATCCGCATGGTTTTCGGATGGGGAGCGGTAATTGTTGCGGCGGTTATCGTTATGCAATTATTAAAAACCGGAACGGCAAATTATGTCGAGATACACTATCCTCAATATTTACAACTGCTCGATGGAGAAAAAATTCTTCGCGCCTCCATCACCAAGGTTGATATCAACGATTACTATTTCAAGGGTGAATTGAAAGCCGAAGAGATGGTGAAAGTCGGTGAAAAAGAAGTAAAAATCAGAAACTTTTCTGTTTATTTACCGGAACCGATTGTCAAAGATCAAGAGGTAATTTGGAAAGCTAAAGGCGTTGATTATTCTTTTGAAAAACAATCAAGCGAATGGTTAAACATGCTTGTTGGAATGATTCCATGGGTTCTTATCATCGTTGTTTGGATTTTCTTTATGAAGAGAATGCAAGGCGGCGGCGGTATGGGTGGCGGAAAAGGGATTTTTAGCTTCGGGAAAAGTAAAGCTAAGCTGATCGGGCAATCGCAAAACAGCGTTACCTTTAAAGACGTTGCCGGCGCTGATGAAGCAAAAGTTGAATTACTTGAAATTATTGAATTTCTTAAAGAGCCGGCAAAGTTTCAAAAACTTGGCGGCAAAATTCCGCGCGGTGTTCTTTTGTTGGGTCCTCCCGGAACCGGAAAAACTTTACTCGCAAGAGCAGTTGCCGGTGAAGCCGGAGTCCCTTTCTTCTCAATCAGCGGGGCAGACTTTGTTGAAATGTTTGTCGGTGTTGGCGCAAGCCGTGTCCGCGATCTTTTTGAACAAGGAAAGAAGAACGCTCCATGTATAATTTTTATAGATGAAATTGATGCCGTTGGAAGGCAGCGCGGCGCAGGACTTGGCGGCGGACATGATGAGCGCGAACAAACCCTGAATCAACTTTTAGTTGAAATGGACGGATTTGAACAGAACAGCGGCGTTATCATTATTGCTGCTACAAACAGACCTGATGTCTTAGACCCGGCGTTACTTCGTCCCGGAAGATTTGACAGACAAATTGTTGTTGATAGACCTGATGTAAAAGGGAGAGAAGGAATCTTAAAAGTTCACACAAGAAAGATTCCTTTAAAGAGCGATGTTGATCTGCAGGTGCTTGCAAAGGGAACTCCCGGTTTAGCCGGCGCAGAAATCGCTAATCTTGTAAACGAAGCCGCATTGCTCGCAGCCCGTAAAGACAAGACAAAAGTCGATATGGAAGATTTTGAAGAAGCAAAAGACAAAGTGATGATGGGCATGGAAAGAAAAAGTATGATCATTTCTGAAAAAGAAAAGAAGACTACTGCTTACCACGAAATCGGTCACGTACTTGTAGCTAAACGGATGCCTGAGGCTGACCCGGTACATAAAGTAACGATCATTCCTCGCGGAAGAGCGTTGGGTGTTACAAGCTATCTTCCGGTAGATGAAAAACATACTTATTCGAGAGAATACCTTGAAGCGGTAATCACTTACGCTTTGGGCGGAAGAGCCGCAGAAAAATTGATCTTCAATCATTACACAACTGGCGCCGGAAACGATATTGAAAAAGCAACTTCAATTGCGCGTAAGATGGTTTGTGAATGGGGAATGAGTGAAAAACTTGGTCCTTTAAGTTACGGCGCCAAAGAAGAAGAAATTTTTCTGGGAAGAGAAATTCAAAGGCATAAAGATTACAGCGAAAGTACAGCAGTAGAAATTGATGTTGAAGTACGTGCAATTATAACAGCTTGTATGGCTCGTGCTACAGAAATTTTAAAGGAAGATGAAGAACTGCTTCATCGTCTTTCGGCAGAATTACTTGAAAGAGAAATCCTTGATTCGGATGAAATTGATAAGATCATGCGCGGAGAAGTTCTTCCTCCTCAAAAGAAAAACGGAACGAACGGCGACGAAGTTCCGGAACATGTAAAAAAATTAATGGAACAACGTAAACCAACCCCTCCTCCGGCAGAAAATGACGCAAATTGATCATGGAACTATTCAATACAACGATGAACTCATCAGAAAGATGATTCATCTCTGTTCTCTCTCTTTCCCAATTATTTATTATTTCATTTCTCGTTACGATGCGATTGTAATTCTTACGGGATTAACCCTTTTCTCTTTATCAATTGAACTCTTGAGATATATCTCACCAAAAGCAGGAGCGATGTTCATCCGGATGTTCGGATTTTTAATGCGTGAACATGAGATGGATAAAAAGAAGAAGAACCTCAGCGGCGCAACCTACGTGTTTCTTTCAGCGCTCTTGAGCGTCATAATTTTTCCAAAGGTGATTTTTCTTACTGCGTTTTCCGTCTTGATTATTAGTGATACGTTTGCAGCGTTGATTGGCAGACGGTACGGGAGGCATCAATTTTTAGCGAAAAGTTTGGAAGGCACTCTCGCTTTTTTTGTTAGCGCTGTTGTTGTAGTTTTAGTAACACCGAAAATTCTCTACGTTCCAACAGAATATTATTTTGGGATTCTTGCAGCAGCCCTCGGTGCAATTGCTGAAAATATTTCCTACGGCTGGGCTGATGATAACATGACGATCCCTTTAACCGTTGGAGGTGTAATATGGATTTGTTATATCATCTTTTTCCCTAAGGTTCCGTTAATTCTTTCGCACGTTCCGCAATAATTAGACATACTTTTTAACAAACTAACGCAATGCTATGTTAGTTGATCGAATTGAACTTTATCATATTAAAATGGAATTAGTTTCTCCCTTTGTCACTTCCATGGGAACGGAAACTAATGAAGAGCATATCATCATTAAAGTTGATGGCGAAGGTATTACCGGCTGGGGTGAATGTGTTGCCGCTGCAAATCCATTTTACACATACGAAACGGTCCAAACTGCGTGGCACATCCTTTCTGATTTTTTGATCCCCGGAATTATAGGAAAGAATTTTAATACTATTGATGAAGCAATTTCATCATGGCAAAAAGTGCGCGGACACAACATGGCGAAAGCCGGTTTGGAAGCTGCATTGTGGGATCTGTTTGCAAAATCAAAAAGCATTGCTCTTTCCAAAGTGCTTGGCGGCGTTAGAGATAAAATTGATGTCGGCGTGAGTATTGGAATTCAATCTTCTGTAAATGAACTGATAAAAAAAGTGGAGAATTATTTAGAAGAAGGTTACAAAAGAATAAAAATAAAAATTCAACCGGGGAATGATATTCAACAAATCAAAGCTTTAAGAAAAGAATTTCCAAATATCCTTTTACAAGTTGATGCTAATTCTTCTTACACCTTAGGTGATATTAAAATCTTCAAAGCGATGGATGAGTTGAATCTTTTACTGATCGAGCAACCGCTTGGGTATGATGATATTTACCAGCATTCAAAACTCCAACGAGAACTTAAAACTCCAATTTGTCTTGATGAAAGTATTCGTTCACTCGACGATACCCGCACGGCTATTGAGTTGGAGAGTTGTAGAATAATTAATATTAAACCGGGTCGTGTTGGCGGATTTACGGAGGCAAAATTAATTCATGATTACTGTGCTTCTAAAAATATTCCCGTGTGGCACGGCGGTATGTTGGAATCGGGAATCGGCAGAGCCGGAAATGTTGCACTTGCGACACTTCCTAACTTTACTTTGCCGGGAGATATTTCCGCAAGTAAAAGATATTTCAAAAACGACATTGTAGAACCGGAGTTTGTCTTAAACGAAGATGGAACGATGAGCGTTCCATCCAAACCGGGCATTGGAGTACAAGTAAATTTTAAAATGTTGGAAAAAGTAACAGTACGAAGAGAAGTATTTTCATCTTAGTTGTTTTTCTTGGTGCAACTTTGTGACCACTTTGTGGAACTTCGTGTAACAAAATTCTTTCACGAAGT
>JAVHOS010000114.1:0-4308 GCA_036170205.1 Ignavibacteriaceae bacterium | reverse complement strand
TTGCAAGTGAGAAGGTGATAGTAGTTGTAGGATTGAACGGATTCGGATAATTCTGAGATAATTCAATTATAGTTGGTGTTTCATTATTTAACGTAACTTCAACAACATCAGAATAATCAAACTTTCCGTCAATGTCAATTTGTTTTAATCTGTAGCTGTAATTTCCACTTCTTAGCGATTTATCCGTAAAAGTATAATTTTGGGGAGAATTGCTATTTCCGTGTCCTTCAACAAAGCCTATCTTTTCCCATTTATTAGACGTTGCATGCAACGTCTCTACAGTTTGTCTTTCTATTTCAAAGCCATAATTATTTACTTCCGTTGCTGTGTTCCATACCAAATCAACAGTACTTCCTTTTGCTTGTGCGGAAAAAGATACAAGCTCTACCGGAAGCGGGTCGCTCCCTCCATCAACTGCTGCAATATAACTGCGTGGTGTTCCCAAAATTGATGTCATAGCATCGGCAATATATATTTTGTGGTTAACGGTAGAAAGATGCATTCTCACATCTAACGCGCCTCCACTTTCCACCGCAGTAATATTCCAACTTTGTACTGTTGCATCGGATGCTTTTATTGCCGCATAATGTTCTCTGGAGGTACCACCAATTGCAAAAAAACTTCCGCCAAAATATAACAATGGTTCTGATGCAGTGTTTGAATATAGCAATGCACGAATATCTCCATCCGGCCTTGTTGCGGCAGTATTATTCCATGTTGTCACCAACGCCGGATTGGACCAGCCGCCGCTTGCATCATACTTTGCAATTTTTTGAATATCGATATTGCCATTGATGGATGTAAATTGTCCTCCGAAGTAAATTGTATTTCCATTGATCGCAGAACAGAATACACCTTGATTGAATACCGGATCCATAGCGGTCGCAGAACCGTCTGATGTATTCAAGGCAACAAAATAGTTCCTGGTCAAGCTGCTCCAAGAAACACCTTGACTGTTATATCCCAAATACAATGTGCTTCCATCGGGTGAAACTTGTATATATCGTGTCGTACCTGGCGTAAATCCGTCGGGATTGAATGCCGTCGCTTCTCCTGTTCCTGTAGCCTTCACCGCAGCTATTGATCCCGGTCTGCTAACACTTCCATTCACTGTTGTGAAACTGTATCCGTAAAAAAACAATGTATCACCCGAAGAAAGTGACATCTTTTCAACTGATCCATTCACATTCGGATTCCATGTTGCATCAGCGTTCCCTGTTGCAACATTTATCTTTGCCAGATTATTTCTTGACTGTCCACCAATGGAAGTAAAACTTCCGCCGACAAAAAGATCATTCCCATCCGACGACACAACGCAAGATTGAATAGATGCACTTGATGGATTCGGATTCCAACTTAATATTTCTCCGGTCGTTCCGTTAACTGCTGCCAATCCGTTTCGTTGTTGTCCGCCGGCAGTTGTAAATATTCCCCCGGCGTACAATGTCGTTCCACTGAGTGCAAGAGCATTGACCATACTTCCAAATCCGTAATTAAGTGAATTAAGATTGACCGACGTTAGTGAACTGATATCGACGGATGCCAATCGCGCACGCGGACTTCCATTAAATGTCTCAAAATCACCGCCAACATAGAGAGTGCTGCCGGAAATTGCGAGCGACTTTACCTCACCATTTGGATCCGGAACCCATCCACTTAGTGCGGTTCCGGTTGTTGTATCAAGCACGGCAAGTTTCGATCTGTTTGCACCACCGATGTTTAAAAAGTTTCCGCCGACAAATACTTTGTCTCCGGAAACGATCATTGCATTGACGGTAAATCCCGGATTCGGATTCCATGTTGCATCGACTATTCCGGTGGATTTTGAGATCTTAGCTGCATAATTACGAGTTACAGAACCATTCACCTGAGTGAAATCACCGCCGATGTAAACACTGGAAGCACTTTGTGCAATTGTTAACACTTCCGTAAATGAACTGCTGACATTCGGATTCCAAGCCGTTGCTTTCCCCGTTGATAAATTTATTTCGGCAGCTCTTGTGCGGGCAGAATCACCAATAATCGCTCCGCTTGCTTGAGTGAAAGAACCAACGACATAGATCGTCCCCGTTGTGCTTAGTGAAAGTGCATTGATATTGCCGCTGGAAAGACCGGGATTCCACGAAGTCAACGAACCATCTGCGGCGGAGAGAGCGGCTAAACGATTCCGTGAAGTTGAATTGATCTGAGTAAATCCTCCCGCAACATAGATAGTATTATTATCGGATGAAACTGCGATAGCAGAAATACTTCCATCAAGAAGTGGATTCCACGCATTGAGTGAACCGTCAGAATTTAATCGTGCGATGTATGTTCTTGCAGTTCCATTGATCTCGGTAAAATTTCCGCCAATATAAAATCCTCCTGAACCATCGGGAACAACCGCCGTTATTCCTGTGTTTGGAGTTGTAATTGTTGGGAAAGTGTTGATCGAATTTCCTGTTGATGTATTAATCGCAACTCCATTGCCCGAATACGCCGAGACATAGGTAAATTGCCCTCCAAGAAAAACCGTTGTCCCGGAACTTGCGATTGCATATACTCTTCCATTAGTGATCGGAAAAACCGATTGCAATGTTTGGGATTGCACTGTAGCAAAAAACATTAAAATGCCTAATGCAGTAAGTTTTTGTAATTTTTGTAACATAATTTGTACCTCTTAATTTGTTTGATAATCATTGTTTAATACATTGTAAAAAACACTATTCAAGAAAAGTCGGTTGTTTCCCAAACATGCTTTTGTTTTACTGCTAAAGTTTGTTTTTTCATTTTCTCCTTTTATTTTTTTTGTAGGGAACGAATATTTTCGTTCCTCTACTTCATCACGATCATTTTCTTTGTCTCAGCATAATTGCCACTTTGCAATTTGTAGAAATAAATTCCACTTGGTAATTGATAATTGACAATTGATAATTGATAATTATGTGTTCCAGCGGACATTTCTTTATTTATCAACGTTGCTACTTTTTCGCCAAGTGTGTTGAAGAGTTCTAATTTTACGTGCGAATCTAGTGGTATCGCAAATTTAATTTCAGTACTTGGGTTAAACGGATTCGGATAGTTCTGTTCAATAGAAAAACTTTCAATGCTGTTTTGAGAATTTTCAGTCACATCAGTTACAAATTCCGAAAGTGATTTTCTCCAAACTCCTGCATAGTAAGTCCCGTCATAAATATCTGTTGCAGTAACACACAACGTATTACTTATCATTGGCCATGGACTTGTTTTTTGCCATGTTGCAGCACTATCATAAGAAATATGCACACCATCATTAGAACCCACAAATACTTTGCCGCCGGTAGAAATTAAAGACCAAACATTTTCACTGCTCAGACCCGCATTACTTGCAGTCCATGTTAATCCAGCATCTGTACTTTTATTTACGCCACCGCCATCTGTTCCAACGAGTGTAAGATTGCCAATAAAGGCGAATGATCGAATTCGACGACTTGATAATCCAGTACTTGCCTCTGTCCACGTTGTTCCACTATCAATTGAGGTGTAAACACCATCGCCATATAATCCGAGAAATAACTTCCCATTATTTGAAGCAAAACAATTTGCGCTAAGGTATCCCGTTAATCCGTTGTTTGCCTGCGCCCAACTTACTCCATCGTCGGTTGAAATTCTTACGCCACCCTGCTCACCGGCAAAGAGTTTTGAACCATAGACGAACAATGCTTGTGGGGTAAATCCCGCAGCCAAAAAACTCCAAGTTTTTCCTGTATCGGATGATGTAATAATTCCATTATTTGCAGCCACAAAGAGTTTTCCGTTTTTTTCAGCTACAAGTTGAACTAAGGCATCATACGAAGATGCCCGGTCATCGGAAAGCACCCATGTTGTTCCTTTGTCTGTAGAAGAGTATAATCCTGTTGGATTTTTCACAGCAAATATTTTATCACCAAATGGAAAAAGTGTTTGAATGGTTGAACCGGCGAGTCCGGAATTTGCTTGTGACCAACTTAACCCGTTATCCGTTGATAGTAGAGTTCCCTTGGCATAGCTTGAGAATGTTCCTTGTGTTCCAGCCCAAAGTCCTGTGGGATCCACTAATAAAGAAAGAACACCAAATTGAGTTGTCACCGTTGTGAAATTACCGCCACTTAATGGCATAGAATATAATCCACTACTATTTCCGGCAAAAAGTGTTGTTCCGGAAATCGCAAAGGCGTTTGAACTATAAGAAAATCCGCTAATTGGTCCAACCCAGGTTGCTCCATTATCCGGGGAATAGTAAACCCCGTTTTGTGTTCCTACATACAATTTATTATTAGCTAAAATGGAATTGTAAGTATTAAATACAGC
>JAVHOS010000113.1:0-4390 GCA_036170205.1 Ignavibacteriaceae bacterium | reverse complement strand
CCATTAGTTAAGAAGCAGGGAGAAACACAAATTTCCGGACAATATGGGACGAACGGAAAAAGTTTTAATCTTGTCGCTTCACCGCTGAAGAATATTTCCGTTTCGATCGCCGGGAATTATGATAATGTTACCGTTAACAGCAATATCCCGGACAAAAATCTCGAAGATAAAAACACCCATAATTATACTGAAGGCGCTATTGGATATTATGACGATCTTTCAGAATCGATTATGGGCGAAGCTTTTATTGGTTATGGATTAGGAGACGCGAAAGATGAATATTATGAAAGGCACCAAACCGGAGGAATATTTAGTTCAAAATATAATTATTCTCTAGATCGCGCTTTTGGTAAGTATGAAAAATATTTTCTTCAGGCGAATCTTGCAAAGAAGAACGAAGTTTTTATCACAGGATTTGCGATAAGGGTATCATATGTTAATTTTTTTGAAATAACAAAATATCATGATGTCGGCGTTAATTTTCCTTTAAACGAAGGAGTTCCTACTTTTCCATCTAAAACATCGGCAGTATTTTTTGAACCTGCCATTTTTGCGAAAATTGGCGGTAAGAATCTTCAACTTGAAGTTGAAGTAATGTTTCCTTATACGCAAAAAGATATTGATTTCGATTATAAAGGGTATTTAATTGCTACCGGATTAAGATTTATTTTTTAGATAAAAGTTGTGAAAATGAATTATTTTCTTAATTTTCAGTAAAAGTTTCTTCAAATTAAGTCATGAATCAAAACTTTGTTCATTACACCTCGCAAAAAAATAAGCTGAATACTACTGTTTATGGAATTGAAAATCATTCTTTTGCTCCTTGCTTAATTTTTGTTCACGGATTTAAAGGATTTAAAGATTGGGGATTCGGACAGTATATTGGAAATTTTTTTGCTGAAAAAGGCTTTTTTGTTCTTTCTTTCAATTTTTCACATAACGGTGTTGGCAATTCATTAATCGAATTCACCGAGCTTGATAAATTCGCTCAAAATACTTTCTCTTTAGAAGTTGAAGAATTAGGTGAAATGGTCGATCTTTATCGATCTAATTTTTTTGGCGAAACAAAAAATGAGAAAATCTTTTTGCTTGGACACAGCCGGGGAGGCGCTATTTCTCTTTTAACTGCATCGCAAATAAAAGAAATAACAGCGGTTGCAGTTTGGTCTTGCGTTTCAACCTTCGACAGATATTCCGAAAGACAAAAAGAAGAATGGCGCAAAAAAGGCTTTTTTGATGTTTTTAATACAAGAACTAAACAAGCAATGCGACTGAATCTTTCGCTACTTGATGATTTGGAAAAGCATAAAAATGATTCACTGAACATTGAACAATCGGTTCGAAATTTAAAGCGACCGTTATTTATCGCTCATGGAGATCAGGATTTAGCCGTACCAATAAAAGAAGCAGAACTCATTTATAGCTGGTCCGATAATAGCCTAACTGAGTTTTATAAAATTGAAGGAACCGGACATACGTTTAATTGCAAACATCCGTTCGACGGAAGTAATGAAAAATTTGATTTATTGTTAGAAAAGACATTTAATTTTTATATTCAATATTAACTGAGAGGAAAACATGCAGACTAAAAATTTCGGGAAAACTAAAATTCTTTCTTTACCCTGGACCAAAATATTCGCCTCAGAATATTTCGGAATTTTTTCATTTGCTTTTTTAACCGCAATTGCTGCACAAATAACTATTCCGGTAAAACCAGTTCCCTTTACTTTACAGACAATGACGGTTGTTTTAGCCGGGGCAGTGCTTGGAGCTAAAAAAGGAGCTTACAGTCAATTATTATATTTGGCTGCCGGAGCAATCGGACTTCCGGTTTTTGCTGTTATGCCGGAGAGTGGTTACGGAATTGCGCGTTTTTTCAGTACAACCGGTGGATTTTTGTTAGCATTTCCTTTGGCTGCATTCGCAACCGGAGTACTCGTTCAAAAATATAAAAGTTACTTTGCGGTTGTCGCTTCGATGTTTATCGGTGAAGTGATTATCATCTTTTCCGGTGCGCTTTTTCTAAATTCATTTTTCATTCATAATATTTCGGAAACAATAAAAGTTGCAGCAGCAATATTTTCTGTCTGGACGGTTGTAAAGGTTTTTGCAGCGGCAACTATTTATTTCGGATTAAAGAAATCTAACGTAGAATAATTTCAAATGGGCGTAAAAAACATAGTTTTTATTCTCTTATTTATAGCGTCAATCGGGTTCTTTGTTTATAGCACAAAAAGATTGATCTCTTTTCTGATACTTGGACAAAAAGAAAACCGGTGCGATAGAATTGGTGAAAGACTCAAAAAAGTCTTTACCATAGCAATTGCGCAAACTAAAATTATGAGAGAGCCGGCGGGCATTTTCCATCTTATAATATTTTGGGGATTTTTACTCTTTATTTTCGCGGTGATTGAATCAATCCTTCAAGGATTTTATTCGCCAATTAGTTTTTCATCGCTTGGAGTTTTCTATGGGGTACTAACATTTACTCAAGATATTTTTGGGATGTTAGTAATTTGGTCTGTTCTTATTTCTTTATACCGTAGATTCATTTTGCGTGTACCGAGATTGATCGTTGATAAACATGGAATGCGTGATGCTGCGTTTATTCTTACGCTTATCCTTTTTGTTGTGCTTGCAATGTTCGGGCAAAATATTGCTCACGTTGCAAAAAATAATTTTGTTCTTGGAAATTTTGAGGTCCGACCCTTTTCGCTCGTAATGGCAAAAATGTTTTATGCTTTGGATTCTACATCAGCAGAAACGTTATATGAAATATTCTGGTGGATGCACATAGTTTTTGTTTTCGGATTCTTAAATTATTTGCCCTATTCAAAACATTTGCACGTCCTCACTTCCATCCCGAATGTTTTTTTCGCCAAACTTCCGGATCAAAAAGGGTTGAAGAAGATCAATCTTGAAGATGAAACGTTAGAATATTACGGCGCCGATGATTTTCAAAAATTATCGTGGAAACAAATTTTAGACGGTTTTACTTGTACCGAATGCGGAAGATGTACTTCTGTTTGTCCGGCGGCAAATAGCGGGAAAACTTTATCGCCAAGAAAGATTATCACAGATATTCGGAAGAGGACATTCGATAAAGCTCCGCTGATGCTTGAAGGAAAAACAGAGGGAGAAATTTTTGATAAAACCTTAGTTCATCACTATATTTCAGATAAAGAACTTTGGCAATGTACAACCTGCGGCGCTTGTGTGCAGGAATGTCCGGTAACGATCGAGCACGTTGATTCAATTATTGATATGAGGCGGCATTTAGTTTTAACGGAATCAGAATTCCCGAACGAGTTGAACAATGTCTTCAAAAGTTTAGAAACCAACGGAACGCCCTGGGTTTTTAATCAGGCAGATAGAGCTTTGTGGGCAGATGGATTAAATGTTAAATCGATGGCGGAAGACCCGAATGGAGAAATATTGTTCTGGGTGGGATGCGCCGGTTCTTATGATGCACGTTATAAAAAAGTTTCCGTCGCTTTTGCTCAGTTGATGCAGAAAGCGGGAGTTGATTTTAGAATTCTTGGTACGGAAGAAAAGTGTAACGGCGATACTGCAAGACGTTTAGGGAATGAATATCTTGCGCAGCAGCTTGTTCAAGAAAATGTTGAGACGCTGAATGGTTACGGCGTTAAGAAAATAGTAACCGCTTGTCCACACTGTTTTAATTCACTTAAAAATGAATTCAAACAATTTGGCGGAAATTATGAAGTGGTTCATCATACGGAAATGATCTCGGAATTTCTTTCCTCCGGGAAAATTCAGTTAAAAGATGGATCAACAAAAACAAGAAAAGTTACCTATCACGATTCTTGTTATCTTGGAAGATATAATGATATTTATGAAGAACCACGCAAGTCATTGTCCAAAATAAATGGAGTTGAACTTGTTGAAATGGGACGCAATAAAAGTCGCGGTTTTTGCTGCGGCGCCGGAGGCGGAAGAATGTTCTTGGAGGATGTTGAAGGGGCGAGGATCAACGAAGAAAGAGCTAAAGAAGCTATCGGTACCGGTGCAGAAACAATCGCTTCAGCTTGTCCATTCTGCATGACGATGATGACCGATGGTGTGAAAGCTTTTGATAAAACAGAAGAAGTTCACGTAAAAGATATCGCAGAAATTGTTCTAGAAAATTCAAAATAAACAATCAATAAAAAACAAAAGGAGACACAAATGGAAAATTTCCAAAAATTGGTACAACACGTTCAATCATTAGAAGCTGATTTTCAAAAATTCTATGATAAAGGTCAATCAGCAGCCGGAACCCGCTTGCGTAAAGGTTTAAGCGAATTAAAGAAACTTTCGCAGGATGTTCGTAACGAAATTCAAAAAGTTAAAGAAGATCGTAAAGCTCCAAAAGCTTAACAACTTTTTT
>JAVHOS010000112.1:0-19464 GCA_036170205.1 Ignavibacteriaceae bacterium | reverse complement strand
TCCAAAATAACGGAAAATTTTGTCAAATGTCAAATTTTTTCTTATGGATGGCAAAAAAAAGGATAAGACTGAAGAATTAAAGGATTGTCAAATATTACTTTTTTGCAAATCCCTTCTTTTCCATTTGTCCCCAATGGCGTTTCCCGGTGAAATATTCTACCATTCCTCTGAACCGCCACCAGGTTGTTATCTGCCGATAACCAAAGTTTTCTAAAAATGCTGCCGCAATTAACATAAGGAGTTGAGAAAGTTTAGGATATCTTTGAAAGGAAAGCTCTTCCAAAATTACTGAAAGAACCGAAAGTACAACTCCGTAAAGTATTGCAGTAGTAAGAAATGCAACCGCGAACGAAACAGTAACAAAACCGAGTGAGAAAGAAACCAAAAAGAAAAAATACCCAAATATTTCTATAACGGGACCAAGCATTTCAAAAAGTGCAAAGTATGGAAAGACAAGCATTCCGATCCATCCGTAAGCCGGATTTAAAAATAATTTTTTGTGAAGAAGAATGCTGTCCACCGTTCCTTTTTGCCACCGCATCCTTTGGCTACGGAGAACTTTGAAAGTTTCCGGCGCTTCCGTCCAACAAACCGGATCGGGAATAAAAGTGATGCGCAACTTCGGATTTTCTCTTCGCAGTTTTCGATGCATACGAACGATAATTTCCATGTCTTCGCCGATACAGCCTTCGCGGTAACCATCAATTTTAATTAATGCATCGCGGGAGAAACAACTAAACGCACCGGAAATAATCAGTATTCCGTTCAGCACATCAAAACCGTTTCGCCCGAATAAAAAAGCGCGCAAATATTCAACAACCTGAAATCGAGCGAGCCATGATTTTGCAAGTCCGACCTCTAAAATATTTCCATGCTGAATTTTGCATCCGTTCGCAATCCGGATTGTGCCGCCAACTGCAATCACATTTTCGTCCTCCATAAAAGGACGAACAATTTTCAAAAGGCAATCTCGCTCCAACACTGAATCGGCATCAATTACGGTAATCAACGGACTTTTTGCAAGATTTATTCCGGCATTTATTGCATCGGCTTTTCCTCCGTTCACTTTATCTATTACAATTAAGTTCGGGTATTCCGAAGACATAAAAACAGAACGGATCGGCTGCGATTTCATTTTGTAAAAAGGAGTAAAAGAGACTTGCCGGATAGAAAAATTTTCAAATAATTTTAGCAGCGTGTTATCTGTTGAACCATCATTCACCACAACTAATTGAAAGTCTGGATACTCAAGTTGGAGAAGTGATTTCAGACTTTCAACAATTCCATTTTCCTCATTGTATGCCGGCACAATAACCGAGATCGGTTTGTAATTGGTTAATTTAAAAACGCGTTTCAGATCAAGATACTTTATCGCGCTGTTATACTTAATCATTTTGAAGAAGGCAATAATATTAAGGATAATATAGATCGAACAAACCAGCAGAAAATAAATAAGGATCAACGAGTTAAATCCAAAGACAATATATCTAACAATATTCATTTTAGGCTCTAATACTCCGCTCGCTTAAAACCATGCGCGCAATTGCAGCCGCTCTATCTTTTCTGTTACCGTATGCAAACTTAGAAATTTTCTCTTCGCTTGATGGAATTAGTTTCAACAGCGTGATCACGGCATTATATTGTACTTCATACTCAGGATCGTACATACAATCCCAAATTCTCTGCTCGAAAGATTCGTTGCCCAAAACCGCTAAAGCTTTTAATACTTCTGTGCGCACTTCAGGTTTTGGATGATTAATCAATGAACGCAAAGCTGTTGATGCCTCAATATATTCAATGCTGCTGATGAACTTAATGCTTTCAATAAGCACTTCTTTGTTTTGACTATAAACCATAATTTTTAAAACGGACTCACCCGCTTTATAATATTTAAAGTGACGAAAAATGGTAATGGTAATGCTTTGAATGAGGAGATTCTTTTCACGTTTTAGATTTTTGAGTAGCGGGACACAGATTTCGTTAGTATATTCGGAAAGTATTGCGAGTAGTGAATCCTTTGAAACGAATTTGAAACGGCTCGAATTCCGGAATATCTCGAATACAATGTCAACATCATTCAAGCGCGCCAACGCTAAAGCCGAACTTAAAAAGATGGAAGCATTTTGGCTTTGCAATTTTTTTCTTAAAATGGTCTTAGCCTCAACGGATTTTGCAAGACCTAAAAAATAAGCCGCTTCGTTTATCTTTTTAGGAGAACCTGATTTTAATTGAGAAATTAAAAATCGTTTAATTTTTGTATCGTTTACGATTGCTGAAAGTTTTAGAAAATCATCTCCTTTCAGCATTAGGAAGAACTCGCGCAAAAAATGAAGAAGATATAAATATTTACCCCGGCTTATCTTTTTGATTAAAGCTTGTGGTTTTTCTTCTCCCTCGAGGAATTGAAAAATTTTTTCTTCCCACACGGCAAAAAATTTTTGCTCCTGTTTATTTTGATAACCGTGGAATAATCGGAGTAAGATAACCTGAATTACAAGCACATATGTTAAAATTAATAACGCGAAAATGGTTAATGCAAGAAAAGTAAAAATATCTACATGAATGTTCAATAAAACTCCCAAACAACTAAACTTTTATGCCACGGGGAAATCAAGAGAGTGCCGAAGGTTATCGCATTTGTAGAATATTTTTTATGCGCAGTACAAGTTCGGCTGAAGCGAACGGTTTAAGGATGTAATCTACCGCTCCAAGCTGCAGCCCTTTTACTACGTATTCTTCATGCGAATTTGCCGTAAGCAGAACCACCGGAATCTTTGAAATAACTGGATGGCTTTTAATCTCTTTCAAAACGGTTAGTCCGTCTTTTACCGGCATCATAATATCAAGCAGAACCAAGTCTGGCATATGTCGTAACACTCCTTCCGTAACGCCTACACCGGAAGGGAAATGAATTAATTCAAAACCTTCTTTTTCAAGTTTAAACTTTAATAATTTTGCGATGTGTACCGTATCTTCTGCAAAAATGATAGTTTTCTTTTCGTCCATGAATGTTTTGCTTGTGCCTTTATAAATTATTTTTTTTTAGTGAACAATTCGTTAGTTTCACAAAAACCTCTTTTTAATTTAATAAATTTTAGTGAATCAACTGTTATGAATTTTTTAGAAAAACAAGTCGCCGGAAAATCGGTTCGCTATTACCTTTTGTTTCTTTACTTAACCGGTGTTATCGGATTTGTGGCCGGGTCGCTCTTGTTCTGGGGTCCAATTCGATGGACAATAGAATACATGCAAGAAGAAGGAGTTTCGGAAAAAGGGGAAAGTTTAATAATTAAAATTTTTATCGTTGGTATTCTGTTTTTAGCAGGATCAATTTCTTTTATAATTTCAAGGCGATATTGGGAATCTGAACAGCAGCATAAAAAATGGATGCTTTATCTTCCGGCAGTTTTTTTTGCCGGGATATTATTTTTGTGGATGAATCCGCAGTACGCTCTGGGAAGAAGTGAAAAATCAGAAAAGATTTCATTAGCGCGCATCTCGTTTGTTTTTGGTCCATATCCTTCAAAAAATCAGATCATTCAACTAAAAAAAGAAAACTACACCGGAATAATTTCATTGCTCCATCCGGCAGTTGTTCCTTTTGAACCAAAATTAATTTATGATGAAGATGTTGCCGCAAAAGAAGCGGGGATTGAGGTCATTCATACTCCGATGCTTCCCTGGGTTAGCCAGAACATTGCATCGATCGAAACAATAAAAAAACTTGCGGCTACCGGTAAAGGAAAATATTATGTCCATTGTTATTTGGGCAAGGATAGAGTAAACGTTGTACGAAGAATTATTGAAAGTCAAAATGTTTCAACCGATGCGGGCAATATTAATTCCTACCGGACGCTTAACGAAATAAAAATTTTTGCCGAAGGACCTTTGTTCTATCTTGGGAAATCAGTCTATCTTTTACCTCATCCTTCGGAAGAAGAATGTTTGGGATACCTTCTTTCCGGCTATGTTAAGCAAGTGGTTTCGCTAATTGATGTTGAGAGTAATGAAAATATTGAGCTTACAAAAAAAGACAGCTCATTATATTTTTCTTACGCTATGAATTTTCTCCATCAACCTTTTGATCTTACAAAGTTTGATTATAAAAAGTTGAGTGATATTCTTGATTCAATCAGTTCGCTTCCCAAACCTTTAGTGTTTATGGTAAAAACAACTAAGCTGAAGGAGACGGAAATGCTGGTGCAGGCAATAAAATCTTCTTTCGCGATTAAGAAAAGTGAAATTGAAAATTTGTTTAACCCCGTAACAGTGGAGCGCATCTACCCGAATATCTTTTATGGTTCAACGCCGAATGCTCAACAACAAAAAGAATTAGTTTCGCTTGGAATCCAAAATTTAGTTTTGCTCTCAAAAAAATCTTCAAAATTTCAAGAGAGCAATTTTGGTGAAATGAAAAAATATTTTTTAAGTGAGAAAGGAAAACTCGACTCGCTGTTATTTGGAGGCGCCTGGTATCTCTGTGGTGCGGATTACGGACAAACAAAAAAAAGATTTTCATACTAAAATAAGAAGAACATGAGCGCTTCGTTTTATAAATCGAAAGAAGACTTTCGGCTTTTTCTTGAACAAACTTCAAAGAGATTTTTGCAATTAGTAATTGCGCTCATATTGCTTTTTTTTCTGATTCGAGTGTTCGAGTATTTTTACATTTCACACTTGCATAATCTTCCTGAAAATAGTTTGCGGCTTACAGGCGGCGGATTTTTCTACGACGTAATTTTTTTGTTGAGATTCTGCGGATATGTAGTTATTCCTTTTCTTCTTACAAGTTATTTTAAACCAAAAATAGCGGACGTTATTTTTACTTCGATCTCCCTGCTTCTTTTGCCCGGCAATCTTTTACTGATCTTCTACTATTCAAAATCGTTAGTTCCGCTCGGAGCCGATATGTTCGGTTATTCATTTTCAGAAATTATGCATACAGTACAAGCTTCCGGCGGAATAAATCTGCTAATATTTTTATCGATTCTGGTGTTAATCTTCTTGGTTACATTTCTTTTCAACTCAATTAAAAAACTTCCTCTTACAAACGTTATCGTTTATTTTTTTTACGGGATACTTTTAGTTTCATTTTTGGGTTACAGAGATTTTACTCCTCAGTCAAAAAAATATCAAACCGATTTAGAATATTACACGGTCATTAACAAGCTTCAATTCTTTAGCGGGAAAGCGATTTCCTATTTGATGAAAGAAGAAGAGGAAGTAATTGAGGGAGATTATTTTATAGACGCGGGAACCGACAAGCAAAAAACATTTTCGTACGTTGATAATAATTTCCCTTTTGAACGGATAGACAGCAGCATGAATGTTCTCGGGAATTTTTTCAATTCATCAAACGAAGTTCCGAATTTTGTTTTCATTATCACCGAAAGCCTTGGCAGATCGTACAGCGGAGAAGAGGCGATTGATGGAAGCTTCACTCCGTTTTTAGATTCTCTCGCACGCAAAAGTCTTTATTGGAAAAATTTTCTTAGTACGAGCGGAAGAACGTTCGCTGTTTTTTCATCACTCTTTGCTTCACTTCCCTTTGGCGAAAAAGGATTTTTAAATTTGGGCGAAAACATGCCCAAGTTTATATCTTTGATCACCATTCTAAAACAAATCGGCTACAAAGCTTCCTTTTTTTACGGCGGTGATGTTCATTTTGATAACATGGATATTTTTTTCAACAGACAAAATGTAGATTATATTTTAGGCGATAAAAACTTTGGATCCGGTTACAAAAAAATGCCGCCGAATGCAGAAAAATTTTCATGGGGTTACGGTGATAAAGAATTATTTAAACGAAGTCTGGAAATTCTTGATCAACAAAAAAAAACACCGCGGATTGATATTTACTTGACTCTTTCGATGCACGATCCATTTTTAGTTGAAGGGCAGGAATTTTATAAACAAAAAGTCCGCGCACTAATACAAACGATGCCTCTCTCGCTTCAGCAAAAAGCCGGGTATGAAAAATATATAGATATGTATGCCACAGCGATGTACACTGACGATGCGTTCAAAGAATTTTTCAGCGCTTATAGCAAACGGAATGAATTTAAAAACACAATCTTCATCATTACCGGCGATCACCAGATGCCCGAGATTCCGATTAAATCAAAAATCGATCGGTTTCATGTTCCCTTTCTTATTTATTCTCCTTTGTTGAAAAGAAGCGGAATATTTTCTTCCATCTCCACACATTTTGATGTGCTGCCTTCGCTGGTTGCGCTTCTACGTGAAAATTATAAAGTGAAAACTTCAAAATATGTTTCGTGGATTGGCGGCGGACTTGATACCGCAACTTATTTTAGAAATATTCATTCCGCTGCCTTGATGAGAAACAAAAACGAATTGCTGGATTATCTTGAACGTCAATATTTTCTTGCCGATCAGGATGTTTTTGAAGTGTTTGACAATTTGTTCATTTCAAAGATAAATGATGAAGCGGTGAGGAATCGGTTACAAAATTATTTTGATGAGTTCAAAGAGAAGAATAAAGCTATGCTTCAATCCAATAAATTGCTGCCGGATTCAATTCTAAATTTTATCAGCAGCGGAAAAAAATAATAAGTTCTGTGGGCTTTAGAATTAATGAAATGAGTTATAATAATCGTTTAGAATTTTTGTAACCAGCGGCGAATAGTATTCCCAGAAAAAACTTCTTCGTTCCGGAATTTCTTTAGAATTATAAAAAAACCATTTAAAGAGTCGAATCCCTTTTATCTTTGCTGTAAATTGCTCGACCGGATTATCGCAAAAATCTCCCGCGAAATAATAAAATCTATAATCGCCGGTATGTTCAATTACAGCAGGAAAAACTTTGGGAATACTGTTCAAACGTAACAGTGAATCTCCTTTTTCATTCGTATAAATTTTATAAACGGAAAGAACGTTGTTCGTTCGTTCGGTTAGCATAACATCAAACCAATATGGATATTTGAGTTTCGCCGGTACGCCCAATCGTTCGCTATTCTCTTTGTTAGTTAAAAGGAAAGGAACTTCCTTAGTTAAATGTGTTTTGTTTTCTAAAATTTCTACTCGGTTATCAAAATGAACAAATGCAATTCCCGAGTTTTTAAAGCGCCATGAATTATGATGCTGGATTTTATAGTCGGAAATAAGCCATCGTGGAAGCTCTTTATTTATCAGCGTATCGAGACTCTCAAAATATCTTCCTGTCCAGCCCGTCCAGCGTAACCCGAACATCGCTTCAAATTCAGACCGCACTTCAGTTGTTGTTGGAGATGCGATGGAATTAAATTCGGTGATGATAAGTTTTTTCTTCTCTTTCATTTTTTGGAGGAACATCAGATCAACCGTTGACATTCCGCCGTAAATTAAACTGCTGTGTTCGGTTTGTTCTTTTTGTGTGTACCATTCGCTTGAAAAAATTCCGTAGGTATCGGTTACATAAACTGCTTGAGAAGCATTCGCGAGGCTATCGATCTGTTCGGGATTAAAATTTTCTAATCCATGAATTGAAAATTTCCGGTTGTTCTTTGGAAAGAATCCGAAATAATCCTTCGGGATTGAATAGAGTTCTCCGTTTTGTTTTACAAATTTTTCATTTGTTAAAATCCAGTTTAAAGATTCGTGTTCTTTTCCTTCGCGTGTTAAAACGGTTTTATCAATTATAACAATCGGGAAAGGTTTTGCCGGAGATAAATGCCATGCAATAAACATCCACAACGGAAAGGGAAGAAGCATGATGAGTACGAACCAGCCGAGTATTTTTCCGTATCGCATATTAAAAACTAAATTGGGTTCCTAAACCGAAAGAGATTTTATTTCTGAATAAACCGGTAAAATATTCTTCATAAATATATCCGGTAGTAAGCGATACAGTTTGCCGTTTTGAAATTCTGAAATTGTAATCTGCTCCAACTTTTTTTGAGATTAAAAGATTCGGATTATTTAAACTTCTTTCGTCCGGGGAAATACCACTGCCAAGTGAAAGAGCCAGGTAATTATCGGCGTCTGTTAAATAGTAGCGCGTAATTAATGTGTAAGAATATGAAGCCGAGTTTGCGTTTGGAATGATAAACGTTCTTAACGAAAACCAGAAAGCGCTGTAATATTTTCCGAGTGCAAAGGTATAAATGTCGGTTTTAGAAGAAGGAAATTTCAAATAGCGGATACCCGCGTCTATTTCAAAACTTAAAGGCAAACTGTAATAAAGCGAAAGTCCGAATCTGAATTTCGGAAAAATCGAAGAGCTGGAATATCCAAAATTTATGTACGAATAAAAGCCGTTTGCAAATCGGGGATAAGCGTCAACTTCAAATTGTACTCCGTTTGTTAAAAATCTATTTGCATAATTTATTCTTCCGATTACAGAACCGACCGCTGTTTTGCGGGAATAAGAAATTGCAACTGCATGCCACGGATCAAAAACTTTGCTGAAGTGGTCGTAATCGTAATTTGTGCCTATGGTGTTAATCCGCGTTAAATCTTTAATCCTTTCGGCGTAAACAAAAGCTTCGGTATTGCTTCTGTTGATATGCAAAAGAGTATCGATCGTTGTGTATGCTTCTTCATAATTTTGAAGATCGACAAGAATTTTTGCTTTCTTTAAAAGATTTTCTTCGGAAACGGGATTGATCGTCAATGCTGAATTTGCGTACGATAATGCTTTAATAAAATCGCCAGACCAATATTCAAGATCGATAAGGGCATTATGCGCTTCAAGGTTAGTTGGATTTTTTGCGAGCGCATTTGTTAAAACAAGCCGAGCGGAATCGCGCATCTGATCCCAGGTATAAAGTCTGCCGAGAAATACTTCAATATCTGTGTAATTAGGACTTTTAGCCAGCGCTTCTCTGCATAACGCTCTCGCTTTTACATAATCTTTTTTATCAAAAGCGTAAGTTCGCGCTTGAAGGAAGAGCTCTTCGCTTGTCGGTTCTTTTTGAGCTAAGACAATAAAGTTCATAAGCAAAAAAGAAAAGATGAAAAGATGAAAAGTTTTTTTTATTGCCGGCATAAAATATCGTTTATAAATTATTCCTTTGTTGATAGAAATATAAACAATAACTGTGAAAAAGGGGAAGGGAGAATTTTAAAGAAACTCAGTCCGGCTATTGTTACCAATATTTTGCTGCAAGAGTAGTAAAAGACTTAGGCTGCAAAAGAGGCGGCGGAGATAATCCCGAAAAACCACCGGCGCCACCGGAGGAACCGAAATAGGTGATAAGCAGTTGGCAGTAAGCAATATTGGGCGAGCGTGGGCTCGCTCTATATTGCTTATTAGTTTACAGATGCGAATTAAAAATAATTTGGGGATGAAATAGGATTAGCATAGGGAAGTAATTATTTGGATTTATTAGAGTCAGCCACAAATAAAAAAAACATATTGCTGATTATTTGATTACAATACCATATAAGAAGATGGGATAGAAATTATTAAATTAGGAGAACGAAAAACAAAGTATAACATGCAACGGCATCAATTATGAGAATAGATAAAACTTTAAAAGACAATAAAGAAGAATTGCTCTCTTACTTTAGGGATAGAGCAAGTGAATTTCTAACTGAAATAAAACAGAAATATGCTGACACACAACCAAACAAAAGGGCAAGAACAATCAACAAGTGCTTGAATGAAACAAAGTCCAAATTAATAACTACTATCCTTCAACAATCAGAAAAAGAAAAGTGGACACATCAAGAAAAATTGGAATGTTTGCTGATGATTACCTATTGTAATATAGTTGTAATGATTGAAAGTAGAAATTCTGTTAGACCATACGAATATATGGACTTTTCTAGAAGAGTAGGCGAACTTTGGGATCCATTTTGCAAACTATGTTTTTATTACCCGGTAAATGACGTTGCGCTTTTCGTTCCACCATTATTTTCCGAAGTTAAGAAAAAACTTACAGATGAAATTGTTGAATACATAGACAACCTAAACATCGCTCTCGACGAAAGGGAAGAACTTAAAAAATATTACGACAAAGTCTGGAGTTTAGTTACTTCAGGAGAGATTCAATTAGAACTTGATTTACACTTTATTTCCAACGAACAGAAATATGTTGTGGATTTTAAAAGTGGATTTGGATCAAACGAAAAGGGAAACACTAACCGCTTATTGTTAGTTGCAAGCATTTACAAAAACTTATCTGAAAACTTTATCTGTTTGTTATTTGTTAGAGCCGAAGAAAACAACAGTTACTTTAATACCTTAAAGAACTCTGGAATTTGGGAAGCCTATTGTGGCAGCGCAGCTTATCAAAAAATAAGAGAATATTCCGGTTTTGATTTGAAAAGTTGGATTGATAGCCATATTGACTGGGCTAACGACTTTAAACCGGAAACCATTGTCCATTTTGAAGAACAAAAACTCTTACAATATCTGTTATGGTAATGATACAGGAAGCAAGAAAATATCAGGCGTTTTACACTAAATCCACACCAATAGTTGATTATATGGTGAAGAAATTAAAGTTGAATTCAAACGACAAAATAATTGAACCTTGCGGCGGTGATGGCGTTTTTGTTGAAGCAATCTTAAATGAGAATGAATTTGCAAATATTGATGTTTGCGAGTTAAATGAGGGCGCATATCAAACACTTCTAAATAAATTTTCACATCGCTCTACTGTACATATTCGCCAATGTGATACTTTGCTTGACAGCGATTTAATACTCAATTCAGGTTTTGGCGGCATTTACGATAAAATAATTGCTAATCCCCCTTATGGTGCATGGCAGGATTTGGACAAAAGAGCGGAACTTAAAAAAGTTTATCCCGATCTTTATACTAAAGAAACATATGCGTTGTTCCTCTTTCGTTGTATTGAACTTTTAAAGGATGCCGGAATATTATGTTTCATTATTCCCGATACATTCCTCAATCTTCATATGCACAAGGCAATAAGACGCCATATTTTAACACACACAAAAATTTTAGAATTAGCTTTGTTTCCTTCATCATTTTTCCCGGGAATAAGTTTTGGTTATGCAAATCTTTCCATAATTACTCTCCAAAAATCTTATAGTAAAATTGATTGTTTAAATAATGAGTTTAAAGTTTTTAATTCATTTTCTAAAGTTGAGCAACTCTCTAATATTTGTGAGGCAGAGTTAAAAACCTTTTCATTTAAACAAAAAGAAATATTGGCAAATCCGGATTATGCTTTTTTAATAGCGGATGACATTAAAATTACAGATGCAATAAATAAATCAAAATTAAAAATCGGAGAAATCGCAAATTGTGTAACTGGCTTTTATTCGGGGGATGATAAAACTTTTTTGCATGTCAATAGTCTTGATTTAAAGAATGGGAAAAACTATAACTTAGTTGATGTTAATTCTATTAATAGAGAGTATCAAAATATTCCAAACATTCTTGAGGGCATAGAGGGAGAAAAACATTTTTTGCCAATAGTAAAAGGGGGTAATACAAAATTCTTAAAGCCAGATAGCTGGTTTATGAATTGGAGTAAAAAAGCGGTAAGCCATTACAAATCAGATAATAAAGCGCGGTTTCAAAACCCTCAATATTATTTTAAATATGGAATTGGTGTTCCTATGATTAGCTCTTCAAGTATTACGGCTTCACTAATAGAGAATAAACTCTTTGACCAATCTATTGTAGGCGTTTTCCCCAAAGACGAATCTTTTACCTTTTTTCTCCTTGCCTTTTTTAATTCTCCGACTTGCAACAAATTAATACGGACCATAAATCCATCAGCGAATAATCCGGCGAACTACATCAAAAAAATTCCCTTTATTTTACCCTCGGAAGAACAAAAATTATTCATAGATATTACAGTACAAAAAATTATTGATGAAATAAAAAAGGAAGGTATTGCCGATCAAATGTTGGAAAACGAATTAAATGAAATTGTAGAAACTATTTACGGATTTTAGGAGGCACATTTAGTCATGCAAATGTTCTCCTCCAACCTCTCTTCCCCCAATTTTCCGTATATTTGAACCATGAATTTGTACAGAAAAAACAGCAACACTCCAATTTGATTTTGAAAAGGCATCTCCACGCCTCTTTTATTTAACAATTCCATTTAACAAGAGAAAAAACAAATTAGTAGAATATGAGTCTATCTAAAGAAATAAAAAGAAGAAAATCCTTCGCGATTATCAGTCACCCCGATGCGGGCAAAACCACACTTACGGAAAAGCTTTTGCTCTTCAGCGGAGCGATACAAATTGCCGGCGCTGTGAAATCAAATAAAATTAGAAAAACAGCAACATCCGATTTTTTGGAGATTGAAAAGCAGCGCGGAATTTCTGTCGCTTCTTCTGTCCTTTCGTTCAATTACCACGATTATAAAATAAATCTTTTAGACACACCCGGGCATAAAGATTTTGCCGAAGACACTTACCGCACGCTAACCGCTGTTGACAGCGTTATTCTTGTTATCGATTGTGTTAAAGGCGTTGAAGAGCAAACCGAAAAATTGATGCAAGTCTGCCGTCTGAGAAAAACTCCCGTCATCATTTTTATAAATAAACTTGACCGCGAAGGAAGAAACCCGATTGAACTTCTGGATGAAATTGAAGAAAAATTGTCTATCAAAGTAAGACCGTTATCGTATCCTTTCGGAATGGGAATGAGCTTTAGAGGCGTTTATAACATTTACGATAACACGTTTGCATTTTTCCGCGCGAACAAACAGCAGATTGAAGAAGAAGTAAAATATTTTAACGGAATTGACGACCCAGAGCTTGTAAAAACTTTTGGCGACGCAGCCGAAACTTTACAAAATGATATTGATCTGATCAATGGAGTCTATGGAAAGTTTGAAGTAGAAAAATATTTGTCGGGGGAATTAGCTCCGGTCTTTTTCGGCAGCGCGATAAACAACTTTGGAATTAGAGAATTGTTGAATACCTTTGTTGCCATCGCACCGCCTCCGGTTGCGCGTGAAACTACAATTGGAATGATCCAGCCAAAGGAAGAAAAATTCAGCGGGTTCGTTTTTAAAATTCACGCAAATTTAGATCCAAAACACCGAGACAGAATGGCGTTCGTGCGTATCTGTTCCGGCACGTTTGAAAGGAATAAAAATTATTTTCATGTTCGATTGAAACGGCAAGTAAAGTTTCCAAATCCCGCTTCGTTTCTTGCGCAGACAAAATCGCTTGTAGAAACCGCATATCCCGGTGATGTTATTGGTTTGTATGATTCGGGATTATTTAAAATTGGCGATACGCTTACCGAGGGTGATGCATTTATGTTTAAGGGTATTCCCGTTTTCTCTCCGGAAATATTTAGAGTTGTGCAGAACAAAGATCCGTTCAAATCCAAACAGCTTGAAACGGGAATTAGGCATTTAACCGATGAAGGACTTGCGCAGCTTTTCGTTCAATGCGATGGAACTAAAAAAGTTATCGGCGTAGTCGGCGAACTTCAATTTGATGTAATTAAATACCGACTGTTAAACGAATTTGGCGCAAGCTGCGACTTTATGCACTTGAACGCCTACAAAGCTTTTTGGGTAGAGTATGATAAAAAAGAAGATATTGAAGAGCTCCAACGTTTGCGCGGAAATTATTTGTATTTTGATAAAGCAAAAAACCTTGTGTTTATTGCAGAAACGGAATTCTCGTTAAGAATGACGAAAGAGAAAAATCCGAAAGCAACATTTCTCTCGAGTGTTGAGCACAACAATCAAACAGTTGAAATGGAAAAGTTAGCGTAACTGCCGGAGCGTCTTTCAAAACTGTTTGTGTTGCCACTCGACGCAATTTCTCATCACCCGATTCAGCTTTGTTTATGAAATTCTTTTTCTCTAATTTTCTCAAAACGTTATTGTTGCTGTTATTAAATTTCTAAAAAGTTAATGTTCTCCAAAATAATTAAACGAGGTTCTCGTGAAAAAGAAATCTTCAAAATCGTCTAACTCTACTAATAAGACGAGAAAAAAAGGAGTTAAAATTCGTTCCGGCGTTCAGCATACCGTTGCAGGTAATAAACTTGAAGAACAAAAACCACAAGCAAACGAAGAACGTTACCGCCAATTAGTTGAGAACTCTCAAATCGGCATCTATCGAACCACGCCGGATGGACGCATCCTTGCAAGCAATCCCGCACTTGATCGTATGCTGGGATATTCATCTTTTGAAGAATACTCTTCCCGCAACCTTGAACAAGAACCTGATGCAACTTACAATAGACAAGAATTTAAAAAAAGACTTGAACGGGATAATACGATTACCGGACTTGAAGCTGAATGGCGTAAGAAAGATGGAACTCCTCTCTTTGTACGTGAAAATGCTATGGTTGTCCGGGATGAGAACGGTGTGGTTTTGTATTACGATGGGACTGTGGAAGATATCACTGAACGCAAACGAATGGAACAAACGCTTCGTGAAAGCGAAGAAAAATATCGCAAAACTTTTGTCCTTAGTCCTGATTCTGTGAATATCAATCGGCTTTCAGACGGAATGTACGTTTCTATCAATGCCGGGTTTACAAAAATTATGGGTTATACAGAAAGCGATATTCTCGGCAAAACTTCGTTAGAGAAAAACATTTGGGTAAACGCCGAAGACAGAAACAAACTTGTTGAAGGATTGAAAAAAGATGGTTCTGTTCAAAATCTTGAAGCTCAGTTCCGCAAGAAAAACGGAGAGATAGTTTTTGGACTAATGTCGGCTTCTGTTATAATGTTTGGCGGTGTTCCGCACATTATTAATATTACAAGAGACATTAGCGAACGTAAACAGGCGGAAGAAGTCTTGCAATATTCAAAATCAAAATTGCAGGCAATCTTCTCCGCAATGACAGACGTAATTTTAATACTCGATTCTGAAGGAAGATATTTAGAAATTGCTCCTTCAAATCCCTCATTACTCTACAAACCTTCAGATGGACTCATCGGAAAAACCATGCACGAAGTTTTTCCGAAAGAGCAAGCCGATTTTTTCCTTTCGCATGTAACCGAATGTCTGAGTTCAGCACATCCGGTAAAAATGGAATATAAATTGGAGATTGGAGAAAAAATAATTTGGTTTGCGGCAACTCTCTCGCCGTTAAACGCAACGTCTGTTCTTCTTGTGGCAAGAGACACTACCGAACAGAAAAAGATCGAAGACAAACTCAAAATGAGTGATCAAACATATCAGGGAATTATTAACAGCATTGACGAAGGGATTTATATTCAAGACAATGACGGTACATTTCTCGATGTTAATGAAGGTGCGGAAAGAATGTACGGATATACGCGCCAAGAACTTATCGGCAAAAATCCACTCTTCGTTTCCGCTGAAGGGAAGAACGATATTCCGAAAATTGTTGAGCAAATCAAGTTGGCGTTTGAAGGAAGTCCACAGCAATTTGAATTTTGGGGAAAAAGAAAGAACGGAGAAATTTTTCCAAAATCGGTTCATGTTTATAAAGGAAATTATTTTGACAAAGATGTTGTAATTGCGGTTGCTCAAGATATTTCCGTGAAGAAACAAGTTCTACAAACGCTAAAAGCAAGTGAAGAACGCTATAAATCTCTCTCTTCTATATTTCGTCTTATTGCGGATAATTCAGAAGATTTACTCTGGGCAAAAGACCTTGATAACAAATATATTTTTGCAAACAAAGCTATATGCGAGAAACTTCTTCTTGCAAAAGATACCGATGAACCGATTGGAAAAGATGATCTCTTTTTTGCAATCCGCCAGCGGAAAGCTCATCCCGAAAATCCCGAATGGCATACCTTTGGAGAAATTTGTGCAAATACCGATGAAGTTATTCATAAAGTTCAAACAGCAAAACAATTTGATGAATACGGAAATGTAAGAGGTAAATTTCTCTTCCTCGATGTGCATAAAGCTCCTATCCGGGATAAAAGTGGAAATATGATTGGTGTTGTGGGAACGGCGCGTGATGTTACAAAAGAAAAAGCGTTGGAAAATGATGCCGCAATTGCATCGGAAAAACTGAAAGAAAGCGAAGAGATTTTCCGAAATCTTGTAGAAAACATCACCGATGTTTTTTATATCGCAGATGAACATGGCAGAATGAAATATTGCAGCCCCAACTTTTTTAAATTTACCGGATTCTCTGCTAAAGAAATTTTAGGGCACAATTATATTCGTGTTGTTGCGCCGGTAAACAGGAAAGCAGTGATCGAACATTATTTGAACGAAACCGCAAAAGGCGTGCTTGATACTAACATGGAATTGATGGTTCAAAGAAAAGACGGTACAATTTTTTGGGTTGAACAAAATACGCGTATTATTCGAGATGAAAGGGGAAATTTGCTTGAATATAGAAATGTTGCCAGAGACATTTCTTATAGAAAACAAGCCGAAGAAGAATTGCGGAAAAGCGAGGAACGTTTCCGGTTAATTTCAAATTTAACTTCTGATTATATCTTCACTACAAAAATTACAGACGACGGAAAAGCTGAACTTGATTGGGTTATGGGTGCTTTTGAAAAAATCACCGGCTACTCTCCCGAAGAATACAGAGCTATGGGGGGGTGGCAAATTGTCGTACATCCTGATGACCGCGAAAAGGATATGATTGATTTTCAGAAACTTCAAAAAAATGAAAAAGTTATTAGCGAAGTTCGAACAATTCAAAAAAATGGGAACGTGGTTTGGACGAGAACTTACGCTCATCCAATCTGGGATGAAAAAGCTAATAAACTGATCGGAATTTACGGCGCTGCTCAAGATATTACCGAACAAAAGCTTGCTGAAGAAGAATTGCGTAAATCAGAATTGCATTTTCGTTCGGTTTGGGAGAACGCAGCAAGTGGGATGAGACTTACAGATCAAAACGGAATAATGGTTGCAGTCAATAATGCGTTTTGCCAAATCATCGGCAAAAACAAAAATGAGTTGGAAGGATTTGGTTTAGAGACTATCTATGTAGAGCGCGAACAAGCTCACATCAGAATGAAACACGCTGAGCGCTTTAATACGCGTACCGTAAATAAACTTGTTGAAAAGGAATTTCTCCTTTGGAATGAAAAGAAAGTTTGGTTCAGAGTAGTAAATTCTTTTATTGAAGGCGATGGACGGAACCCTTTATTGCTCGGAGTTTTCACCGATATAACAGAACAAAAATTAGCAGAAAAAGAAATTGTAAAACTATCTCATGCGGTTGAACAATCCGCAGGATCAGTGGTAATAACGGATATTGATGGAAATATTGAATACGTAAATAAAAAATTTCAGGAAGTTAGCGGATATACTTTTGAAGAAGTAAAGAATCAAAATCCAAGAATTTTCAAATCCGGTGAAACTCCACAAGAAGAATATCAAGAAATGTGGAAGGCTATTTTGTCGGGAAAAGATTGGCACGGAACGTTTCATAACAAAAAGAAAAGTGGTGAACTTTATTGGGAAGCATCGACAATTTCTTCCGTAAAAAACAGTAAAGGGGAAATAATCAACTTCATCGCAATTAAATATGATATCACGCAAGATAAATTAAAAGAAGAAATGTTGAAGAAATCGGAATTGCATTTCCGCTCTGTTTGGGAAAGCTCGATAGACGGGATGAGATTGACCGATGAAAACGGGATCATCGTTTCTATAAATGATGCCTTCGCCAAACTTTTTGAAAAATCAAAAGATGAAATTCTCGGCAGAAATATTACGGTTGTTTACGGTGAAAATTCCGGATTTAACGACGTATCTTCCTTCATTCGTCATTTCAAGAACAGAGATATCGAACCGTTCATGCAAAGAGATATTACGCTCTGGAACGATAAACCAATGTCTGTTGAATTGACGAATTCATTTGTTGAGATTGAAGGGCAGCCTCCGCTTTTACTTAGCATCTTTAATGATGTTACGGAAAGAGTGAGGAGTGAGCGCTTATTAAAAGAGAGTAACGATTTTAATACCTCATTAATAAAAAGTGTTCCTTTCGGAATGGACATTGTTGATGCAGACGGAACCGTGCTTTTCCAGAGCGATAATTTAAAACAACTTGTTGGATTTAACGTACTCGGAAGGAAATGCTGGGACGTTTATAGTGATACCAAAACTCAATGCGACGAATGCCCCCTGAAATCCGAAATAATTGTGGGAGAGACTTCGAGGATTCAAAAAGATTATATTTTAAGAGGGAAGACCTTCGAAATCTTCCATACCGGAATTATCTTCCGCGGGGAAAAAGCACTACTTGAAACATTTATGGATGTTTCGGAACGGAAAGAGGCTGAGCGCGAAATTACCAACGCAAAAGAGAGAGCTGTAGAAGCCAACAAAGTAAAAACCAACTTCCTCGAAAACATGAGCCACGAACTCCGCACGCCGATGATCCCGATACTTGGTTTTACAGAACTTATGGAAGCAATGGAACTGCCGGATGAAGTGAAGAATATGGCTGCTATGATGAACAAAAGCGCTAACCGGTTGATGGATACGCTGAATATTATTCTTGATCTTGCACAGATTGAGAAAGAACGCGTTTTATTGAAACCGGCACAAACAAATCTGCTTGCAATTGTAGAAGAAGTCTGCGGATTGTTTCAACCGATTGCAAAAGAAAGAAATCTTTATCTCCGCTCCGAAGTTTCAACTAATGCCCTTACCATAACTACCGATGCCCGAATATTACGCCACGCAATAAATAATTTGATAAACAACGGACTAAAGTTTACTCAAAAAGGAGGCGTAACTATTAAACTTTCGTCCGAAGAATCAGGGACTGAGAATTTTGCCATCATCAAAGTTTGTGACACCGGAATTGGAATTCCCAAAGAGAAACAAGAAATTATCTGGGAAGAATTTAGGCAGGGGAGCGAGGGTATCGGTAGAAGTTTTGAAGGAAACGGTCTCGGCTTAACCATTACTAAAAACTTTATTGAGCAATTAAAGGGAAAAGTATGGGTAGAAAGTGAATTGGGGAAAGGTTCAACTTTTAATATAAAACTGCCTAATGTAGAACAAGTTGTTTCAAAAGAAAAAGCAGTTTTGCAAGAGCCGCTTGAACCTGTGAAACCTATCGTAAAACCGGAAGCTAAACCGGATGAGAGCTTGTTAAGGAAAGTGCTTTATGTTGAGGATGAAGAAATTTCTTTCTCGGTTGTTAAACACTTTCTTAAAAATAAGGTTTCACTTGATTGGGCAAGAAATGGCCAGGACGGCGTTGTAATGGCTAAAGGAAACAAGTATGAAGCCATTTTGATGGACATTAACCTTGCCAAAGGAATTGATGGAATGCAAACCACTAAACTTATCCGTGAATTGCCGCAATATAAAAAAACACCAATTATTGCAATTACTGCATTTGCTATGCGCGGCGATAAAGAAGAATTCCTTGGCGCCGGCTGTTCTCACTATATTTCAAAACCATTTTCCAAGGCGGCTTTGTTAGACCTGATGAAAGAAGTATTCGAACAAAAAGTTGAATAAAAAAGGAGAAGCTGTCATTTGTCAACGGTCAATGGTCATTAGAAAACCATTCGTTCATCCATTCAGTCATAAGTCTTTATTCGCTCAAGAATGAGTGTATGGCTGCATGGTTGAATGAAA
>JAVHOS010000111.1:0-4445 GCA_036170205.1 Ignavibacteriaceae bacterium | reverse complement strand
ATAACATTCACCCACGGCTTAGGGGTAAAGGGAGTTTTAATAATATATTCATTTCCATCGCTGGAAAATTGTCCGTATTTAGTTGAGTATGTGTTCATATATTTTTTTGTCAATGTTTTGGTAAAATTGAGCCGCCGGGAATTAATTCAGTTGGCACTGTGATATGTTTGAAGTCAGCCATCTCTGTTTTGTTCATTCGTTGGATCAAAATAGTTGCCGCTTCTTTTCCAAGTTCATAGATAGGCACATGCAGAGTCGTCAATCGAGGATTAAGAAATTGAGAAGCGAAAATGTCATCGAATCCCGCGACTCCGAAGTCAACCGGAATTTTCATATTTAATTGTCTAGCAGTGATGTAACAACCGATCGCCATCATATCGTTCGAGGCGAAAATGATCTCCGGTCTCTCTTTCATTTTTAATAATTTTGTGCTCGCGGCTTGCCCGCCGAATGTTGTAAAATCGCCTTCGACAATCCAATTTTTATTAACGGCTATTCCATTATCCTCCAAGGCATTTATGTAACCGCGCTGCCTCTGGATGGCGTCGTTATTGTTGAGAGGTCCAGATATGTGAGCGATCTTTTTAAATTTTTTAACATTGATAATGTAATCCGTTAACGAGTAAGCGCCGTTGTAATTATCAATGCTGATCGAATCGCATTTATCAAAATCTCTTTTACCCGAAATTACAACAGTCGGTAGTTGATTAAGGCGAAGAAGTTTTCGAACCTCATCATCAATTGCAGGGGTCATTAAAATTATCCCGCCGACAATTCCCCTGCTCATAAAATCAATAATTGCTTCTGCGGTTGATCTTTTTCCGTGCGAACTGGAAACCATCGTGTAATATTTATTGAGGTAGCAAACTTCATCCACACCATGGATAAGTTCCATGAAAAATTCGCCGTGAATGTCGGGCATCACCAATCCAATGATGTTCGATTTTTTTGTTACAAAGCTCCGTGCAAGCAAATTGGGTTTATAATTTAGCTCCGCAGCCATGGAAAGGACTTTCTCTTTTGTCTCTTTTGTAACGCACGGATCATCATTTAATGCCCGACTTATTGTAGCTGTAGAGACTCCGCACTTTTGCGCCAATTCTTTAATTGTAATTGTCATTTTTTAAATTTAATTTAATGTAATCGTTTTCATGTAAAGAAATTTATCAAAATATTCTCATTTTATCAAATAATATGAAAAATTTAAGGGATGAATTGCTATGAAATTAAAATTCAGCACCCGTTTCCTCTTCGCTTTTTGGGTAATTCCTTTTGCTTTTTCGCAGCAGGCAGTTACCATTGATGATTTTGCCAACACCAAAAAGTGGAAAATAATCGCTTCCGATTTGGTCGATGTTTCAACTTCCACAGTTCCCGGCGTCTCCGGTGATTGTTTGAAACTCGACTATAATTTTGTTGGTGGTTCCGGTTATGGCGGAATCCAAACACAATTTCCCCTCTCATTTCCGGCAAATTATGAATTCTCATTCTACTTAAAAGCTTCTTCGCCTAATAACAATCTTGAATTTAAACTTCTCGATACCGAAGGAACGAGCGTCTGGTGGACAATTTACCGGGATTATACCTTTCCGAAAGATTGGGTAAAAATTAAAATTAAACAGCGTCATATTTCAAAAGCTTGGGGACCAAGTACCGAAATAAAACCGGCGAGAATTGATAAAATTGAATTTATGATCTCTTCGGTTAACGGCGGTAAAGGAACGCTTTATTTTGATGATTTTACTTTTAGTCCGCTTGATTCGGTGCAAGAAAATAAATTTGCACCTGAGTTAATCTCTCCGGTTGGGACAACCACTTTATCAAAAAATCTCTTTGATAAAAACCTAAAAACTGAATATTCTCTTACCTCCAAGAACGAATCAAGTCTCATTTTTGATCTCCATCGGACAAGCGAATTTGGCGGTTTAAAGATCGATTGGGATAAAGAAAAATATGCGGAAGAATTCACTATTTCACTTTCTGAGGATAACAAAAGTTGGCAAACGGTTTACACGGTTAATGATGGGAATTGCGTTACAAGTTTTATTCCGCTGCCGGAAGCGGAAGCGCGTTTTCTAAAATTGGCTTTGAAAAAATCCGGGAATGGAAACGGATACTCAATAAAAGAAATTGAATTACTGAATCTTGATTTTTCATCGTCACCAAACAATATTTACAAAACTATTGCACAAGGAAAACCGCGGGGATTTTTTCCGAAATATTTGCTCGACGAAGCTTCCTACTTTACAATTGTTGGCGTGAACGGCGATAGAAAAGAGGCGTTAATAAACGAAGAAGGTCAAATTGAAGTTGATAAATCTTCTTTCTCTCTTGAACCATTCATTGTTAACAACGGGAAATTTTTAGCGTGGAATGACACAAAGAATGACCAATCACTTGAAGAAGATTACCTCCCGATTCCAATCGTTAAGCGCACTTCGGATAATCTTCAGCTCACAATTAAAACATTTGCCGAAGGAGAAGCTGGTAATTCATCATTGAATATTTCATACTGTCTAAAAAACACATCGGGGAAAAAGCAATCGGGGAAAATCTATTTCGCACTCCGTCCGTTTCAAGTGAATCCCTCATATCAATTCCTAAATACACAAGGCGGATTTGCAAAAGTTGAATCAATAACTTATTCGAACGATAAAGTTTTAATCAATAACGACAAAGCAATTTATTATTTGGATAAGCCGGATAATTTCGGCGCGACAGGTTTTGATCAAGGCGATATCGTTGATTTCATTGCTCAAAATGATCTTCCAAAAGCAAAAAATGTTGAAGATGTACAAGGTTTTGCATCCGCAGCTTTTGAGTATCAATTTGTTTTAATGCCGGGAGAAGAAAAGAAATTTCATTTTGTTTCACCTTTTCAAACCTCAACTTTACCGTTGCCGGAATTTGTTTCAGAAGCCGAAATGAATAAATATTTTGAAACTAAACTTGATGAGACAAAGAAGTTTTGGAAAGAAAAACTTAACGTCCTTGATATAAAACTCCCTCCGAAATACCAAAAATGGATTAATACGCTTCGTACAACATTGGCGTACATTTTAATCAACCGGGATAGTGTCGGAATTCAACCAGGCTCACGCTCATATGAAAGGTCTTGGATCCGCGACGGATCATTAACATCTTCTGCTTTACTAAAGCTTGGGATCACTAAAGAGGTAAAGGAATTTATCGATTGGTACGCTTCTTTTCAATATATGAACGGGAAAGTCCCCTGTGTAGTTGATAAACGAGGAGCTGATCCGGTTCCGGAAAATGATAGTCACGGACAACTAATTTATTTGATCAACCAATATTTTCTTTTTACAAAAGATACGACTTACCTTCGATCGAAATTTAATAACGTTGTTCAAGCGGTGAATTATATTGAATATTTGATGAATCAAAGAAGGACGGAAAATTACAGAACAATTGATCCGTTAAAAGTTTTTTACGGTTTGCTGCCCGAATCAATTAGCCACGAAGGTTATTCCGAAAAACCGATGCATTCTTACTGGGATGATTTTTTCGCAATCAAAGGATTGAAGGATGCCGTTGAAATTGCCGCTGCTTTAAACGAGAATGACTATCTGCAAAAATTCATTTCGCTAAGAGATGAATTTTCAATAAATCTCGTCAACTCGTTGGATCTTGCTGTTAAAAACAAAAAGATCAACTACATTCCCGGCTGCGCCGAATTAGGAGATTTTGATGCCACTTCAACTGCCATCTCACTTTATCCATGCAACGAAAAAAGAAATTTGCCGCAGCCGTTTTTAGATAACACGTTCGATCGATATTTTGATTTCTTCACCAAGCGAAGAGATGATCCTTCTTTCAATTGGATAAATTATACTCCGTATGAAATCAGAATCGTTGGAGCTTTCATCTACTTGAATCAGCTTGAACGAGCACACGCACTGCTTGACTTTTTCTTCCGCGACCAGCGTCCGCAAGGTTGGAATCATTGGGCGGAAGTGGTTTGGAAAGATCCAAAAACAGCGCGGTTCATTGGAGATATGCCGCATACTTGGGTTGGTTCGGATTACATTTCTTCGCTGCGATCATTCTTTGTTTATGAGGACGAACTGGACCATTCGCTTGTTCTCGGCGCAGGAATTTTACGTGAATGGCTGGATTCAAAAGAAGGAATAAGTTTCAATAATCTTCAAACATATTATGGAGCAATTTCGTATTCAATAAAAAAAGAAACAGAGAAAGCATTCAATATTTCTGTCAGTGGAAAAACGGAAATTCCGGAAGGGGGAATTGTGCTGAAGAAATTTCCGCTCGCAGAAACCATAAAAAAAGTTGTCGTAAATGGAAAAGAGTTGAAACCGTGGAGTGATGGCGATATTGTTATTAGAGAACTTCCGGCAACAATCAAAATTATTTATTAAGTAAAAAAGCCGGTTCATCTGTAACCATGAACCGGCTTTTGCTTTCTT
>JAVHOS010000110.1:2109-4593 GCA_036170205.1 Ignavibacteriaceae bacterium | reverse complement strand
AACTTAGATACTTCTGTTTGATTTTCAAAGCGATAAACAGAAAATTATTCTTGCGGAAGGAAATTATTTATTTCAAAATAATGTTCGCTTGGAGAAGAAGACACCGACTTTCCGCGCTCCATTTTGCTAAAGAGTTCCGCCTTCGTTTCATATTCTTTAAGGTAAAAGATTTTAATTGCGTGCCGATGCTGCGTTATCCAGTTCAAAGAAATTTTGATCTTTTCCAAATCTTCTTCTGTTGGAATAAAATCAAGCTGCGTTGTTCCTGCAAAATAATCATCCAACGCGCGATCAAAATTAAGTTCATCGTTCACAAGGTAATCTTTTATAAAAAGTTTTCCTTCTAAAAGAAGCAAGTAATCTTTTTGTCCTTCAAATCCTGAAATCTCAAATAACACATTCGCCGTATTTATCGGCTCGGCAAGCAAAGAAGATTTATGAATCTGCGATAAAACAAGCGAGATTAATTCTTTTACCTCGGCTGCTTTCTCAAAGCGAAGTTGATCGGAATAACTTTTCATTTTGGAAACAAGGCGATTAACTGCAAACTGGTTTTTACCGTAAAGGAACTCATATACATTTTGTACTTCATCAAAGTATGGTTCTATCGCACTGCCTGTACAAGGGGCGGTGCAGCGTTCAATGTCTGCAAGGAAACATCTTTTATTCTTTTTAAATTCCTTTTCATCGCACTCCCGCAGAAGAAATATTTTATCTATCATTTCAAGCACTTGCTGTGCAAGTTTCCGCGAGATGAACATTCCGAAATAATCATTCCCATCAAATGAAAATTTATTTGTCAATTCAATTTTCGGCGCGGCATGAGTAGTTAAAATTTTTAAAAAATATTTATTGTGATACTGTTTAAGCATCACGTTCATTTTCGGATTTACTTTTTTAATCAATTCCGCTTCAGCAAGCAGAGCGGTTAATTCCGTTTTTGTAGTTATCGTTTTAAACTTGTGAGCAGTTGTTAAAATCTTTTTACTCTTCCGCGCGGAAGTCGGGGAGAGATATGATTTTATTCTATCGCGCAGTGATTTTGCCTTCCCGATATAAATTATTTCTTCCTTCTTATTTAGAAAGAAATAAACGCCCGGAGATTTCGGCAGCGAAAGAAACGCATCCGCAAGATTTTTCTTTAACGGTACTTTGGGCTTTAATTGAACTGACTGATACTGGTAATTAATAAATTCCTGAACAATTTGGAATCCTTCTGCGGCTTTCAATTGCTCGACGAGCACATGAAGAATTTTTGCCGTAACCTCGGCATCAGCATAAGCGCGATGCGCGTCTTCATTTTTTAAGCGAAGGTGCGCTGCAAGATTTCCAAGTGAACGGCTTTTTAGATTCGGATAAATCCTTCTTGCCAACCGCAATGTACAAAGTTGAAGCGGTTGATAATTCTCTACTCCGCAAACTTGGAATTCTTTCCGCAGAAAACTTAAATCGAATTGCAAATTGTGTCCGACTAAAACCGAATCTTCTAAAAAATCTTGTAACGGTTTTACCAAATCTTCAAAAAATGGTGCATCATAAACATCATCGTTGGAAATTCCGGTGAACTGCGTAATGAAAGGCGGAATCGATCTTCCCGGATTAATGAATGAATTGTAACGATCAATCACTTTGAAATTTTTAATTTTCACCAAACCGATCTCTATGATATTATTATTCGCCGAACCTAACCCTGTGGTCTCAACATCCACAACGGAAAACTCCGCTTCTTCAATTGGGAGTTGTAATATTTCAGTATTCAGCATACAAAACCGGAGAAATTTTTCTCAATTCTTTTCTTTGGAGAAACTTGCAATGGCATGTCTCTACTTATTTAGTTATATTTTCTTTACAAAATTAGAAGAATATGGAATTAATTAATATACTTTTTATCGGCGATATTATTGGCAAACCGGGATTAACCTTCGTGCAAACCTGGCTGCCGGGAATGATCCAAAAATACAAAGCTGACGCGGTTATTGCTAATGGTGAAAACGTGGCGGATGGAAAAGGAATTCTACCGAAAGACGGCGAAATCCTTTTTAACCTTGGCGTTCACGCTATTACCGGCGGAAATCACACATGGGATAAACATCAAACGCAAGAATATTTAAAGAATGAACCAAGAGTGCTCAGACCCCTTAATTATCCGAAAGGTGCACACGGCAACGGTTATGTGATTGTTGAAACGAAAAGGGGAAAAGTTGCCGTTGTAAATCTGCAAGGCAGAGCTTATATGGCAACAATCGATTGCCCGTTTCGTTCGGCTGATTGGATACTTTCAAGAATAAAATCGGAGACCAAAGTAATTTTTATTGATTTCCACGCCGAAGCGACTGCAGAAAAAGCCGCGCTTGCAACTTATTTAGATGGAAAGATCAGCGCGCTTGTGGGAACGCATACTCATGTGCAAACAAGTGATGAACGTATTCTTCCTAACGGAACCGGTTTCATTACGGATGTTGGAATGACGGGTCCTTATGATTC
>JAVHOS010000110.1:0-2009 GCA_036170205.1 Ignavibacteriaceae bacterium | reverse complement strand
ATAAGTGTTGGCAATTTGGTTATCGGGAACGATACATTTTTCCCATGCACTCCAGCCGGAATTCAAGAATTACTGAAACGATATAAGATAGAAACAAAAGGGAAGCACGTTGTGATAGTTGGTCGCAGTAACATTGTGGGTAAACCGATCGCGAATATTATGCTTCAGAAAAAAGAATTCGCAAATGCGATTGTTACCGTTTGCCATTCCGCAGCGAGTGATTTGAAAAAATACACGTTATCGGCAGATATTTTAATCGCGGCAATCGGAGTTCCACACTTTATCAAAGCCGATATGATTACTGAAGGCGTTGTGGTAATTGACGTTGGAATTAATCGTGTTGAAGATGCAAGTAAACCAACGGGATACAGACTTGTCGGCGACGTTGATTTTGAAAACGTTGCGCCGAAAACTTCATTTATCACTCCTGTGCCTGGCGGCGTTGGACCAATGACGATAGCGATGCTGTTAAAAAATACTTTTAAAGCTTATTTAAAATCCGGGAAGTAAAATGGATTCATCAAAAATTGAAAGAATTGTGTCGCAGGTATTTTTAGAAAAATCTTTGCGTGATTTTTATTGTCAAGGCGATACTTGTAAAGGTTGGGAGACAAACGTTATCACTCAACCCAATGCAATTAAGAATATTGTTAATGTTGGCGCAGAAAGAATTTCCGCCGGTTTAGGAGTCGGAGATCATCTTCCGGATCTTTCTCTTGCAAGAATGATCGATCACACACTGCTAAAACCCGACGCGACCAACGATGAAATAACCAAACTTTGCGCTGAAGCTAAACACTATCATTTCGCTTCCGTCTGTGTTAATCCCGGATTCGTTCCGCTTTGCTCTTCTTTATTAAAAGGAACGGATGTTAAAGTTTGTACGGTAATCGGATTCCCGCTGGGCGCAACTACCACAGAAGTTAAACGTTTGGAAGCAGAACAGGCAATTGCGAACGGCGCAACGGAAATTGATATGGTAATTAATGTCGGTCAATTGAAAAGCGGAAATTACGAATATGTGTTGAATGATGTGAATAAAGTTGTGCTCGCGGTAAAAGCGCATCGTAATGTGTGTAAAGTAATTTTAGAAACTGCTCTTTTGACCGATGAAGAAAAAGTAAAAGCCTGTCTAATCTGCAAAAAAGCCGGCGCTGATTTTGTAAAAACTTCCACCGGATTTTCAAAAGGCGGCGCCACCGTTGGAGATATAGCTCTTATGAAAAAAATTGTCGGCTCTGCAATTGGTGTAAAAGCTTCAGGTGGAATTCGATCCAAAGAAGATGCTGAAGCAATGATTGCAAGCGGCGCTGACCGCATTGGCGCAAGCGCAAGTGTAAAAATTGTAATGGGCGAGAAAAGCGAGTCTTCATACTAAATGGTTTTAGATATTATTATCTCAAAAGCGATTGACGGATATTCTGCAGCCATTCCTTCGATTAACGGCTGTGAAACTTGGGCGCCGAAAGAAGATGAAGCAATCGAAAAAATTGTTTCGTTAGCCAGATATTATTTAAAGTTAGATGAAAACCACAGAATATTAGTTGACAAAGCTGGTAGAAGCGCATGTCAATCAATTTATAAATTAATCTTCCACAAGAGTTGAGAAAACAAATTACAGAACGACGGAAAGAAAAGATCATTGCCGTTGCTTCTGCGCGGCAGGATTCACTTCGTCTTGTCCTTGAAAATGTTCACGATCCCCATAACGTTAGTGCGGTTTTCCGTTCGTGTGATGCTGTAGGAATCCCCAAAGTTTCTCTTATTTATAACATTGAAAAATATCCGAAGATCGGAAGTAAATCTTCTGCATCAGCTTTCAAATGGGTTGAGAAAGAAAAATATACTGAGGTAGAAAAGTGTTATCAGACTTTACATGAAGAAGGATTTACAATTCTCGCTTCATCATTAAAAGGAAATCCAAAAAGCCTTTATGATTTTGATCTGACAAAGAAAGTCGCGCTGGTTTTCGGAAATGAACACCGCGGAATTTCTGACGAAGCCGAATC
>JAVHOS010000109.1:0-4597 GCA_036170205.1 Ignavibacteriaceae bacterium | reverse complement strand
TTCGGATGATTGAGCGCTTCTTGAACTGTTACTCCGGCTAATTCCGTTTTCGTTTTATGCAAAAACGGTCCGCCGGAAGCCGTTAAAATTAATTTGTCAACTTCAGAAACTTTTTCTCCAACCAGACATTGAAAAATCGCGCTGTGTTCGGAATCGACTGGAAGGAATTCCGCGTTATATTTTTTTGCAAGCTCAGTAACTAATTCACCTGCAACCACAAGCGTTTCTTTGTTAGCCAGAGCGATTCGCTTCCCTCTTTTTATCGCTTCAAGGGTTGGCGTTAATCCGCTAAAACCAACCATTGCGCCGACTAAAATATCGTAATCATAATCGGCGGCAATTGAAAGCAATCCTTTTTCACCGGAAAGAACTTCGCATTTACTTCCGATTTTTTTTTTCAATTCAGCAGCAAGCATTTCATTTTTTACGGCAACAACTTTTGGATGAAATTCGTCGATCTGTTTTTCAAGAAGATCGATGCGCGTATTTACGGTTAAGGCTTCAACTGAAAAGTGATCCGGAAATTTTCTGATCACTTCTATCGTGTTAATTCCGATCGAACCGGTTGAGCCGAGAATGGCGACTTTCTTCATCCTACGCTACTTAAATACTAACACAAATTTTGAATAAAAGATTCATTCTTACATCAAATCCTTTGTTAAAGCCAACAGCAGATTAATAACGATAAGCAAATTTACAGCCGTTAAAACTTTTTCGAGTAAAGCAATTTTTTTATAAACTTCTTCTGAAAGAGGCGAATTTTCAGCAACACTTTCTTCAATGCCGAGACGAATTTTTTTTGCGGTTGGAATGCCAACGGCTCCGATCAAGATCATTACGATGGTAATAACAAATTGTTTTGTATAGAGCCAATGATTAGCTCCGGATGCAAATTGAAAAAAGCCGTAATTCATGGAAATAGAAAGAAACATTCCCGAAAGGATAATTCCCGTTGCGCCGGCCATGCCGCCTAAGTTTGTTATTTTCAGCCAGAAAGAGAGAAGCGTTTTTTCGCTTTCGGTTCCTTTTTTTGCGCGAATAGTTTTGCGTAAAAGTAAATCGGTTGGAATTACGCCAAGCCACACAATCACCGAGATAACGTGGATTGCTCTAACAATGAAATATTCAGTCATAAAATTATCCTTTTTATATGAAAATATAAGGAATTTAGAGACGTGATTATAGGGCAAATTTTAGGCGAAATCGGGGAAAAATAAGTTAAAATTTCCCGGACAAGATTTGCGAACGGAGATTAAGGATTTCTGATTATCAAAATCCATAAATAAAAAGCGGCAATCTATTTCTAAATCGCCGCATTAATAAAGAGCAAAACAAATTTACTTTTGCAAACCAAATTCAAGCTTTAAACTGATGTCAACATCTTTACCAACCACAAGTCCGCCGGTTTCAACGGCTTTGCTCCACGATAAACCGTAATCAAATCTGTTAATGGTTGTGGTTGCACTCCAGCCCGATTTCAGATTTCCCCATGGGTCTTTAATTTCTCCGTTAAATTTAGCGTTTAACGTAACGGATTTGGTTACGCCGTGCATGGTGTAATCGCCGGTAATTTTGTAACCGTTTTTTCCGGTTGCTTTGATCGATTTGCTGACAAAAGTAATTTCAGGAAATTTTTCTGCGGAGAAAAAATCGTCCGATTTCAAATGTTTATCTCTTGCTTCGTTATCAGTATTTACTGAAGCGACTTTAATGACTGCTTCAACTTTTTGTAGTTTTCCTTTTTCGTCGGTAGTAACGGTAGCTTCGTAGTCAGAGAATTTTCCTTCAACTTCCGAAACGACGAGGTGACTAATTGAGAATCCGACTTTAGAATGCGCTTTATCGGCTTTCCAGATTTTTGTTTGTGCAAACGAACTTGCAGTAATTAACAGCAATGCTACGGCTGCGATGATGATTTTTTTCATGTTTGGTTTCCTTTTTTGTTTTTATTGATTGAGTTTAAATTTTTTCATCGAATAACATAAGTACGGCGCCGGTATTAGAAAGGATAACGAGTTCATTTTCTTCGGTAACTTCAAGAGCGTCACCTTTTGTAAGGGTAATATTCCCAACGGTTAACTCACCCGAAATTGTTTGAAGAAAAATCCCTCTTCCTTTTTCAATTTTCACTTTTATTTCTGTTTCATTTTCAAGATCAGCTAAGTAGAGATTTACGTCTTGACTGATGAAAATTTTCCCTTCACTCTTATTGTTTGATGCAACAAGTTGAAGTTTATTTTTTCTTTCATTTTTATCAAGAGTGATCTGCTCGTAAGAAGGAGTTAAATCGTTTTGATCCGGCATAATCCAAATTTGGAACAGGTGAACGTCTTCTACTTGTGAAGGATTAAATTCAGAATGATAAACGCCTTTACCGGCAGTCATCTTTTGCAAGTCTCCCGCCCGAATTACCGAATGCGTTCCTGTGCTGTCTCGATGTTCGAGCGCGCCTTGTAAAACGTAGGTGATTATCTCCATGTTTTTGTGCGGATGCATGGGGAATCCGGATGCCGGATCGATGAAATCTTCGTTTAAAACTCTCAGCGAACCGAAGTGCATTCTATTTCTGTCAAAATAATCGGAGAAAGAAAAAGAATGAAAACTGTCGAGCCAGTCAATTTTTGTTCTGCCCCTTTGGTTGCTTTTAATAATTTTAATCAAAGTAATACTTAATTATTCTGAAAATCATTTACTTCGAAAAAAGGGGTTCCCCAGTTATTAGTGAACACAAATTCATTTAACGATTTTCTTTTTCGTTTAGCAAAGTGCCGCTCTTTTTTTTCTTTAAAAGTTTCGGTCTCGGGAAGATAACCTAATGCAAGGATAGAAACAGCGAGATACTCTTCGTTTAAATGAAATGCTTTTGTCGCTTTATCGCGATAAAAACCCCCCATTTGATTAACGTGAATGTTTAGTCCAACCGCCTGCAGAGACAAATTTGTAACGCTTGCGCCAAGATCGTATATGGCGTGAAAATTTTCGTCACCATTGTGCGAAGCGCGAAGTGAAGCTATGGTTAAAATTAAGGCCGATGCGTTAATTGCCCAGATTTTATTTCCATCCAGTAAAAGATTAAGCATTTTTTCAAATTGTTCGGGATTATCTTTTGTAACAATTATGAAATTCCACGGCTGATCGTTATATGCTGAAGGAGCCCAGCGTGCGGCTTCAAAGAGAAGTGATATATTTTCCGGAGATATTTTTTTTGAAGGATCAAATTCTCTCGGGCTCCATCTTTTCTTAATTAGGTTTAGTATCTCGTTTGTTTGTGCTGTATTTGAAGATTCAATTTGCATAATAAAGTTCTTTGAGTTATGATATTTTAAGTTTAAAGTATCAACGTAAAAATTTTTTATTTAGTTCCCGACAACCCGGTTCCAAGTTTTTTTAACAATTTTGCCAGCTCTTCCTGCTCTTTTTCAGAGAGAACAGAAGCAAGTTTTTCAATATGTTTTGCATGTTGGGAGAAAATTTCTTCGAAAAGAGTTAACCCTTTTGGCGTAAGCTGAACGTTGATAGTTCGTCTATCCTCTTTATTATAAATTCGTTGAACAAGTCCTTCTTTTTCAAGATTGTCAACCACCAGGGTCATGTTTCCGCCGCTTACGAGTTGTTTCGTGCAAAGAGTGCCAATGGTCATCGGACCTAAATGCCCCAGGCTTTCCAATACGCTAAACTGCGGTTCGGTTAATTTAAAGCTGCGGATATTTTCCAACGATTTTTTGCTGAATGTTGAATAAGCTCTGGCAAGCTTCACCCACATGGATAGGGCTAAGTCCTGTTTTTTACCGTATTTTTTTGTTGTTTTCATTCTTTTATGTTTAATGTTAAATATTACAAGCTTAAAATAATTAAATGAGAGGGAATTGTCAACTGAAAAAAGATAACTATTTTAAAACAACAGAATTAAGTTTCTTAAAAATTATCTGATAAACAATATTAAAGGATTCTCGATGAAAAAATTTTTTGCGCTTTTAGTTTGTTTTTTAATTTCTCTTTCGCTGTTTGCACAAAAAGAAGAAACAAAAGATAAATTTAACAGCGGCACGTTTAGCGGATTAAAATTCCGCAGCATTGGTCCGGCATGGAACTCGGGAAGAATTGCCGACTTTGCGGTTAATCCGAACAACAAAAGTGAATATTACGTTGCAACCGCAAGCGGAAATTTATGGAAAACCACAAATAACGGTACAACTTGGAACGCGATTGCAGACTCACTTCCCTATTCTCTTGGCATTGTAAAACTTGATCCTTCCAACGCGAACATTGTTTGGGTTGGAAGCGGCGAGAACAATCATCAACGCGCGCTTGGTTACGGAACGGGAGTTTATAAATCAACCGATGGCGGACAAAGCTGGGCTTTTATGGGATTAAAAGATTCGCGACAAATTGGCGGAATTTCCATTGATCCGCGAAACTCAAATATTGTATATGTTGCTGCTGAAGGCTCTGTTTGGGGTTCGGGCGGCGATCGCGGGCTTTTTAAAACCATTGATGCCGGAAAAACTTGGAACAAAGTTTTAAATATCAGCGAAAATACCGGCGTAAATAATATCGCATTTGATCCACGAAATCCAGACGTTCTTTATGCAACTTC
>JAVHOS010000108.1:0-4617 GCA_036170205.1 Ignavibacteriaceae bacterium | reverse complement strand
AGTGAGCAAAAAAAAAGCCCGGCATCAGTTGTCGGGCTTGGACCATTTTGCCTCCCATTTCAGAGAAGGAGACTTTGGCGGGGGCTCTTTTGCCGTGTTATTTCAACAGCATCATTTTCTTTGTTATCATTGTACTTGTGTTAGATATCCGGTAGATATAAAGTCCGCTTGCAAATTCACTTGCATCAAATGCTACAGTGTATTTGCCCGGAGCGTAGTTTGCGTTGATCAAGGTTTTTACTTCTTCTCCAAGCGTGTTATAGATAACTAATTTTATTACTTCCTGCTTTACAACGGTAAACTGAATGGTTGTTGTCGGATTGAACGGATTTGGATAATTCTGGGACAAGTTAAATTTATCAGGGATGCTGCTTTTTTTAGAATCATTTAAGTCTGTTGTTCCTCCAACTTTAAATGTACCTTTTGGGGATGCAATTGAAGGAGTTCCATCAGATATTTTAGATCGAACAATCCAATAATAGGTAGAACCGCTATTCAAATTATCTAATTTATACTGCAGAGCATCAATGTTACCAACAATTATAGCATTGGACATATCTGAGGAAGTTGAATAACTTAATTCATATTTTTGATCAGGTGCAGCAGTAGGCAAATACCAGAATAATTCCGGCGAAGAAGTGTTTATTGTTGCATCATTTGCCGGACTGGCAGGTATAGGTGGTACAGGTGAATATGCGGCTGCCATAGTAAACAACGCAGTATTAGACCAAGCTGATTTTGTTGCACCATCAGTCGATCTAACTCTCCACTTATACTGAACTCCGTTTGTTAATCCTGAAGTTAAAGTATAAGAATGGGTTGACGAAGTAACAAACACATTATCCACAAGCCAGGGATCGCTTGCAACAACACACTGGATTTCATAAGATAGTCCTATGTCATAAGCGTCTAAATACCAATTTAGGGTTGGTGGATTCGTGTACTCTGTTGTATTTCCAATAGGCCAAGAGGCAATTGGAATAACCGGTTCGTTAGCATTATCAGCTACCATCGTAAATAGTGCGGTGGTAGACCAAGCTGATTTTGTTACACCATTAGTAGATCTAACTCTCCATGCATATTGAACTCCGTTTGTTAATCCCGATGTAAAGGTATAAGAGTTGGATGATGAAGTTGTAAAAACATTATCAGCAGGCCATGGATCGCTTGCAACAACACATTGGATTTCATAAGATAATCCTGTGGCAGAAGCATTCAGATACCAATTCAAAGTTGGTGGATTGATGTATATAGTTGGATTTTCAATTGGCCATGATGTAATCGGAACAATCGGTTCACCGGCGGTGTTGGCTACTAAAGTAAACAACGCAGTGACTGACCAGGCTGATTTTGTTATTCCATCAGTTGATCTAACTCTCCATGCGTATTGAGTTCCATTAATAAGTCCCGAAGTAAAGGTATAAAAATTGGATGCTGAAGTTGCAAAAACATTATCTGCAGGCCATGGATCGCCTACAACAACACATTGGATCTCATAAGATAACCCGGTTGCCTGTATCTCTAAATACCAATTCAAAGTTGGGGGATTGTTGTACACTGTTGGGTTACCAATGGGCCATGAAGCAATAGGAATAACCGGTTCAGCGGTGGTGTTGGCTACCATAGTAAACAACTCAGCAGTTGACCAAGCAGATTTTGTTACACCATTAGTTGATCTAACTCTCCATGCATATTGAACTCCACTTATTAATCCTGAAGCAAGAGTTAAAGACGTAGCTGATGAAGTTGTAAAAACATTATCTGCAGGCCATGGATCACTTGAAACTATGTATTGAATTTCATATGTCAATCCGGAAGCGTCTGCTCCTAAATACCAATTTAATGTTGGGGGATTAATGTAAATAGTTGGATTTTCAACGGGCCATGAAGCGGTTGGAACAACCGGTTCGTTAGCGTTCTCAGCTACCATCGTAAACAACTCAGAAATAGACCAAGCAGATTTTGTTATGCCATTAGTTGATCTAACTCTCCATTTATATTGAACTCCGCTTGTTAAGCCTGAAACAAGAGTTAAAGAAGTAGTTGATGAAGTTGCGTAGATATTGTCTGCAGGCCATGGATCACTTGCAACAACACATTGGATTTCATAAGTTATTCCTGCATCAGAAGCTCCCAAATACCAATTTAGTGTTGGAGGGTTGTTGTATTCTATCGGATTCCCTACAGGCCAAGACGCAGTTGGAACTGGTCCGTTTAACACCACATTTTTAAATTCGTAGGCGCCAATATCAACGGTTGCATCAAGAATTCTATTGTTGGCATCTAAATCAGTTGCTGTATTCATCCAGTCGGTATTTAATCCTGCATTAATAAGCGGTGAAGGAACGGATAAGCGATAGTCACCGCCTGCTGCGTTTACAAAAAGTGGATCGACGGAAATATTTCCTGTTCCGGTGTGAAGAGGAGTTGTGCAGCTATATGAAAGGCTGTTCCCATGTCCCGCATCGATGATATAATTGCTGCTGCCGGTATTTGAATAAATAATCGAGTTCTCCACAATACCATTGTTCCAAAGTCTAATTCCTGCGCCGTCAGTTGCTGTATTATTGGTTATCGTACAATTTTGAACAGTGCCACCGCTCCAAATATTTATTCCGCCTCCGTGAGGTGTGGCAGTATTTTCAGTGATTAAACAACCACGAACAGTTCCATTAAAACAGCGAACGCCACCGCCCCAGTCCGCAGTATTGTTTCGGATAATAGAGTTAATTACCATTCCGGAATTGTTCAGGGCAACACCGCCACCATCTCGCGCGGCATTGTTCTCAATAATGCAATTTTGAACGGTTCCGTTATCGCATTGAACGCCGCCGCCATAACCGCCAAGATTCTGTCCATGGGTTATGGTAAATCCGTCTAGAATGGCACCCGTGTTATTCAAGTATAAACATCGGACGGAATTATTTCCGTCAATAAAAGTAACAGAAGCGCCATTTTGGCTTCTGATAATTACATTTTTTGTAATAGATATTGAAGATGATAAAAGATACGTTCCAACATTCACAATGATTAGATCACCATCAACAGCCAAATCAACGGCTGCTTGAATATTTCCGCCTGAAGCAACATAATGAGTATCTGCAAGCGTAATTGATGAAATAAAGATTGCGAACAAAAGAATCACGAATAGATAAGTCAGTTGTTTCTGTTTCATAGTATTTTTCCTTTGATTTAACATGTTGTTATTAGTCAGTAACTGTACCAAAAGGAAATAATGTTGGTTTTTGAGATATTTCAAAGAATTTCAAAAACCAGATGCAAAAACCATGTCCTATAATGAGATTTAAGGCGAAAATGAAACTTTTCCCCGAAACGATGATCCAATTTCAATGTCAGATCATTCTGCAATAACCTTTATAAAATAATGAGTTAACGAAATCGGAGACGAGCTTTTTAATGAATGAAATAGTTGCGTCGGGAATGTGTTTCTTGCCGAAACATTTCAGAACGATACAAAAATTGCCTTTGGAAGAAAAGTTGCGGGATATCCTTCTTTGGTAATTCCAGATTTTCAAATTTATAACTCACGTTACACAGTTGCTAATAAAAAATTATCTTAATCACTTACCTTACGCAGAACCGAATTAGCAGATTTTTTAATTCTTAGTGAAACTGAGTGAGCTAAGTGTCTAAGTGGTAAAGGATTTCCCACCACCGAGACACTTAGAGCACAAGGAAACACTAAGAAAAATATTAAGAATACGATTAAGAAACCAATTCAGCCTTTTGTATAACATGAGTTTAAAAAACAAAAAACCCGGCTCATACACCGGGCGTTTTGTAACTACATAACACGAGCACCAAAAGTTATCTATCTTTTCCGAAAGCTGAATCATCAACATAACCGACAACTCCCATTTCAGGCATATCAAGTCCGTCGATTTCATCTTTAGCTTCGACTCTAATTCCGAACAATTTATTTTGAAGTTTGAAAAATCCATACATCGCGCCGAAGACAAAGATGAAAGCAGCCGCTGAGCCGATAAGTTGAGCAACCAACTGACCACCGTCGCCGTAGAATAATCCTTTTACTGTTCCGGCTACTCCATTCCAGCCATCGCCGTAAGTTCCGTCGGCAAAAAGTCCCAGAGCGATAATTCCCCAAAAACCATTAACTCCGTGTACGGCAACTGCACCAACCGGATCATCAATTTTAAGTTTTTGATCGATAAAAAATACAGCCAGAATTACAAGCACACCGGCTACCGCGCCAATAATAAAAGCAGCCCATGAAGGAACGAATGCACAAGGAGCGGTGATCGCTACTAATCCGGCTAACAATCCATTCGCCATCATACTTGGATCAGGTTTACCGAATTTCCACATCATATAAAATGTTGCGAAGAGTGCGCCGGCGCCCGAAGCGATTAATGTATTTACGGCAACAACGCTGATTCGTAAATCATTACCGGATAAAGTGGAACCCGGATTAAATCCGAACCATCCGAACGCTAAAATAAATGTACCGATAATCGCCATAGGAATGTTGTGTCCGGGGATAGCATGTACCGAACCGTCTTTGCCATATTTTCCAATACGGGGACCGATTACAATTGCACCGGCTAAAGCCGCAATTCCACCCACCATATGCACAAC
>JAVHOS010000107.1:0-4655 GCA_036170205.1 Ignavibacteriaceae bacterium | reverse complement strand
CGGTCGCAAATTATCATAAATTCTTTTTAAAGCTGAAAATGCGTTTTGACTTCCACGAAATGCCGCTCTGCGATAGTAGGTTACTCCTTTAGCCATATCTCTTTTTACCAAAATTCCTTTTGAATAACAAATCCCAAGTGCTGTTTGCGCAAGGATTGAACCTTTGTTTTCGCCGGCAATAAACAGTTGAAAAACCTCAACGTTGTTCAAAATAAAATCATCATTTAGTAATTGAAGCAAACGTAATCGTATTTCAGCTTCTTTACTTCCGCGGCGGGAAGCTTTCTGCCAAAGTTCGACTCCACCCGTAATATTCTTCTCCGCAATGATTCCACCGACATTCCAATTGCCAAGTTCGATTAACGCCGGTAAGTAATTTTTCTTTGCCGCCTCTTGCAGAAATTTTAGCGCGTCATTTGAAGTAATTTGATTATCAAACTGTTGCGCGATCAAACTGCTCCAAACGAACTCCGCTTCTGCGTTTCCTTTTTCAACTTCTCTTTTTAAGTGAGCGAAAAAATTGGGAGTTTTGAGTAAGTCAAATAAAAGCCGGGCAGCTTTGTAAGATTCAAGTCGAACTGCGCGGCAATAATAACTTGCGGCGGTAATTAAATTCTTTTTAACTGAAATTCCCTTTTCGTAATACCTGCCCAACAACGCAAGCGCCTCCGGACTTCCCCAGTCAGCTTCTTCAATCATTTTATTAATCAAAGTTGAATCAGTTTGAGCCGTGGGAGATAATATTTTATCACTCTCATAATTGTCTTTTTCGTGAATAGCTTCAAACAGAAGCGTTGAATCATCAATAGCTGCGGTTGAATCCGCCGTAAAATCAAGGAACGAAAGTGAGTAAGCTTTCTTTTTATCCGAAGTTTTTTCCTTTTCGCGTTGCTTAAAAAAAGCTGCAACATAATTTGAATCGACCTCAGCCGGATTCCGTTTTTTCAATTCCTTTAAAAGATCTTTAGCTTGCTCTACATTTTGATTTGCGGCTCGCTTTATGAAATAAGAAGCGATCGATAAATCTCTCGGAACGACCAGGTTTTCAGTGAAAAATAATCCGAGAACATAATTGCCGAGTGGAAAATCTTCCTTAGCTGCAGCATAAAAATTATCGAAGGCTTTGTAGGGATTCCATTCTGTCCCCCAACCGTTGTTTTGAAAAATTCCCAGATTGTACAACGCTACGGGAAGTTTTTTCTCAGCAGCTTTTTCAATCCAATTATAACTTTGAACGGTATCAGCATCAAATCCGTGCCCAACTAAATAACGGACGCCGATTTCATGTGCGGCTTGGGCATCTCCGGCGTTGGCTTTCCGTATCAGCATAAAATTTTCATAAAGCTGATACGAAACATCAGATTGATAAAAAAGAGTAAAAGGCATGTGAAAAGAATGTTCGGGCTTCATCGCTAAACTTTTTGTCGAATCTTGAGCGTTGACAAAACCGGCGAGCACGGCGATGATAAAAACGGGGAGAAATTTTGTTAGCGGCTTCAGTAGTATTTCTTTCAAATTAAATGTGAATCTTTTTCTTTAAAATAAACTTCTTTAACTTTGTTGCAAAGGTTAAAAAACGTATATGAAAATAGGTAAATACAGTGTTCACTCAATATTATCCGGCGGATTTAAATTAGATGGCGGCGCCATGTTCGGCATTATTCCGAAGCCGCTTTGGAGTAAATCTAATCCTGCCGATCAACTGAATAGAATTTCTTTGGTAACTCGCAATCTTTTATTGGTTTCTGATTTCCGAAAAATTTTGATCGATACCGGAATGGGGAATAAGTGGAATGAAAAAGCGAAAGAAATTTATGAGATTGATTTTTCGCAACATACGCTTGAACATTCCTTAAAAGAATTGGGAATTGAACCTTCTGAAATTACCGATGTTTTGCTCACCCATCTTCACTTCGATCATACGGGCGGATCGACAAAAGAAGAAAACGGAAAACTTATTCCCGCTTTTCCGAACGCAAAATATCATGCAGCAAAAGTAAATTTTGAATGGGGCATGAAAGCGACGGATCGTGATAAAGGGAGTTATCTGAAAGATAATTTTCAACCTCTTTATGAAAACGGAGCGCTTCATTTTTTTAATGAGAAAGAAAAATTATTTGACGACGAAATTGAGTTGCTTTCTGTAAACGGACACACGATCGGACAGCAGCTCTTCAAAATATTTGATACGCAAACGACACTTCTCTATTGCGGTGATCTGTTTCCGACAAGTTCGCACATTCCGCTGCCATACATTATGGGATATGATTTGCAGCCTTTAATTACGCTTTCCGAAAAGAAAGAACTTCTTCCCGTAGCAGTTGAAGAAAATTGGAAATTAGTGTTTGAACATGATCCTTTTTTTGCTGCGGCAACAGTTTTAAAAAGCGAAAAAGGATTTTCTGTAAGAGAAAGGTTTGAAACATTGTGAGTGAATTAGAAGGGTTTTCTAAAATTTGTTCGATAGGTGACGTAAAAGAAAATCAAGGGAAAAAATTTATTGTCGGCTCGGAAGAAATTGCGCTCTTCAAAGTTAAAGGGAAATTCTACGCGCTTTCAAATATTTGCCCGCATCAACACACATCTATAATTTATGATGGATTTCTCGACGCCGGGTATGTTTTTTGTCCTGCTCACGGATGGCAATTTAATTTGGAAACCGGCAAACAACCGGATGGGAAAAGCGGATTATCAACCTACGAAGTAAAAATTCTTGAGAACGAAATTTGGATAAAAGTTGTTAAGAAGGAATTGAAATGGTAATCATTCCGACCGTTCAACGGAACAGAAATGCAGCTAACTAATAAAATTGTAGAAGATGTTTTAAAGTCGCTTGGATTCGATCTCGTTGGTTTTGCTGAATACTCCGATTTGCATGAAGAAGTTGAACATTTGAATGAATGGCTGAAGAATAAATTTAACGCCGGAATGAGTTACATGGAGAGGAACTTAGAAAAGCGGAAAGATGTTCGATTGATTCTGCCGGACGTTAAAAGTATTATTTCTTTGGGAATGAATTATTACACTTTGCATCAACATTCAAATGCTGAAGATTTTGGAAAAGTTTCCCGCTATGCTTGGGGAAAAGATTATCATTTAATTATTTGGGAGAAACTCGATCAACTTATAAAAAAGTTAAAAGAAATTGATCCAACGTTTGAAGCTAAAACGTACGTTGATACCGGACCCGTGATGGATAAAGCCTGGGCAGTGCGTTCCGGAATCGGCTGGCTTGGGAAACATTCAAATGTAATTAATCGCAATGGTGGAAGCTGGTTTTTCATAGCCACGGTAATTACAAATTACGAATTCAACACTTCGCCAAAAGTTCTTAACCTTTGCGGAAGTTGTACAGCGTGCATCGATGCTTGCCCAACGAACGCTATTGTTCAAGATTTTGTTGTTGACGCAAACAAATGTATTTCGTATTTGACGATTGAAAATAAAGGGGAGATTGACAAATCTCTTTCCGGCAAATTTGAAAATTGGATTTTTGGATGCGATATTTGCCAGGAAGTTTGTCCGTGGAATAAAAAATTTTCTGTGGAAACAAACGAAAAAGATTTTCAACCGAAAGAAGGAAATAAAGAAATATCGCTTCAACTAATTGAAAATATGACTGAAGAATCTTTCAATCAAAAGTTTGTGGAGAGTCCTATCTTGCGTACGAAGTTAAAAGGATTAAAACGTAACGCAGAATTTTTACTGAAGAAGAAAAATGAATCTTCTTCTTAAATGTGTAATCAAACGATAAAGAAAAAATAAATTGGAGAAAATTTAATGGAAAATAATCATCGTAAAGTAATTATCATCGGCTCTGGTCCGGCGGGATTAACAGCGGCATTATACACCGCAAGAGCAAATATGAGTCCGCTTGTACTCGAAGGAATGCAGCCCGGTGGACAATTAACCATCACGACTGAAGTAGAAAACTATCCCGGATTTGAACACGGCATTCAAGGTCCGGAGCTAATGGATATTATGCGGAAGCAAGCTATCCGCGTTGGCGCAGATTGTCAATTTAAAGAAGCTACAGAAGTTGATTTTTCAAAACGTCCTTTTACAATAAAATCATATGATGAAACTTTTACAGCCGATACAGTAATTATTGCAACCGGAGCTTCAGCTAAATTACTCGGCATTCCGAGCGAAGCAAATTATATGGGACACGGAGTTTCTGCCTGCGCTACGTGCGACGGATTCTTCTTTAAGAACCAAAAAGTTTTAATTGTTGGCGGCGGAGATACCGCAATGGAAGAAGCAAATTATTTAACGCATCATGCTTCTGAGGTTGTACTTGTTCACCGGCGCGAAGCATTCAGGTCTTCTAAAATTATGGCTGAAAAGACTGAGAAAAATCCTAAGATTTCCATGATGCTGAACAAAGTTGTTAAAGAAATTGTCGGCACAGAAGAAGGCGGAAGAAAACAAATGACCGGAGTTTTGCTAGAAGATACGGTAACAAAAGAAGTAACCGAAGTAAAAGCCGATGGTTTATTTGTAGCAATCGGGCACCAGCCGAATACTAAATTGTTTAAAGGCGTTTTGGATATGGATGAAGTTGGTTACTTGAAAGTTACTCCTGGTTCAACATACACAAACGTGCCGGGAGTTTTTGCCGCCGGTGATGTTGCTGATAAAACTTACCGTCAGGC
>JAVHOS010000106.1:0-4671 GCA_036170205.1 Ignavibacteriaceae bacterium | reverse complement strand
CCTTGCGGTTTATTCTCTGCATTCGAACCGTCTTCATAAGAAAGAGGCGTTACGTAAAAATCTTTTGTAAAGCCTTCAAGAATATCGGGCTCTCGCATCAAACTGTTGTTAAAGGTACTAATGAACATAATAGGTTTTATCACTCTTGCTTCGCCGCCGCCGTCCCCATCTTTTACACTAACATTAAACTCGTACTTCGTATTATTTTCAATCGGATTGTAACCGGTAAATTCCAAAGTATGTCCTAAAACTTTAACCGGTTTTCCTTTTGTCAAATCAACTTCAAACTGTTTTGAGTAGGCAGCCGAACCGACAACTCCAAGTAGAAAAAGCGAAAAACCGATATGCGCGATATAAGCGCCGAGCATCTTTTTGTTTCCGGTAAAGATTTTGTAAGCGATTTCCGAATTAACAAAAAATGCAAACGCCGCAGAAACGGAAAGTAAGATCATCATGATGTCGTAAACTTTTCCGAAGAGAATTATCAGAAGCGCAAAAACTCCCGTTGCAATAAGAGAGAATTTTGATTTTTTCAAAATATCTTCACCGGATGAATGACGCCATTTAAGTAAGAAACTGAATCCGTTAAGAAGTCCGATGATGATTGCGAGCGGAACGTGCATTTCGTTATAGAATCTCGTCTCAACCGATTGTTTAAAAATTGGGGCTGAAGTTCCAACGGCAACGATCAATGCGGAAGCGCCTAAAGTAACCGTAGCAGTGAACAAAGCTAATTCGCGCGCAAGCAAACTTTCTTCATCAACAATTTGAGATTCAAGATATTTCCATCGATAGATGATCATTCCAACGCCAAGCAGGAGGAATGTTGCTACGAAGACTATTAGGAACAGATAAACAATCGCACCCGGATCAACAAACGAATGGACGGAAGCGTCGCCGAGCACGCCGCTTCTTGTTAAAAATGTTGAGTAGAGAACCATCACGTAAGCAAGAATTGAAAGCAATAAGTTGGTCTTAACAAATTTTCCAAAACCGCCTTTTGCTTGCGTTTTGCGTTGCACGATCATGGTATGAATTGCGGCAAGACTAATAAGCCAGGGGACTAAACTTGCATTTTCAACCGGATCCCAAGCCCAGTAGCCGCCCCATCCGAGGACTCCGTATGCCCAATAACCGCCGAGCATAATTCCGAGTCCAAGAATTCCTGAGCCCGCTAAAATCCAGGGAAATGATTGACGAACCCAATCTTTATAATCATTTTTCAAAAGTGCAGCCATTGCAAAAGAGAAAGGAACGGTGGTCATCGCAAATCCTGTAAAAAGAATCGGCGGATGGATTTGCATCCAGAAATTTTGCAACAGCGGATTCAATCCTTTTCCGTGAATGATAAATTGATTTACGGAAATTCCAGCGCCTTGTAAAGTAGCATAAAGGTCTTTGCTCATCTTAACAAAAGTCTGTCCGGAGTTTGGATCGTTGAACATAAAGTTTTGCATGAATGCTGCATTAAGGTAAACCGAATTTATTTTTGCCGTTTCAAGAAACATCGGTTCCGCCCAAATGTAAGCGAAAGGATTTTTCAACAAAGGAGAAACCATTGCAAGTAAAAATGTTGTTGCCAGAGTGAAGAACATCATCACTCTCGGTTCTAAATCATCTCTTTTTCCGGTGTAAGATTGAAGAAAAACTCCGATCAGAGCGGTAACAAAAAGCCACAACATAAAACTTCCCTGCTGACCAGCCCAAAAAGTCGAGAGCAAAAATCCGAAAGGTAAATCGTCGTTGCTGTAGCTGTAAACATATTCGTATTGATATTGGTGCGTGATAATCAAATACATAAGAAATGCGGATGCAACGATTACGAACATCGCCATAGCGTGGTAAGACATCCGCGCGATATTAAGCGTGTTTTTTGCGCCGCGGTAAGTAAAGAAATACATCACCATAGAAAAAATACTGAATGCAAGCGCAAGGGTAATTAAAATACTGCCTGCCATATAAACTCCTTTGAATTAGGAATTAAAAATTAGGAATTAGGAATTAACTTTTAAAGAGCACAAACAATTTGTTAAGAATTGGCTGCTGCCTTTTGTTTGTCTTGATATTTTGAAGGACATTTCGTCAAAATATCTTTTGCATGGAAGTTGCCGTTTTTATACTGTCCGGTAACTACAATGCTTTGTGCAGATTCAAAATTATTCGGAATTGTTCCGGCATAAATAACTTTCATTTCTCGTCCGGTAGCATCTTTCATGAAAAAGGCAAAAGTTCTTTCAGATTTATTAACTTCATAACTTTTTTCTTTTACCCAGCTTCCGGTAGCTTTAATGGTACGATCGCTGGACATTACTTTTACGAAATCGCTTTCGTATTGAATGTTGCTTTTCGTGAATAAGAAAATCATCATTCCAAGAAAAACGACGGCAATTATTCCGCCGAAAATATATTTATTTTTCATTTTCCTTTATCTCCTTCTATCTCTTTTTCTATATTTTTGATTCGATTGTTTAGCGCAAATAAAAATCCAAAGACTCCCGCCCAAACGATAAGGACGATGATCATTACGATGTAAATTGCATTTTTTGAAAGGAACTCTTCCAACATTCACCTCAATGATATTGTTTATTTAATTTTTCTTTATAAAGCATTGATTTATAACCCACATACCACATCCAATAATATAAAATAGTAAACCCGATTAACGAAAGGAAGAAGATGAGCAGCATGTTTCCATTCATTTTAAAATTTACTACTGTTCCGGCGTTCGTATCATCGGCTGAACCGGGATGCAAACCCCTCATAATCCGCGGCATAATAAAAATGAAAAACGGAACTGTAACAAAAGCGATAATCGAATAAACTGCCGAAAGAGCCGCCCGCTTTTCTTCAACTTCAACAGCGGAGCGAAGTGCGAACAATGCACCGTAAATCAATAGTAACGCAAAAATGCTTGTCTGGCGCGGATCCCAGCTCCAATAAGAACCCCATGCAAACTTTGCCCAAACCGCACCGGTAATCGTCGCTAAAATACAGAATACCATTCCAAGTTGAGCGGCGCTATGCGCTTTAATATCATCAACAAGATCTTTATTGCGGAGATATTTTATGCTGTATATAGTTGACATGAGAAACGCGATTACGGTTAGCCAGGCTGTTGGGACGTGAAAAAAAATAATTTTTGCGTTTTCACCGAGTCCCATAATAAGCGGGAACTCGTACCAATGTTGAGGGTGCGCAACTATCGGGAACGTTATTCCGGCGATTGATACAAAAGTGATTAAGAGAAAAAGGACTATCTTCCAAATCATAACAGTTTCTTATTTGTGATTGAAATAAACATTAATCTTTCCAGATAAAATCAAACAACATAAACGAAGCCGCGATCATTACCACATCGTAACAACCGAGGATCGCAAGTTCAACATAACTGCTGCTGAACGTTGTAGTATCCATTGCCTGCTTTGTTAAATCGATCAGCGTTAACATAAGCGGCAGTAATATAGGAAACGATAAAACCGGGTAAAGCGTTCCCTTTGAACTTGCTTTGGCAATTATCGAAGCGATTAGCGTTGAAGCTATCGCAATGCCGATATTTCCAAGAATAAAAGCGTAAAGAAAAAGCGGCAAATTTTTAATAACGAAAGCTTCGAACAAAGCTGAATAAAGCAGAGCAATTACAATATTCATCGCAAAAACAAGAATCAGATTGAACAACAATTTTCCGCTGAAAATGGTTGTTGGCGATGCGATAAGCTGAAGCGTTAAGGTTGTTCCTCTTTCTTCTTCGGAAACAAATGCGCGGGATAAACCGGACATCGCAGAGAAAAAAATTACGACCCAAAAAAGTCCGCCGGAAAGAAAATCGCTGATCTTCTCATTCCCGATCGAAAATAATATTACGCTAATCGTTACCACGATAAACATTACAAGCGAGTTAATCGCGTAGCGGGTGCGCAGTTCGGATGCTAAATCTTTTTTAAATAATGCGTATGACGACATTTAATCTTATAGTTTTCAGTAATCAGTTTTTAGTTATCAGTACAAACGGCAATCTTTTAATTTTGCAATCTTTCAATCTTGAAATTTTTTAATTCTAAAACGGTAGAGCATAAAGCCAAATCGCTGTCTTCGTTTGAAGCAATGATGACGATGTTGTTCTGCGATTCTTCTTTTACAGTTTGGTAAACTTTTTCTTTACCGGAATTATCTAAATTCGAAGTAGGTTCATCAAAGAAAAGGATTTTAGGCGAATGAATTAAGGCAAAGATAAACTTCAGCCGTTGTTTCATCCCGGACGAATAACCTTTCACAAGGTCGTTTTTTCTGTCGAGTAAGCCAAAATGTTGAAAGAGAAAATCCAATTTTTCCTGAGTAAAGTTAATGCCTCTTATCTTTGAAAAAAAGTGAATATTTTCTACCGAGGTAAATTCGTCGTACAAGATCACATAAGGGGCGACAAAGCCAATATAATTGTGTAAATCTTCAGATTCAATCACTTTTCCATCGAAAGAATGGGTTACCTTTCCTTTGGTTGGCGAAATAAGTCCGGTAATGATTTTCAAAAAAGTTGATTTGCCGGAACCGTTCGGACCGGAGATGCCGTAAATACCATTGTTCTTACAAGAAAAATTAACATCTTTAAATATTAATCTTCTTCCAAAAACCTTGGTGATATTTTCCGCTTTTAATTCGTAACTACTCATTTACGAT
>JAVHOS010000105.1:0-1025 GCA_036170205.1 Ignavibacteriaceae bacterium | reverse complement strand
ACACAGTTTTGGTCATTTGGTTTTTATGCTTCATCACCTTCCATTAACAAGACAGATAACAATACAGCTTATTTCTTGGGTTGGAAAGAGAATGGGACAGGTTTTAAAATTGTTGATAATCATTTAACCAACACTTATATGAAAACATTAACCGGATTGCAAGGTAATGCTATTCAACTTTCAAGCGGCATAGATACTTATGCTATGTATGCCATGACGTATAACAATGCCTCACAACCATATGCATTAACCTCTTCAAATTCACTTGGTTCTTACTACCAGATTCAACGTCCTCCTATAAGTAAAGAAAATGCACTTAGTACTATTGCAAGTGGAAGAGCCGGAGTAGTAATTAAAGATGCGGCACAGTTCTTTTTTATGCTTGGTGATATTGAAGTAAACGGAGAAAAAATTCGGTTCAAACAGTTAAGCGATACTCTTATGATTCCCTCGATTGATGTTTTTAATACTTTGGTAGAAAGTGAACCATTTGAACTGAAAGCAAATTCATCGTTTACTTATAGTGTGGAATATGGTGTAACTGATTCCGCTTTGGCCGTTCAAATTTTACAGAATGATGAAAATGTAAAATTTAAAGTGGAGGTGGTTGATGCATCAAGCGGACAAATTGTTGGAACCTTAGACCCTGTGTCGTATTCAAAAAACTTTCTACAAAGTTACAGTAGTATTGATTATCAAGTGAATACGGAAGCAATAGGAACGATGAATGTAAAACTTAAACTGATCGTCGAGCACAGTGGTAATGCCAGTTATTCAATCACCAATAGATTTTATGATGAGGACGTAACTTTGGCAAAGAAGGGGTCTAAGGTAATTGACCTTAATAAAGATTTGCAGATAAAAGATTACGCACTTGCACAAAACTATCCGAACCCTTTTAACCCGGTAACAACCATTACTTACCAGTTGCCGAAGAGCGGCAGTGTTACCTTAAAGATATTTGATATTCTCGGTAACGAAGTAAAAACACTTGTAAATGAAAATAAAGAAATGGGCAGATACAC
>JAVHOS010000104.1:0-4770 GCA_036170205.1 Ignavibacteriaceae bacterium | reverse complement strand
GGGGTTAATACATTTTTAACATTTCACTTTATCTGCCATTAACTATTCATCTTACTTTGGTAGATCCTACGGGGTTTGGCATTATTGGGGATGGTCATTATTCTATTTACATAACACTTAATCTGCTATTCACATTTCATCTGTAACTGGCAGAAATTATGTGGTTAATGAATCTTTCAATTTTGTCACATCAACCATCATTATTCCACTTTTCCACACTCACATTGCTCTCCGCCCTCTGCACATTGCTTTCTTCCTACTGCTTACTGCTTACTGCTTACTGCTTACTGTTCTCTCAACCGTCTAAAAATTTTTAACAGCCCTCGCTAATATCATTTTAATTACAGAAGTATAACCAACATCCTGATGAGCAGCATAGGATTTTATTTTGTTCAATAATTCTGTTGGTAAACGGAGACTAACAACTTTTGTCGGCAACTCTTCCGGCAATTCAAAACCTAAATCGCCAATTTTAAGCGGACTATTCTTATTTATGAAAGCGGTTGTGTCTTTATGATCGTAATCAATTATTACTTGCGTTCTTGATGGTTTCATAAATTTCTTCACTCCATTTGCTCAAGTCGTATTTATCGTCCTCTGCTCCACCTTTGCGCTCTCTGCGTTAAAGAATTCTTTTTACTTTTTACTTGTTACTTTCCCGAACGAAGCCGATGACACCCTCTCACAAAGCCAACGAATTTTCATTTCCAAACAAGATATCATTTGCGATACTATTCAAATCATTTTTAATCTTTTTAAAATCGGGTTTTATCGTCCATTTAATTAACCCTAACTCTTCTATGGGAAAGGATTTAAGAATATTAAAGATCACTTCCGGTTCAACTCCGGCTTCCTTTGTCTTTGCCTCTTGAATGATTGATTTCCAATTTAATTTTTTATTTCGGGCAATTATCCAAATATCAGCGACATCTTTAGGTTCAAATCTAAAAAGCGCGGTTAATTTATTTGATAAGATGTTCCGCCAACTGTCAATTAGTCCCAGCTTATCATGTTTTTCAAATTCGCCGTAATGGGGAGCTACATCATTAACCAAATCAACTTTTAATTTTATTTCAGGCTCTAAAGTCTTCGATACAAATAATTGAGAAAAGCTTTCATATCTCTTAATTGAAGCTTTGTCTAAAAGAAATGTTTTTTCGTGTTTGTTGGAACTAAACGAAATCAATAGCTCATCCGTAAGTTCATGGAATTTGTTAAAATTGTTTACAAAGAGATCCAGGTCATCCGAAAAACGATGATTAAAGTAGTGTCTGCTTAATGCTGTACCACCTGTTAGAAAAAAGGGTGTGTTTAATTCTTGAATAATATGCATCACCCCATCCTGTAAAGGATAGAGTTTCTCCCGATAATACGCATCGTAAGTATTCATATTTATTCCTTAATTCTTCAAATCGAATTCTCGAAATTGTTTCTTTTGTAAGATATTCTTTTAAAGTATTTAGACTTAGAATATCCAAAAGATCATACCATGATAAACGTTCAAGCATGCGGTTTAAGAGAAGCGCCCGTTCATATTCATCAATATTCTTTAAATTGCCCGCCACAATTTTACTGAGTGGTAACAATTGGATATTATAGTCCCAAAATATTTTTTTTAACGCATCCAGTTTTTCTTCGGTTGTCACTTTACACTTTTTACTTTTTCTTTTCTCATGCCCCCTAACGGGGTTAATACTTCGTCGAAGGCGAATCAACAATCCAACACTTGACCCACCCTCAAGATGTGTTCCTTTAACTCATTATTGGTTATTTTATTAAAGTCAATGATATCAACCCGGTAGGGGATTACTAATTCGGTTATTGCCGCTCTCATCTTGTTCAATTCATCGGAACTTATCGTGTCTGCAACTACTGCAAAATCAATATCAGATCCTTTTTGGAAGTTGCCTTTTGCTCTGGAGCCAAACAAAATAATTTCTTTAACGCTTTTACTTAATTTAATTGTACTGATAATTTTTTCTAAAGCATCGGAAGGAACATCGGATTTTACAATTGCATCATCAATTCTTTGATTCATCACTAAGTTTCACCAAAGTTTTTTCAAATACAAGAAATTCTGATAAATAACTTTGAACAATTGTATGAACTATATCTTCAACTGTTTGTTTATCGTAAATATGAGAAGTTAAATTTCGTGTTTCAATCATTTGCATCCATAAATTGCCATCATTTATCAGCGCGTATTTAAAACTTCCCGTGATGCGTCTCTTGAACCATTTACACTAAAATTGCCCTGATAATCAAATTAGTCTTTCAATACATTCCATGCAAGCTCATGCGAAAACTCAAAGGCTTGAATAAGTCCTTGCTTTTCAAGCAGACTCAACTCTCTGACATTAAAAGCATCAACACCATCTTTCAATTGATGCAATGCAGATCTGAAATTTGCAAATCGTTGTTTCCATCTAATATCAAAATTATCTTTATTCATTTATCTTGTCGCTCTTTACTCTTCGACAGCTCTCGCTCGCTTTTTTTATGGTTACACTGCGCTTCCTTTGAGCCACTGTGGTTACCCTTCACATTCCTACTCGTCACTCTCAACAATCTTCATTCATCAATCCTAAAATTCTTCATTCATCAATCCTCCAATCCTTATCCTCACAGCTTCGCCACGTCAGTTACATACCTTCTAAAATACCCTCTTTTTAAGATTTAAATTTAATCAATTCTCAGAAAAAATTAATGCAGTAAATATACCGCCATCTCAGGAATTGATTTATAACACGATTGTGTTAAATTTTTTACTTTTAAATCCCAAAGTAAAATTACACTCAACACTTCTTTCACACGTCGTTAGGGTATTCTTACTAATCCATTAAACAAAAAAAATGATCCAAATAAACTTCAGAACGTTCTATTACTTTTGAGTCTCATATGCTTGCTGTTCGACTATTGTTGTTTTTATCAAATCTACCCGCCTTTGGCAGAGTAGTCCGTTGTTGTTGAAATATTTAGAATGAAATGTCCCTCTTCAGTTAAAACAGTTCCATCCAACATCCGGTTTGTTACACAATGAGATATTTAAAATAACGATCACTTATGAACTTGTCATGGCAATTAATTATTTCTTTTCTACTTAAATGCAAATCTTCCCGGAGTGAACCCGTGTAATTTATAAAATCGACAAAACAAAGATAGAAAAAATTCGCATTCAAGAAAATAATTTAGGAGCGCAATGTGATATTTAACATAAAATTAATAAACCAAATTTTCCTTCCATCATCAAGATCAAAAATTTATTATAAATTTCCTCGTGTTATTTTTTATAAGATCATTGATTATGGAATTGTTTTCCATTGATAAGCAAAGGTAAATATTTTTGCTAATTACTATAAACATAAAAATTACCTAACCAGGACAAGCCAGCCATAAGGCTGTCGGATAAACCAGAACTAAAAAACTTAAAAACATCGGAACCAAGAAGTCAGAATACAGAAGTCGTAAGAATTTTCCTTCCGAATTCTTACCATGGCAAGTCTTAGCATGCTTCTGATTACTATTTCGACAGACTTAAAATATTCTGCCAATTCGCCGCGGCAATTACACGAGCTTTTTTGATATGTTACTAAAGCCAATATTTATGGCGTCTATTAGTCCACATGCTAAAGAGGCTGTGTGACTATTCAATTATTGTTAACATGTTAGCAATAGCAATTTTCTAAAAGCCTAATTCCAATCTCTATTAGATTTAACCAAAGTCGATTTGTGAAATCTTTAAAACACAAAAGCCTTACAAGATATTTCACTTATAAGGCTTTTTAATGGCGGGGTCAACGAGGCTCGAACTCGCGACCTCCTGCGTGACAGGTTGATAAGGGGGTAAAAAAGGTGCAAAAAATGCGTTTTTAAGCTATTTTCAAAGGGTAGCGGTCTAAATTTTGCCCCTCCTTGGTCAAATTCGTTACCATTTCGTTACCATTTTTGATTTTCTATTGACGATTGATTTCGTGAAGAATTCTTTAGAGCATAAGTTACGAGTAACGAGTAAAGAGTAACAAGATGATAAATCATTATTTGTTTTCAAGATGTCGGATCAAACCCAATATCATCTTTCTTATTTCTGATAACTCATTCTGAATTTTTTCTGAATCTACTGTTAGTAAATATTTCAAATTTTCACTGATTAGAATCTGAGTTTCTAGTTCAGACATGCTGCCCAACGCAATATACAAAAACTGTATAAACTCTTTTGAATGATTTCTTGCAGCGCCCTCTGCCCCTATGCAATATCATCTGATAAAAAATTCGCTAGCCTATTCTTAATATATCTTTTTCCATAGGTAGTCTTAAGATACTTCTCCCTCTTCATTGCATCTTTAATATTGTTACAACCTTCAAAATATATCAGTATTAGTGGTTTGCGATATTTTGTTGATTTTGAAATCCCACTATTATGTTCTTCTAAACGTCGCTTCAAATCTGAAGTGTAGCCAGTATAGAAATTTTTATCAATTAAACTCTGTAGTACATAAACATAATAAAATTTCATAACCATTATTGCATAGGGTTGGAAGGAATTGATACCGCTGCTCTGCGAATTTGATTTGTCAGTCCGTACATTTCTTCTTTTGGAAAAACCTTCGTGACCTCATAGATTGAAGTAACTATCTTGACACTTCTTTTCCATACTTCCAAATCTTTATGTGATTTCATTCTCGTTACTTGTCACTTGTTACTTTTTACTCGTCAACTTGTCCTGTCCTGAAATAGGTTGCCGAAATATAGTTAATTGTTAATCAAAAAGTG
>JAVHOS010000103.1:3704-4774 GCA_036170205.1 Ignavibacteriaceae bacterium | reverse complement strand
ACAACTTTTGGAATTTTTACTTTCCCGGTCTGCTTATCAATTTCAATTTTTACCGCCGCAGCGCCAACCGTGTAATGCACATTCGGATGTCCGCCCTGGCTTGTTTCGGGATCACTTAACGCAGAAGCAAATTCCGGCATGAACATTCCCCGCCCGATAATTGGTCCGCCTCTAAATGTTCCGTCTTCTTTTTGAATTCCCGAAATAATAAAATCCTTTAACGGCAGAGAAAAATCTTTTTCAACTTTTGATCTGACACATTCATCTTCTAAATAAAGTTCTTCCCTTTTCTTTCCGTTTGCTCTTTCAATCAAATCAAATATTTGTTCGCGCGCATCTTCTGCAGCTTGTTTAACCGCATTGCCACAGCTCCACGTAACATGCGATGCAACCGTTTGCCATTCGTACGGATTGCGGTCTGTGTCGGGAGTTTCAACTCTAATTTTTTCTACCGGAACCGAAAGAACTTCCGCAGCTATTTGCGCAAGCACCGTTAAATACCCCTGCCCGATTTCCATTCCCGAAACAAGAATATTTAAACTTCCGTCTTCATTAAATTTTAGAAACGCCGATGAAGAAGCGTTCGGCGGCATAGCGGGAGCTTTCCAAAATAACGAAAAACCTTTTCCGATAACTTTATTCGGATCGGATGAAGTTTCTTTCTTTCCCCATTCAATTTCTTTTGAAACTTTATCTATTGCTTCCATCAAACCGTTCGGGTTCATCTTTGCGCCGTACGTAAGTCTGTCTCCTTCGCGGATCGCATTCTTTTTTCTAAACTCAACCGGATCCATTTTTATTTTTTTCGCAAGTTCGTTTATGTGAGATTCGAGTCCGAATAAAAATTCCGAATAACCGAAACCGCGATAAGGTCCGCCGGGTGGTAAATTAGTATAAACACAATACGAATCAATTTTAATGTTTGGAATTCTGTACGGACCGGTCGCAGAAAGTCCGGCGGCGTTCACAACGTTCGCACCGTATTCAACATACGCTCCGGCATCCCAGTATAGTGTGTGTTCAAGCGCGGTGATCGTTCCATTATTTTTAACACCGACTTTTAACCGCGC
>JAVHOS010000103.1:0-3604 GCA_036170205.1 Ignavibacteriaceae bacterium | reverse complement strand
GCAAATTTACTTTCGACAATTTCTGCAAAAAGTAAATTGGGTCCGAAATCGAGATCGTCAATAAATTGAGCGGCGCCGGAAATTTTTATTTTCCCGTCAACTCTAACAGAAGACTTTCCAACAAATTTATATTCGTCCATAAAATTTCTCAATGTTATTTTGTTAAATCAACAACTGCATCAATGATCGGTGAATAGCCGGTACAGCGGCAAAGATTTCCCGCAAGCGCTTCTTGAATTTCTATTTTATTTGGATGAGGATTTTTTGCAAGCAGCTCTGTTGCAGAAAGAATCACTCCCGGCGCACAAAATCCGCATTGAAAAGAATTATGTTTGAGAAAAGATTCCTGCAGAGGAGTTAATCCGTTTTGCATGATTCCTTCAAGCGTTACTACTTCTTGATCTTCAACCTCAATTGCAAGAATTAGACAACTGCGTACCGTTTTTCCGTTGATCATAACGGAACATGTTCCACAATCACCACGATCGCACCCGCATTTGGGGCTGTTAAGACCGAGTCTGTCTCTTAACACTTCAAGAAGAATTTCTGAAGCGCTAACCTCAATCGTTCTTCTATCTCCGTTTAATAAAAAACTAATTTCTTTTTTCATGAACATTTCTCCTAAAGGAAATTCAGAAAAATTAAATCACACTTTTTCCATACGCCGGACCGCCGCCGTTCAATCGATCGAGTGCGGCGTTTAAACCTCGTTCGAGCATTACTTTTGCCATATGCAATCTATATTCTTTTGTTGCACGGATATCGGTAATCGGCGCAATATCATCTTCAACTAATTGCTGCGCTTTTTCCATCAACTCGGGAACAAGTTTCATCCGGTTGATTAATCTTTCAATTCTCATTGCCCTAACCGGAGTTGGAGCAACCGCACCGAACGAGATGCGGAATGAATAATCTTCAAAAGCCAGGATCGCCAGATTGACTTGAGCAAGATCTTCACCGTTATATCTTTTTAGTTTTGTAAAACAACCGGCGTGTTTTTTATCGGGCAGTTGAATCGAAATTCCTTTGACAATTTCATTTTTAAACAATGCAGTTTTTCGCGAAGCCACAAACCATTGTTCAATCGGAATTTTTCGTTCACCCATTTGACTTGCAGTTATCACGTTCGCTTTGTAAACGGATAAAACCGGACCGCTATCTGTACAAGGGACTGCCGAACAAATATTGCCAACCATGGTGGCGCGGTTTCTTATTCCAACTGATGCAACGGTTTTGCTCATCTCTGTAATGATGGGAAAATGTTCGTTGATAATTTCCGATTCGATGAGTTCGTTAAAAGTTACGCCTGCGCCAATCCATAAAATATTATTGCCAAGCCTGATATCTTTTAAAAAATCAAGTCCCTTAATATCAATAACAGCGTCTGGTTTCAGCTTTCCGACTTTCAAAAACTCAATGAGATCAGTACCGCCGGCAAGAATCACCGGATTTTTGAAACGTGAAAACAAACCAAAGATTTCGTCAAGATTTTTTACTTTTACATATTCAAATTGATTTTCAATTGCCACGATAAACTCCGCTGTTGAAAATTATTTTTCATCTTTTGGTAGAAATGCAACGATTCTGCACATGGCTGATTCAAGTTCAATTCCGCGAAGCGGGAAACAGCCTATCCACGCTCGTTTATTACTAAGCTTGTTAATGTCTCCGCCAAGATTTTCTGCATGAACAATTTTTTTAGGAAACATTTTTATGTGCATCACCTGGTAATATTCTTCTTGCGGGAACATTTCGTCCCACGATTTCACTTTATATTTTTTAATCAACTTCTGTTCGGCTTCAACAAATCGTGCGGGATGCCATTGCCTGATGATTGTGTTCATCGGATGATCTGCGCTTCCGCAATCAACTCCGATCCATTTCAATTTCATTTCGAGCGCCCATTTGTGAAAACCCGGTCCGGGTCCCGGATGTTTAACAAAATAGCGGACTTCGTCAGATTGCTTTTGATCCCATGCATAGCGGTTGTAACCAGTGTTAATAAGGAGGATATCACCTTTTTTAATTTCGGCTTTGCTCATCAGCATTTCGGGAGAGTATAAATCGTAGTCGCCAACTTCTTTTGAAATATCAACAACAACTCCCTGTCCGATCCATTCTTTCATCGGCACATTTCCAATCGATCTGCCGGAAGCGTGAAAATGAATTTCACCATCCATGTGTGTTCCAACATGATTGCTAGTTGTGATGATCTGTCCGTTTGCCCCTTGTCCCATATGGGCGCCGGCAATTCTTTTAAAGTACTGAATCCCCAACGGCATGTAGCTCGGCCACGGCGGAGTGTGAATGCTGAGCCGTTGTGTTAAATCATACACTTGAAGATTATCCATGAAATTTAGAAAATCGTTTGTCTTCATTTTTTCTCCTAACTATTTTTTAGTTGATTTGCAAAACCGATGAACGCATTTTTAAATGGATCAACCGGAGCCTCCAGCACTCCGGCGCCAATTTGTCCGATGCCTGCATTTTTGTGAGCAACTCCTGTATCGATAAACGGCAGAATATTTTTTCCAATAACTTTTATCACATCAATTCCGGTAGGCGTTCCGCGAAAATTTAAATACGGAATTTTGTAAACATTATTTTCTGCGGTGGTTATCTCATACATCTTTAGCGTGTAATTCACCGCGTCATTAGTGCTTCCGCCGACGAACTGAACAATTGCGGGTGATGCGGCAATTGCAAAACCGCCGAGTCCGTTTGTTTCTGTAATTGAGCTGTCGCCAATGTCTGGATTCGCATCGTCTTTTGTGTAACCTGTAAAATATAAAGCTTCAGGAATTGGCGAAACTCCAGTGAACCATTTATCACCCGTACCGGAAAGTTGAATTCCGAATTCAGTTCCGTTGCGCGCCATAACAACTACAATACTGCTGTTCTCTATATTTCTTGCGGCATCCAAAGAAACTTTTGAAACGCCCATGGAAAGATTTAAAAAGAAATGATCGTTGCTGTTGATAAAATTGAGAGTACTTATCGCTGCATCTTTTTCATTTGCATCTACAATTGCCGGAGCGAGTATCCTGTAAAATAAAGAAGTTGCAGCACGATTGCGGTTGTGAACTTCATCTCCCATGTGCAAAGCTTGTGCAATAATATTTTTAAGATCGATCTTCTCGATTTTTTTAATCGCTTTTTTAAGCGATGGATAAAGGACGTTCTCCATCCATCGTAATCGCTCGATAACGCTTTCATCGTAAGCGCCGTAGCGAAGAACTTTTCCAAGTCCTTCATTCATTGTGCAAAAAGCTTTATTGCCGAACTCTTCATTTTCTAAAATAAAAACCGGCATTGATGGAGAAACGATTCCCGCCATCGGACCAACAGTGGCGTGCTCGTGGCAAGGAGAAAATTCTATTTCACCGGAAGCTGCAACTTTTTCTGCTTCATCAAAAGTCTTTGCAAAACCTTCATAGATCAACGCTCCAATTACAGCGCCTTTCATCGGTCCGCACATTTGACCCCATACTACCGGAGGTCCTGCGTGCAATAAAAGATTTTTTTTCATACCGGGAATTACATCAATCGCTTTTCCCATTCCGATTAAAAATGGTTTACTGTTTAAAATTCTTTTTAATGCTTC
>JAVHOS010000102.1:0-1027 GCA_036170205.1 Ignavibacteriaceae bacterium | reverse complement strand
ACAAACTTTCAACTTTTTACTTTCCACTTTCAACTGCCATGGACATACCGCTTAAACTTCTTTTCTTCCGTTAGAATAAGTAGCAAAATATTATTTACATTTGCCATGTAATTTAATTAAAAAATTCTGCTGATTTATGTTTAATGGTACTGCAAAAAAATTAAAAGACTTATATGTGATTTTAACGTCGGATATTTCCGCAAAAGAAATCCGACAATTGGTTACTAAAGACGCTGCCGGTTATCTTACATTCTATTCAAAGTACGCGGAGGAAGTTTCCTCTAAAAGTAATCCCATGCGGTATTTAAGATTAGCAAAGAATCTTTTCATCGCATTTCTCTTAAAATTAAATCCGGCGAGACGATTCATCTATTTCGTTCTTCTTTTTCTTTTTTTATGGGGATGGCAAAACGATGTTTGGTTTTATGTGCTTACCGGTTTTGCCGGAATAAATATTTTATTAGCATTTGAATTAGCCGACAAACTAATCATGCGTAATGAATTGGAAGTTGCGCGCGACGTTCAAATGAATTCTTTGCCGAAAGAATCGCCGCAAAATGATTTTTATGATATTGCATTTTTTTATGAAACTGCTCAAGAGGTTGGCGGCGATTATTTAGATTTTTCGTGCGATGAAAAAACCAATCGTTTGCAGCACATCATTATTGGGGATGTTTCCGGTAAAGGACTTGGAGCCGCTCTATATATGCTTCAAATAAAGGCGGCGTTCCATCTCTTAGGAAATTTTTCCCAATCTCCGACACAAATTCTTTCTCAATTAAATTGTGAACTTTACAAAAAAATAAAAATAGGAAACTTCTTTACCGCCTCTCTTCTTTCACTTAATGAAGAAGGGAATTTCAAATTTGCGCGCGCCGGACATTTACCACTTTACAAATATATGCGAGCTTCACACAGTTTTGAATTCTTTCAACCGAAAGGAATAGGAATTGGATTATCGAATCAATCTATTTTCAATGAAAATCTTGAAGAAATTTTTATAGAAGCAAAAAGCGAAGATATTTTT
>JAVHOS010000101.1:0-4793 GCA_036170205.1 Ignavibacteriaceae bacterium | reverse complement strand
GTATAGTAAAGGGTGAATTCGGATTAATGCTGCCGTATTGTACTGAAGTTCCAGTAGTTAAAAAATTCCATAATACATTTGCCCCTTCAACAGAAACATCGCCATTAGGTTTCGTTACAACTGTAAATGGAGTGCTCGAAACAATTAACCAGTAGGCGCGAACTCCGGGAATAGAATTCCACTGGAAAGTCGGCGTGGAATTTTTAATGCTGCCTCTCGGCGCTTCTGCATACGGTGCATTTGGAGATTCTATAATAAATTCAATTTCATTTGAATAATCTATTGTTGAGGGGTTAGCATTATAATCTGCTTTAATTTCACTTAATATATTTTTTGCTGAACTGGTAACTAAGGCTCTGTATCTTCCAACTGATAGGTTTGGTGGATTTGTTTTTGGAATAAAAGCTAATCTGGTTCCGCCTGTTGTTAGTGATGATAAATTGTAATTACCGGTTGTGCTTCCAATTTTTAATTTCGCCTTGGATGCAGGTAAAGATTTATTCCATGAAACTATTACACTATCTGTTGGCTTAAAAAATACTTTAAGTCTTGGAGATGTATTCCCGGAAATATAACCTTGAGGCGGTTGGAGAATAACGGTTTGCGAAGTGAGTGTGGAGGTAATTACCATCCACAAGAAAAAAAAGAAAATCAATGTTCTAATAGGAGTAAGACTATTTATTTTCATACTATACTCGTTTTATAATGAGAATATATTTTTTCATTTCAACAGAACCATCCTTCTAAAAAGAAGAATAACTATCCCTAAATTATACTTGATAAAGAATAAATCCAACTATTTACTTGAAAAAAATATTATCAGATATCCACCAATGTTAACAAAATACTCTGTGACCAACTTCACAGTAGTGATGCTACACAAATTTAGCATGCCCGGTAATCCATATACTTGAGTAGAAAATTTTATAAAAAATTCTAAACAGTTTACGTTTAGGAAAAGATTAAATGAGTTCCCTATACATTGAAAGTAGTTCATTTGTTCGTTGCCTGCAAGAAAGAGCTTTAGACAAGTTTCTTGCCTCCATTGATATTCGGTATGATTTTCAAAAACATATTTTTAGGGGAATAACTTTAGTAGTTATCAATTTAAACCGTGCGGTTATGTGCGAATCTCAACTATTTTATCGTTATATCTTCAACTTGATTGATGAAGGAGCTGAAAAAATTGTTATTGATCTTACTTCAATTGAGTTCATTGATTCATCTTTTGCCGGGGTTTTGGTTGCTTCTTTACGAAGAGTAAGACCTAAGGGGGGTGAGATAAGATTAGTATTGAAGAACCTGAATTCTCTTTCTAACCAAATATTTTTTAACGGTGTGGTAAAAATATATAAAACATATTCCTCGGTAAAAGAAGCTCTCAACAGTTTTGAAACGGATCATGAAAAATCTACACTATCAGCCGTCCATCTTTCATCTCAAAAATAACATCGGCAAGCGCCATTAAGTCTTTGTTATGCGTAACGATGATCAAAGTTTTACCATACTTATCACGCAGTTGAACGAAGAGATCATTCAACATTTCACTATTCACCGTATCAAGATTTCCTGTTGGTTCATCAGCTAAAATTAGTTTTGGGTCGTTAGCCAACGCTCTTGCAACAGCTACACGTTGTTGCTCACCGCCGGAAAGTTGTGCCGGTTTATGTTCAGATCGCGAGGTTAATCCAACTATCTCTAAGAGTTCAGCAGCTTTAACCTTCGTTCTTGGGAATGAAACATTTCCTATCAACTGAGGAACAATTATATTTTCCAACGCTGTGAATTCAGGAAGCAGATGGTGGAACTGGAATACGAATCCGATATGATTGTTTCTAAATGATGAAAGCTTTTTATCTGATAGAGAAGCGACATCGTTTTCTTCGATTAAAATTTTACCGCTATCCGGTTTATCCAAACCGCCAAGAATATGAAGCAAAGTGCTTTTCCCCGCACCGGAAGCACCGATAATAACAGAAATTTTATTTCGTGGAATTTCAAGTGAAATATCTTTTAAAATTTCTAAACGATGATTCAATCCGGTTGGATATGATTTGAAAATATTTTCAGCTCTGATGATGTTCATTTCTATTTCTTGCGCTAATTAGTAATTATCAAAAAAATTGAATTATTCCCACTTGATTGCTTCAACAGGATTAGTTAATGAAGCTCTCTTTGCCGGTAAAAGAGCCGCTATCGTTGACAATAAAATTGAGGCGCCGCCGACAGTTAAAAAATCCATCCATTGTAATTTCATCGGGATGGCATCGATTTTATATTCCAATGGATTCAAAGGATAAAGTTTATATTCCGTTTGCAAATAATACACCAGTAAACCTAAAGCAAAACCGGCAAAGGTGCCGATAATCCCAATGTAAAATCCCTGAAGTAAAAAAATCATTCTTATCGAAGCAGCGGTCGCTCCTTTAACTTTCAAAATTCCGATATCCCGTTTTTTTTCAATAACCGACATGCTGAGCGATCCAAGAATATTAAACACGGCAACAGCAATGATCATCAGCAAAAGCGCGTATGCAACCCAACGTTCAATATTCATTACAGAATAAAGATCTTTATGAAAATCATACCACGTGGTAACTGAATATTTGTTTGATAACTCTCTCACTAGTTTTTCCTTAAACTTGAAAGCTTCATTCTCATCGGATAGTTTTATTTCGAGTCCTTGGAATATATTTTTATAGTTGAAAATAAATTGTGCTTCGGGGAGCGAACAGAAAATTAGTGACGCGTCATACTCGTTATTATTTGAAAGAAATATTCCGCGGATAACCACTTTATAAATTTGAGGAAGAGTAAAATTTGCAACAGCTTTTTCAACCGCAGTAGGGGAGATGATTGACAAAGTGTCACCGATGGTAGATTGCATTCTATCGGCTAAAAATGCGCCGACAAAAACCTCCGGTGTTTGCGAGTTTGTTTGTTGTAAATTGTTCCCAAGGATTAATTTGTCAGTAAAATTAGCTGCAACTTTTTTATCGAATAAATTAATTCCTTTTAATTCAACTATTTGATTCAGACTTCCGCTAACTACAACTACTTTCCCTTTAACGAATGGAGTAATGTAAAATGGCTTTTCTTTCTCAAGCGATTGCTGAATCTCAGGCAAATGTTTTTGTGCGGTTTCGGTCATAGCTTCAATACGTATGTGAGGATCAAATGAAATAAGATAAGAAGTGATGAGGTTGCTAAATCCATTAAACACTGAAAGCACAACAATTAATGCAGCTACACCAATAGCAATACCGGAAATCGATAGATAAGAAATTATTGTTACAAAATTTATTTTATGTTTTGCGAACAGATAACGTTTAGCTACAAAATGTTCAAACTTCATCACGAAAACCGTAAAGTTGTTACCGGCTGAATTTTCGCCGCAATAAAACTTGGCAAAACTGAGACCAACAACGTTACGCCAAAGGTAACCGCGGAAACTAAAAGTGAAATCCATGCTTGAAAGTATAGAGGAACTTCAGAGACGAAATATACCGTTGAAGGCAGCGTGATAATATTAAAAGTTGTCTGCAAGTTCATTAGAAGTAAAGCTAAAAGATTCCCAAGAACTATTCCGGCAGCACCAATGATGATTCCCTGAACCAAAAAGACCACAACAATTTGTCTTTGTCGGGCGCCAAGAATTCGCAACGTTCCAATAAATTCTGACTTATCTATCACAATCATCAACAATGTACTTACGATGTTGAAAACAGCAACCAGAATAATCAAAGCTAAAATTATCGGGATCGGTTTTTTCTGTAGTTCGATCCAGGTGAATATTGCTTTATAATTTGTATAAATCGTTTTTACGTATGCCGGGTAACGGAGGTTTTCTTGAAGCAAATCGGCGAGACTATCAACTTTTGTAAGTGAAGATAATTTAATTTCAAACCCGGACACGAATCCCTGCATTGAGAAATAATTTCGCAAACTATTCATATCTATTAATGCAAACGAGTCGTCGAATTTTGACACACCACTTTCAAAAATACCTGTTATAACAATATTTTCAACTATGGGAGTCGAATTTTGGAAAAAGTCCGCTTCATTTGAAATTGCGAAGAGTTTTAAAGTATCGCCAACTTCTACAAGTAGTTTATTTGCAACCGATTTTCCAAGCACAACTTGATTTGAATTCGAACTAAAAAGATTGCCTTTTATAATTCTAAATCCTTTATTCGATTCAAAATAATTTTCTTGAATTCCATACAAAGTAACTCCTTCTTTCATTTTTTTCTTGCCCAGGATTCCAACTTTTGTAACAAACGGCTGCATTGAGATCAGCTCATTTTTTATCAAACGATGAGCCTGATTTATAACAGCATTCGGGTTGGTTAGAGGTTTATTTCCAAAACCGCTTATTTGAATGTGTGCGTCAAGCTGAAGAAGTTTTTTCGTGACAAGTTTTTCGTATCCGTTAAGAACGGAAAGAGCAATTATGAGGGTAGCTACACCGAGGGCGATTCCTCCCACAGCAATCGAAATAAAAATATTTAGGAACTTTCGTTCTTTTTTTGAAAAAAATATATTTTTTATGATAAGAAGGTAAAATCGCATAGAAAATTTGGTGGAATCAATTGCTAATTAGGAGCTTTCCGCTTATATTTACAATCCTAATATATGAAATTCCTAATTCATTTTAAGTTTTACAATAATTGATTTAGTCATTTTTGTGTCAAGTTCTTTATATTTTGAAAAACTCGGGGCGTAGCGTAGCCCGGTTCATCGCGCCTGCTTTGGGAGCAGGAGGTCGTGTGTTCGAATCACACCGCCCCGAC
>JAVHOS010000100.1:0-4793 GCA_036170205.1 Ignavibacteriaceae bacterium | reverse complement strand
TTGTTCGGCTAATCGTAACTCCAACAATGATTGAAGAAAAGCTAGCGTTGATTCTGCCCCTTGATTTTCGTTCAAACGATCCGAATGCAATCCATCACGACAGCCGCCCGTTGACGGATCATAAACGGAAAGATTTAAATCATTACGTCCAAGGAACCATTCAAATGCCCGACGGGCTTCTATGTTCCATAATTTGTCTCCGGTAATTCTGAATGCTTCGAGACAAGCAGATACCATCGCTTGTGCTTCAACAGGCTGTTGATCAAAACGAGCTCTCTCTCCTCCTTCATGATAAAATCCATTAGATCCAATAGGAACAAAATGGTCTGCCTTGGAGCGCTGCAAATCAGCAAGCCAACTCAGCGACTCTATCCCGGCATTCATCATTACTTTGTTTGAAATTGATTTTCCACATATGAGGAGGGCATGTGGAAGTGCTGCATTACAATAGGCAAGCGACTTTTCGTACCAGTGCCATGCTTCAGTGCGGTTGCTGTTATACAATGCAAGGAGACGGTTTGCCAATTCATCCCGCACCTGACTTGCTCTGCGGTCACCACCAAATTTTTGTAAGTATTGATAAATACCTATAAGTGCAAATGCCCAGGCGCGTGGACTGGTAGTTAAGAGACTGATAGGGAGCGTTTGTTCGAACAACCAACCCGCCAAACCTTTCAGAGCCAGTGCATTCGAGTGATTCAATACAGTTCCCAACGCCCAAAGAGAACGCCCCTGACTATCGTCCGAACCATTCTCTTCTAACCAATTTCGTTGATAGTCCATAAAATTCCGGAAACGTTTTGTTTTGTTGTTGAATGCAAATCCGAGGAATGCAAGATATCGGGAAGCCAATCCTAAACTTTTCTGATTCCCTAATTTATCCAAGAGAATGCTGACTAAAAGAGCCCGTGCATTGTCGTCGGTTGTATAACCATGAGAATAATTCGGCACCGTAAAAAGGGCATGTTGCAATATGCCGGTATAGTCTGTTAGATGGTCTAAATGATCGAGTTTTAAAGGAGGCAGTTCGCCGGGATGTTTATCCAGCGCTTTTGCGGTAAAGCCAGGTGGAATATAATGACGGCGCTCCGCCCTTGCACGTTTAAAACTTTCCATATACCGTTGAGCAACTTCGGACCAAATCATTGTACGTCCAAGCATATAAGCACGCTTGCGCATTGCATGACGTTCGGCTTCGTTATCCAACAAATTAATCACTTCATCTGCCAAAGCTTCCGGATCATGGAAAGGAACCAACACACCCCGACCATCAGAAAGAATTTCCTGCGCATACCAATATGGTGTAGAAATAATGGCTTTACCGGCGCCGACTGTGTAAGCCAATGTTCCGGATACTATCTGTGCTTCGTTGAGATAAGGGGTGATATAGATATCGGCGGCTCCGATGAATTCAACGAGTTCTTCGAGAGTAACAAAACGGTTGTAGAAGATAACATTACTTTCTACACTCTTTTGATGGGCTAACAATTGAAGAGAAAGCCGGTATGTTTCACCTTCGTTTTTAATAACATGGGGATGTGTGGCTCCTACTACCATATAAACACAGTCGGGATAACGTGCGACTATTTTAGGAATAGCTGAAATAACCGTTTCAATTCCTTTGTTAGCGGAGAGTAACCCAAAACTGAGTAACACTGTTTTTCCTTCAACTCCAAATAAGTCTTTGTTGAAACTTGGATCAACGAAGGGAACGTCAGGAATACCGTGCGGGATAAGATCAATCTTTTTAGGCGATACATTATAGATTTTTTGTAAAAATTCAGAACCGCGTTCGCTCATAACGACCAATCGATCTGATAATGCTGCAACTTCTTCCAATACCCGTCTTTGGTCGGGATCAGGATCTTTTAAAATTGTGTGCAAAGTTGTAACTATGGGCATTCTTAGTTCACGCAAAAGTGAAAGAATGTGACTGCCCGTTCTTCCGCCAAAGATTCCATACTCGAATTGCAAGCAAACCATATCAACGTTGTTGATATTTAGAAAGTCTGCTGCACGCCGATAAGAAGTAATGTCCTTTTCTATAATTTCAAATCGAACGCGTGATGGATAGGCATAACCGTCCTCTGTATCATTAACCGGTAATGCAATACATGTTGTTCCAACATAGTGGGCAGCGAGTGCTTCACACAAATCGGTAGTAAACGTTGCGATGCCGCATTGGCGTGGTGAATAATTTCCGATAAAGGCGATGCGGTTGATACTTGCACTTGTTTGTAGTTGTTTCAAAATGAATATCTCTTTCTTAATTTTTCGTAACCTCAAAAAGGTTACAACTGGATTTTATTTTATTCTCCTTGTAAATGATTATTTTTTTATTAAAAATAACTTCTGAGCATCCATGCCATTTTTTCGTGTTGCTCCATGAGTCCTGTCATAAAATCGGAGGTGCCCAAATCCTTAAAGTCATCGCTAATAATCGTGATGTCTTTACGCAAGGAACGGATAATAGATTCGTGATCCTGAAGCAGTGTTTGTATGACATGATCTTGATTGCCGAAATCATCATTTTGTTCAACCAGTCGCGCCATGGCTAAAAAGTTTTTTAGCGAACCCAGAGCGAAGTGCCCAAGTGCGCGAACTCTTTCAGCTGTATCATCAATAATAATATTCAGCAAGTCGTACTGACTTTCGAAAAACTTATGCAACTCGATGAAACTTTTCCCTTGAATATTCCAGTGCGCGTTACGTGTTTTTGTGTAGAGCAAATACTCATCGGCTAATAGTGTGTTAAGAAGTGTCGCAACTCCTTTTAAATTTTCAGTTGAGATTTCAATACTTGGTTTCATTTTATCCTCGATATTTAGTTAGTTGTTGTAATGTAATAGTAATTATGCTTCAATTTTTTAAGAATCTTCCTCTTGTTCTTCTTCCGCTTCTTTAAGTTGGGGATAGAGTAGTTTTGAGTAAATAATATTAGCTATCACTACCATGCAGAGCATAGTTATTATAAATGTCGATAATTCCATAAGTCACTTTCGTTTGTTAATTGTTATGAACTTCTAACTTGAATAAAATGTATTTGAAACTTTTCTAAAATGAAATCCGTAAATCGCCAGTAATATTGCCTGTGAAAACAGTTTCGGTTTTCGGAACAGTGACCAGAAAAATAATTTCCAGTAGTAGATTCTCTCTTCGCCCAGCACACCTAATTTGAACATAGATTTAAACAGCGCTGCTATATAGTTCGGATCGAAGTGGAATTCTTTTTTGACCATCGGTTCAAAATCTTTTAAGAAGCGCATTACACGTTCGTAATAAAATTTTGGAGAATAGATCGTTTTCAGAACTTTCTTATATCCGTTAAGGAGAATCTCGGGATTCATTTGCGGAATAAAATTGATCGAGAAATCGGTATTATTTCCCGTAAAATCACTCAACAGTCTTCCTTGTTCCAATAATCTTTTCTGAAGTTTTGTTCCTCGCGGCGCGTTTAACAATCCAACCATTGCAGTAGCAATTCCGCTTTCTTGAATAAAGTTTGTCAGCTTCTCAAATATTGTCGGGGGATCGTTATCAAATCCGATAATAAATCCACCTTGCACTTCCAGCCCGAATTCTTGAATTTTTTTTATACTTGAAATAAGATCACGGTTTCTATTCTGAGTTTTATTACACTCGATCAAACTCTCTTCGTGGGGAGTTTCTATACCAACAAACACTGCTTCGAAACGTGCTTGAACCATAAGCCGCATCAGTTTATCATCATCGGCAAGATTGATCGATACCTCTGTATTAAAGCAAAACGGATTTTTTCTTTTTTCATTCCATTCAATAATCGAAGGAAGAATTTCTTTTTTCAATTTTGTTTTGTTGCCGATAAAATTATCATCAACAAAGAAAACAGGTCCGCGCCAGCCGGTAAAATATAACGCGTCTAACTCCGCTATCACTTGATCTTTCGTTTTGGTCCTCGGTTTCCGTCCATAGAGAACGGTGATATCGCAAAAGTCACAATCGAAGGGGCAGCCGCGTGAATATTGAACGTTCATCGAAGTGTAAGTATTCATCGACACCAGATCCCAAACAGGTAGGGGAGTGGTTGTAATATCCGCCCAATCTTCGGAAGTATAAATATGTTTCGGTATTCCTAAGTTAAGATCAATTAAAAATTGTGGAAGTGTAATCTCAGCTTCGTTAAGAACCAGATGATCAATGTTTTGGTAATATTCAGGACTGCTTGTAAACAAAGGTCCGCCGGCAACAATTTTTACGTTTAGCTCGTTACATCGTTTGATCACTTGATTTGCCGATTCACTTTGAATCGACATCGCACTGATAAAAACAAAATCTGCCCAAAGAATATCATCGTCTGTCAATTTATTTGCATTCATGTCAATTAGTCTTTTACACCAAACTTTGGGCAGTAAAGCGGCGATCGTTAAAAGTCCTAACGGTGGGAAACTTGCTTTCTTCGATACAAACTTTAAAGCATGTTTAAAACTCCAGAAGGTATCCGGATACAGCGGATAAACAAGTAAGATATTCATCGCTTAATCCTTCCGAATGATTCTTTATAAATCAGTTTTGTAAGTGAGAAAAATAATTGTACGAACAAATAGATTCCTCTTTTACTGATGGAGATTGTTCGTCCGAAATTCTTTTCAACTACATAATCAATTTTGTGTTGCAGCCGGATAACAAATTTTTCTTCTGTTGAAGAAATGCTTACAAGGATCATTGTCTCTATCCAATAAATTATTAGGTTTTATTCCGTTTTCATAATCACCAGTTAATTGGAAGTAATCAATCGGTCAAAGGGATGAAAAAGG
>JAVHOS010000099.1:0-4840 GCA_036170205.1 Ignavibacteriaceae bacterium | reverse complement strand
CATAAATATAGTAGTTGCCGAACATCGCAAGACTGACAAAGAGAAGGACTGTCCAACGGAAAAATTTAGTCGGTTCGGGTTTTAGAGCAAGTGTTTCTTCCAAGCGAGTTCCTTAATTTTTTTTCGTAATCTTGATCTTGATCGTGCTCATAATCTTACTCCTGTAAAATTGTAGAGACTTGCCATGGCAAGTCTCTACATAAAGTGATTTTTTTATTTAGCCGGAATGTTTTGCAATACAGTTACAAGCAAATCATAGAATGGTTGAACCGATGGAATGTTCAATCTTTCATCCGGTGAATGAACGCCAAACATGGTAGGACCAAAAGAGATCATATCCATTTTGGGGTATTTCTCACCGATGATTCCGCACTCCAAACCGGCATGAATAGCCGCTACTTCAGGTTCTTTCCCGTTCATCTTTGTATAAACAGTTTTGAACACTTGAAGAATTTCAGAATGAACATTCGGCTTCCAACCGGGATAACCATCGCCGTGAGAAACTTCTGCTCCAGCTAAAAGAAATACCGATGTTACCATATCAACGATGTCTTGATTTTCTGAAGCGATTGAACTTCTTTGACTTGTAACGAGAGAAATTTTATTCTTTTCCGTTGTAATAACAGCAAGATTTGTAGATGTTTCTACCAAGCCGGGAATATCGGGAGACATAGTAATAACACCATGCGGAACTGCGTACAAAGCATTTAACACATTTATTTGGGTTGCACTATCCATCACTTTAAAAGAGCCTTTAGCTTTTCCTACCGAAACTTGAAGCGTTGGTTCAATTGTTGCCAATTCATCTTTTACCGTTTTGTTGAAAGCAGCAACAAATTTTTTGAAGCTGTTTACGGATGAATTAGGCACTGAAACAACCGCAAATGCTTCTCGCGGAATTGCATTGTGTTTATTTCCGCCTTCAATTTTTGAAACTTTCAATTTGAAATTTGATTGAGCGTTCCAAAGAAGTCGTGTTAAAATTTTAATTGCATTCCCGAGCCCTGCATTAATTTCTAAACCGGAGTGCCCGCCTTTTAAGCCTGCAACTTTAATTTCAAACGTAGTCATGTCTTTCGGAAGCGCTTGGGGTTTAAAGGTAAAAGCTGCAGCAGTATTCTTGCCTCCCGAACAACCGATGAAAAAAGTGCCGAGTTCTTCAGAATCAAGATTAAGAAGTATCTCGCCTTTAAGAATTTTCGGGTCGAGGCTGGAGGCTCCGGTTAATCCGGTTTCTTCATCAAGCGTGAAGAGGCATTCGAGAGGTCCGTGTTGAATTGTGCTGTCTTCCAATACTGCCAATGCTGTTGCAACACCGATGCCATTATCTGCGCCGAGCGTAGTTCCTTTGGCTTTAACAAAATCACCATCAATATAAATTTGAAGTGGATCGTTATCAAAATCATGGACTACATCTCTGTTCTTTTCGCAGACCATATCAATATGACCTTGCAGAACCACCGTTTTTAAATTTTCTTTCCCGGCAGTAGCATGTTTTCGGATGATGATATTTCCGAAAGCATCTTTTACCGTTTCAAGATTCAGTTTTTTGCCGACAGAAAAAATATACTCTGCAACTTTTTCTTCATGTTTTGAAGGGCGGGGATGCTTTGTAATTTCTTCGAAATATTTCCAAACTAATCCTGGTTTCAATTCTCCTAATACATTTCCCATAATTATTTTCCTTTTTGTTGAATTTCTAAAAATGTAATTAATCGTTGTTCGTAAATTCCGGTGAAAAACCTTGTGAGTCTTTCTTCAACCGGTTGAATTTTTTCCCCGAATTTTTTAACCAACTCACTTGCTATCTGATTTACGTTTCGTTTGTTATCTACCAACAGCCATGCGGCGGAGCCTAACTCATCAAGTTTAACTTTGAAAAATTTATGCCGCATGTAAGGTAAAACAAATTTTACTGCAAAACGATTCTTAAACTTCGGAATCAGCACCGTAACAAAATTATTTTCGTCAACTGATTCACCGTAACTTCTAATCGGACGCGCATCAAGATAGTTTAGATCTTTTAGTATTGCGCGCCGCTGAAAAAAATTCATGTTCAATCTTTCTAAAAAATTGTCCCGGCATTTTACACCGGAACCTTAAAAACAATGTTTACATCGAAACGTGCGGTGGAAGCGGATCGTCTGGTTTTCCTGCATTTCCAACCGGAATTTTGATCAGCATAAATGCGATAACCACTAAGACCACAATGCTAAGAATAATTGAAAATGGCGAGGAGAGATCAGAAATCTGAATTTCAAAAAATGCTAAGGCTGCAAAGAAGAGTCCTATCAGTGCCTCACCGGCTATAAGTCCGGCGGCGATCAGCACTCCGTTGTTTTCAACTCTCGATTTCTGTCCTTCGTTAAATTTCTTCTTCTCACTAATCATTTCTACAGCGCCCTTTATTATACCTCCGACGAAAATAGCGAAGGTGGTTCCCAAGGGAAGATACATGCCTACGCTTACAAGCATCGGACTTTTAACATTCATCATGATAAAACCAACACCCATGAGCATACCGGTAAAGATGAGAATCCATTCCATATCGCCGGCAACAATTCCTTTAGAAAGAATCGCCATCAAACTTGCTTGAGGCGCAGGTAATTTATCTCCGCCAAATCCGGCGTTGAGATCAAGAATTTCCTTCTGAGTAGATTTATCCAATTTTTTAAATTCTTCAAACGAATATTGCTTTCCTTTTAATTCTGCTTTTGCTCCCTGATAGTCAACCACCATTTGATGATTAGCTTTCATTTTCTCAAGTTGTTTATTCACCTTTTCAGAAATATCGCCTTCGTGCAAAATTAAGAGGGGAACGAACATGACGGCAGAGGCAATAAGAATTCCGATCATATCACCTACTTGCATTTTCCAAGGAGTTCCTCCAAGAATATGTCCGGCTTTTAAGTCTTGCAACATTTCTCCGGCAACCGCCGCAGCAACGCAAACAACCGCCGCAACACCAAGCACCGCCGCAACGCCCTGCGTTCCTTTCATACCGAGAGCAACCATTAATAATGCGGCAATTACAAGTGTAGAAAGAGTTAATCCGCTGATAGGATTGTTACTCGATCCGATGATCCCGACTAAGTAACCGGAAACCGCAGCGAAGAAAAATCCCGCAACGATCATTACGAGTGTTGCAACTAAAGCTGCAACAACATTTTGTGCGAAATAATTGTAGATGAAAAATGTAGCTATTGAAGCTAAACCAATGCCAAGCATAATGTAGGTGAAGGGAATATCTTTCTCTGTTCTTTCCGTGGTTGATTCACCCGAAGCAGCTTTTTTAACATCGCTGACAGAACGCGAAATCCCTGTTGCAAGACTTTTTCTCATCTTCCATAACGTGTAACCTGCGCCAACCAACATTCCGCCGATGGCTATTGGTCTTACATAACTTTTCCAAACTTGAGTAATTTCTTTTGCCCAATCTAAAGTCGAGGGATCAACATTTCCGAATTTGAAGTAAGCGATGATCGGGGCTAACAATCCCCATGCAAGGACTCCTCCGCTAAAGTTTAATGCGGCTAAACGGGGACCGATAATGTAACCAACGCCCATATATGCAGGGCTAACATCAGGAGATTTGAAAAGAATATTCCCTTTGCCGAAAGTAACTAATTTGTCTGCGCTGGTTGCAAATAATTTGAACTGCCCCAAAGCTTGAATGAGCGCGCCCATTCCCATTGCACCAAATAAAAACTTAGAGCCTGAACCGCCGTGTCTTCCGGCTTTGTGAATTTCTGCTGCCGCAACTGATTCAGGAAAAGGAAGATCAACATCCTCAACCATTACACGTCTTAGCAACGCAACAAACATAATTCCGAGAATACCACCGGCAAACATGATCGCCGCTGAAATTGCATAGTGACCGGGAGTAAAAAACGGATCCCAAATTCCGGCAATAAAAAATGCGGGAATTGTAAAGATCGCACCGGCAGCAATTGACTCGCCAATTGAGCCTACAGTACGAGCAAAATTTTCTTCAAGAATCGTCCCCTTAAATAATTTGATGATCGCCATACCGATAACGGCGGCTGGATACGTAGCAGCGATCGTCATACCGGCTTTAAGCCCTAAGTAGGCGTTTGCCGCTCCAAGAACAACTGCTAACACAAGACCAATGATCAGCGCACGAACAGTAAATTCGGCGATGTTGGTTTCTGATGAGACAAAAGGGACAAATTTTCTTTGTTCGGACATTTCAACCTCTTATAATCATTATGAACTAATATTAATTAATTTGAAAATGTTAGTTCAAATATAAGAATGATTTCTTAGCACTTCCAAGTAATCTTTTGAGAAATAATTTTTACAGCTTTTTTTAATCTTCGATCCGTTTTTAGCTTCTCTGGTTTTCTAAGAGATAACTTGTAAATTTAAATCAACAGAAAAAAATTATTTGAATTGCCACGAGCTTTAGCTCGTGGATAATTAAATACGATGGTATTGGCTTTAGCCACAGACTTTTTATTTGGCTAAAGCCAATATTTATTGTGTTGATTAACCCCCGTTCCGAAAGCTTTCGGAACGTGGCAATTCAAAATATTTTTTGTGCAACATGTGTTACCTAATTATTCTATACGAATTTTCGGAGCTAATGAATCATGAGAAAACAGACCTTTACAATTTTAAACGCCTTATTAATCACCGTTTTATTCTTTGCTTCTCTTACGAATGGGCAAAACAAAGTGAAAAGAATAAACCTCCCCAACGGCTGGGCGGTTTCTCCGGTTGGAAAAAGTTTACCGCTTGGAGATTTGCCTCTGCAAATTGCCGTCTCACCATCCGGGAATTATTTAGCTGTAACCAACAACGGTCAAAGCGAGCAATC
>JAVHOS010000098.1:0-1040 GCA_036170205.1 Ignavibacteriaceae bacterium | reverse complement strand
GGAATTGTTATTCCCGAAAAAGTTGAAAAATATCCAACTGACTTAAACACAGAATGGGAATATGAAACGACTACATATTTTGCAAGATATGATAAATTTGGAAATCCTGGAGAGGATTCATTAGCTTGGCCAATTTCTCACGCTGTTGTAAAAATCACGTCTGTAAACGACAGTGTGTATGGAGAAAAAAATCTAATTAGATTTGATTTAGCTACCGATCGAGCTTACTCAAGCGGAACTAACTGGTATAGAAATAATAATCTGACATTGGAATTGGTTGCTTATTCAGGCATGTGGACTGATTGGGTGGCACCTATAAAAGGGAAATCAAATAAACTCACTTACCTTGAATATTTGTCAAGTAACCTTCTTCCGGATAGAACATTGTTTTCAATAAACGATTCAGTCTATCTGAACAAAAGAATTGTTTTAGAATATCCTTTGACGGTCGGGAAAAGCTGGGATGTTTATGGGCCTAACAGTTTTTCTATTACTAAAACCATAATTGATAAATTACAATTAGATTATAGTGGAACCAATATTGAATGTTTTGATATAAAATCTTTTTATAATTCGATAAGAGGAATTGATGTTCATGACTACATTAGTATGGAACTTGGACTTGTAAAACGAGAAACCATAATTGATAGTGTCGAATTAAGTACTACCGAAGACCCGGCGGGGATCGGAGAATTTTACAAATATAAATCCTTTTCTACCTTGATCAGAAAATCAAAATAAAAGTGAGTACTAAATAACTGTGATTGTGTAGAGACGAAATAAAGTTTTAGCAGCGAAACGAATGTCGAATAATGATCAAGGAATTATGAACGTCGAAGTTTTTTTACTTCTCAAATCTAAATTCGATGATAGTTATTCATTATTCTTTTGGGATTTTGATTTTTAGTATTTGAGATTTGCATTTATTGAAATGAGTAGCGCGTACCGGATTCGAACCGGTGGTCTCCGCCTTGAGAGGGCGGCGTCCTAAGCCACTAGACGAACGCGCCAGTATAAAAATTCTTTCCCCATCAAACATC
>JAVHOS010000097.1:0-4847 GCA_036170205.1 Ignavibacteriaceae bacterium | reverse complement strand
GGTTTTGTAAGATTCGGTTTCGCAAGTTCCATCGAATCAATCGCAACATCAAATTTGTCGTTACCTTTTCCGCTGAATCTACCAACCATAAATTTCGGCTGATAACTTTCCATTAAAGCTGAATTATCCGATAAAATAAAATTGGGATTATAATTAAAAACCATTGAGAAGTTAAATCTGGATAACCAATTATTTTTATTTGCCGGATTATAATTTGCGCCAAATGTAAATCCAACGCGAGTATCTTTATAATTTCCTTTTGCTCTGAAAAACAAATTGTTCGATTCATTTTTTGCCGGGTCAAGATTTGGATCATTAACATCGTTAAAATAATATTCGTTCAAATTATTTAGGACAACCATTCCTTGAAAATCCAAGTCCATGTTAATAAGGTTTCTAATGTCATAACGGTTAACCGTAAATCCGAGAGCTAACTGACCATTATCGTTATTTATTATTTCTTTCGCCAAACCGTAAGAAACCCGGTTTACTTTCAATCTTGTTATGGCAAGAATCGTCGGTTTAAGTATAATATCTATTTTGGTTTCATTCTCTGCAACAATTTTAGAAGAAGCGAGATCAGTTGAAATACCATTAATTAATAAGTCCGAAGAAAAATCTACAGGTGTTGAAAATCCGCCGCATAATACAAAGTAATTATCAAAGGGAATAGCGCCGGTCAATGCAGTCATTCCACCGGTCTGAGCTATTTCTTGTTCGCCAATTTCCATATCTTTTCGATATGTGCCGGGTGTAAAAATAAAAGTAGAAGTATCTTTTAACATGTCGGTAGTTTGTTTTTTCATATCGGACTGCGATAGCAAACTGGAAGTACCGACGCCAAGTTTAGTCTCAAAAAAGATGTTTGATTTTTTTAAATAAGCTAACTCAGCCGGATTAGAAAATATCGAAGTTGATCCGTAATTCAAATTCGGCGAGATCATTCCGCCGAACACACCGTTCCCGCTGCCGATACCAACGGAACTATTGATTCCACCGCTAACTTTAATATTGAATTTTCCTCCGATCCAATAAAGCATCTTAGGAGTATCGCTGGACTGTGCCGCAATAAAAGTAAACGAGAAAACAAAGATCACGAGAGTTTGAAAAAATTTAGTTTTCATGTTATAACTCCAATCCAATTGAGATACGCTGTGAATTAGCAAACTCTTCCATAACAAAAGTATAATCCAGATGAATTCTTCTATCTTTCCCTGCGCCGAAATTTAATCCTAATCCGGCGCTGTATTTTTCATCTTTTTCATTATTTAAAAAATATTGAACACCGCCGCGAAGAGAAATCATTTTCAACATGCCAACCTCAATTCCGGCGCGAAGTTTATCACTAACATCTTTTCTAACCACGGACGTATAATCTGTAGTAACCGTTATTTGATCTGCTACCTTAAATGCAGTTCCAATGGTCGGTTCAAATGGAATCAGTTCGGAATATTTCCCTTTCGCTTTTTTACCCGGGTTATCAACTTTTGAATCCCAGAATAGGGGAGAATAAATATCTCTAAACATCAATCCAACTTTAATCTTTTCGCTCAAATGATAGAGAACTCCGAAATCAAATCCAAAACCAACAGCAGAACCTTTAACTTGATTCATCATTCCATCCGAGATTTCATCCGGTTCAAACAAAAGATAATCTCCGCTGTTTAAAGAATTATTCCCGAAGGAGGCATAGCGTAGTTTTAACCCAACACCGATGAATAAACTATCAAGTAAAAATTTTCTTGAGTAACCCAGATTAAGCGTGTACTCTCGAAGCGCCGCATCACCGGAGACAATTAAAGCTGCGCCAACACCTTGATCGTCTTTCAATGGCATAGAGAATGCTAAATAATTATAATCAACTAAACCTAATAGTTTGGTATAAGTGAATGCCGTCTCCATTTTTTTTATCGAGGAAATTCCTGCCGGGTTCCAGACAACACTGTTCACATCATTTGCTAATCCGACGTAAGCATTCCCAAGCGCAGCGGGACGGGCTCCGAAGCCAATATCCACAAAGGCGCCTGCAAAATTGGAAAGTTCCTGCGCCGGAGTTTTGACAAATGTTAAGATGAGGAAAATAAAGATAATTTTATATTTCATGTTTTTATCCTCAATAATTTCATAATCATTTATTTAATTCTACAAATTTATTTTACGAGAACAACCGGAATCAATTCACTCTTTTCTCCGGAATTATCTTTTGCGGTTAGCCTGATAATGTACCGTCCGTTCCGTGCGATGCTGCCGTCGTCAGTTCGCCCATCCCAGGTAATTTCTTTCAAGCTCGTTCTGCTTCCGTACTTTCCGGGGAATTGAATATCATCATCTAAAACTGTTCTAACAAGTTCTCCGCGTAAATTGTAAATACGTATTGAAACCAATGCAGGGGGAATTTGCGAAGTTAAGAAATAACCGATCTTTAACGGCGCAACTTCGGGAGAAAATGGATTTGGCAATATGCTTACATATTTAACGCCGAGTGGTTCATTAGCTGTAAGAATTGCAAATTCGCCAAACCGGTATATTGAATTTGACATGACGGAGTTACCGGACAATGACGAATTTATGATATTCCAAAATTTTGCCGATCTATCATACAGCCCGATTGATTTTTCACCTTCGGTAAATTGAAGCGATTTGTCTATCGGAAGTTCAATTGTTGAAGCTGTTTGCAAGGTATCTCCGGGCAGCCCGATGCTTGAGATATATCGGAAGTTATAAACCTTATCCGACACAACAAACGTTTCATTTAAATTTTGCGGCGTATAATATTTTTTTGCCGGACCGAACTGCGGTTTCTCCAAAAATAATTCAATCGGAAAACTAACCGCTCCCGAGTTCATTTTATAAGTCATTCCCTTTTTATCCGTTAACACATAATTCTGGTTTGGACTAATATTAGCAAAAACCGAAAGTTCCGTGCTGCCCTCTAATCCGGTTAAATTGTCTTTTGCCAATATTTTTACAAACCCGATATAATTGGAATCAACAGGTTGATAAAATCCTGTATTCGTAATGGTTCCAGCTTCCGGCGGGTCTAATGTCCATTCTAAGTTATTTCCTAACAAAACTTTCTTGGATGAAGTATCAACACTTGTTAAGCTGAATTGTAAACCATTTGATTTGTTACTCAACTTATTAACCGTACTTGAAACGTTAATATCCTTCAAAACAGTATTTGATATTGTTACTGTAAAAGTCTGCTCCAAAAGAGTTGGGCCTAATTGCAAATCAATTGAGAATTTTGTCGTCCCTTCTTTTAAGGTTTTAAATAAAATATTTACACTGTCTGTAGCATTGGGATAAGAAAATTCCAGCGCTGTTGGGTCTTCAGCTACCCATTTAATTTTACCTGTATGGTTAGCCCCTTTAAATAAAGCCTCAAGAGGTTTATTTAATCCATCGCGGATAGTTAGTCCAAGTTCAAAACTATCTCCTTTTCTGAGAATAGTATTATCAATATCAGGTGTTAAAGAAACTGAAGAGAGAATTCCACTTGCAGAAGGCGTAATGGAAATATCTTCGGAAGAATAAATGGTTTTTTTTACAGTGTCTGTTAGCTCAACATAATATTGAACATTTTCAAGAGTGTAAAGCGCGGGGATCTTTTGTTCATAAGTAGTATCGGTTTTATTTAAAGTAACAAGCGTATAAACCGCAGCTGACGATAATTTGTAGTATAATTTGCCGATAACATTTGCATTCGTTTTTGTATAATTGATTTTGACTATTGATTCTTTATCCGCCAGAATTGAAGTTAGCGGAATATGTTTATAGGGTAATGCTAAATCTTTAGAGATTTTAACTGTATCCGAAACCAACTCAATGCGAAGTGATGTTTCATCTTGTGCTAAATAATTTTCCTTTGTTGCACTTATTCGATAAACACCTTTCGACAATTTATTTTCACTCTCATATAATCCGGAAATAGTTGTTATGGTGCTATTTGTCTGTCCATCGGGTTTTGTAAAATCTATTTGAACGCCTGAAAGGGGATTGATCCCATCCGTAGCTCGAAGCGTTATTTTACCGCTGGGAACGATGAACGTTGGGAGCGATACCTCTTTACCCAATTGATTTGAAGGGATTAAAACAATTTTATTAAGCGATGGTAATCCGGCTTGATTGATTTTAATTTCATAAAAGGTTGTATCGGCTGCTCCAATTTTGATTGGTAAATTTTTGAACGAAAAATTTCCGTTCTGATTTGTAGTTACCTCATACGAATAGTTTGAAGTTGCCGAAAGAACCACATTTGATAATCCGCTTCCGGCAAAAAGTACTTTTCCGTTCAAGTTTACGGTTGAAGGTGTTAAGCTAACATCCTGATAACTTTTTGTTTGTCCCGCTTGAAGCGAAAAGGAAAGTGTATCGGAAAGATAACCTGCTTTTATTGCAAGGAGTTTCACACTACCGGCGGAAACGTTTGTAAACGAATAATTTCCGCTGCCATCCGACGTAGTGGAAATTGATTGACCGCTTGCCGGATAAAATAATTTTAGATTCGTGTTTGCAAGCGGAGATGTTGCTGAAGAAACAACCTGTACGGTTCTTCCGGTAACTTTAGCGCTGTTTTTTGTAAGTACAAAATTGACAACAGCGTTTTCATTTAATGTTAAACTCTTTGATATTTGGTCGGGAGATGGTGTATAATCGTTTTTACTTGCTCGTAAAATATAGGTTTTACCTGCCGTAACACTCGTAAATGTAAATTCACCGGATGATGTGGTTACACCGCTTAAAATAACGGTTGTATCGCTGCTTACTAATGAGATACTTACTTGTTCAAGATTAACTGAACTTTGATCTTTAGCGACAACTTTAATAGTGCCGGTATTTGCAGA
>JAVHOS010000096.1:6509-20722 GCA_036170205.1 Ignavibacteriaceae bacterium | reverse complement strand
TAATTACCCATAAGGACACAAATAATGAATTCAGAATTAATTATTAAACAAGCAAAAGTAGAAGATGTTCCGCTGATTCTTTCTTTTATAAAAAAAATTGCGGAGTATGAAAAACTTTCGCACGAAGTTGTTGCAACGGAAGAAATTTTACGGGAATCATTGTTTGGTAAAAACCCGGTTGCGGAAGTTGTCTTCGGTTATATAGATAGTCAGCCGGTATGTTACGCGGTTTATTTTTACAACTTCTCAACATTCATCGGGAAGAAAGGTTTATACTTAGAAGATCTTTTTGTTCTGCCGGAACTTCGCGGGAAGGGAATCGGCAAAAAAATGCTTCTCCATTTATTTCAAAAAGCCGCTGATGAAAATTGCGGAAGAATGGAATGGGCTGTGCTTGATTGGAATGAACCTGCAATAAATTTTTATAAATCACTTGGCGCAAAACCGATGGATGATTGGACATCGTTCAGAATGGATGAGTCAGCTTTAAAGAAAATTGTTTCGTCTTAATTCTTTTTTACTAAACATGAAGTAAGCTTCTCGATAATTTCCATTTTATCGAAAGGTTTTGAAATGTAATCGGTAAATCCCGCATCAAGTAACGTTTGTTTTTCATTTTCAAGCGCGTAAGCGGTAACCGCAATAATCGGGGTATCGGAGTTGATAGAGTTTTGTTTTATCAATTCCATCACTTCTTTTCCGCTGGGACCTTTCCCTAAATTAATATCCATGAGGATCGCGTTGTACTTTTTCTCCGCAACTTTTTGTATCGCTTTGTCACCCCGGTTGGCATACTCAAGCCGACAAACTTTTCGTAAAAAAATTGTTATAACATCGCTGGTTGATGGATCATCTTCGACTAATAAAACAACGGGCAGATCATTTTCAAATTTTGTTTCTTTAAAAAATTCGGTTAAGCTGAATGGCTTTTTCTCTTCTTGGTTAGATGCCGATATCGGGATATGTTCCGATTCAATCATCGGAAAACGAAGTTTAAATATTGATCCGACGCCTACTTCGCTTTGCAGCTCAATAGTTCCGTTTAACAAGAATGTATATTTTTTAACGATGGTTAAACCAAGCCCCAATCCTTCATAACCGCGGCTTACTCCTTCGCTTACCTGCCGAAATTCATCAAAAATTATATGGCAATTCTGCGGAGAAATTCCAATTCCCGTATCTGATATTTCGACAGAAAAATATTTTGCTGCATCAACTTCTTCTTTTTTAAGCGCTACAAGCACCGTTCCTTCTTCGGTAAATTTTAAAGCGTTATTTAAAAGTTGAGAAATAATTTCTTCAAACAGCAGCCGATCACTTTCAGCATAACAATCCACGGCTTCATTCTCAAAAAACAAATTTAGATTTTTCTGCTGAGCAAATATTTTATATCGTTCGGTAATGTGTCTAAGAGAAGCAACAACGTCAAAAAGCTGTTTTGAAAGCGCTACTTTTTCAGCTTCTATTTTTGAAAATTGTAAAATAACATTCAACGTTTCCAGTAATCTTCTGCCGCCGTATAAAATGTTTCGCGAAGAATCCTGGATTGACGCATCTTCTGTGGAATCCATCAATATTTCGGCGAAGCCAAGGATTGAAATAAGCGGAGTGCGAAGCTCGTGACTCATATTTGCCAGGAAGTTTGATTTCAACCGGTTCATCTCTTCAGCCTTATTCTTCGCATCGATTAAGGTATGTTCCGTTTTTTTGATGAGCGAAATATCTCTTACTACACCGATGATCAGAGAGAACTTTTTCTTTGCATCAATGAGCGCTTTGCCGTAAAAATAAACCGGAACGTCTTCACCATTTTTACGCTGCATGGTTAATTCGGTTTCGTAAAAATCCTGGTTTGCATAAATTGAAAACGACTGTTTGATAAACGATTCGAACCGCGCTTTATCTCCAAAAAGAATTTCGCTTCCCCTGTTTAGCAGCTCTTCTTTATCGTATCCAAATGTTTTAATTGCGGCGAGATTAACATTTTCAATTTTTCGTTCGATAGGATTAATGAGAAATATCGCTTCTTCCAAACTATCGAATACTTTTTGCAGCAGTGTCTGGGAGAATTCAAGTTCTTCAACTATTTTTTTCTTTTCTGAAATATCGCGGATACTGTTTTGAATTAGCGTTTCGCCGCCAATTTCTACAATCCTGGCAGAAATTTCAACCGGAAATTCCTCACCATTCTTTTTACGATGAATCGCTTCAAATATTACTCCTTCACGGCTTTCGAATGCTTTAACGATCTTAGACATTCCGCGAATACTTTTTGGAGCAAATACCAAAACCACATTCTGATTGATTATTTCTCTGCGAGTGTACCCATACGTCTTTAAAGCCTGCTGGTTTACTTCAACTATCAGTCCTCTTTGATCCATCAATAATATAATATCGTTCGCGTATCTTGTAATGATCTGGTAATGCGAGAGAAGAGCTTTTTCCGTTACCTCCGAATTAATAAAACTCCTTAATGCTTGGATCCATTTTACCTGATACAAAAGCAGGAATGACAAAGCAGAGATGACGATAAGTAAAAATGCGTAAGAAAAAAGCGACAAATATTTGTTCTGCAAAATGAAGGGAGATAATTGTCTTTCAAGGATGCGCAGATAGAAATATGAACCGATGATTATAACAATAACAACGAGAATGAAAATTCCGATTAACGTTTTTTTATTTTTGCTTAGTTCGGTTGTGTCCACGTTATTTCAAACTTTTTGTTTTCTTTTGTTGTAACATAAGAAATTTATGATGTTTTATTGAGTGTTAAAACATTTTTTTAAGATTTCAGTCACACAGCCAATCTCGCTTTGGGTGTTATAAAAGTGGGGAGAAAAGCGTATCATGCCTTCGCGGAGAGAACAGTGGATTTTTTCATTCATCAAAACATCAAACATTTCAGCAGCCCGTTCATTTTTTATAGTTACGATGCCCGACAAATATTTTCGCTCAATACCGGAAAGCAGCGGATTGAACCCGGCTGAAGAAAGTCGCTCGATGAAATATTCTGTGTTATCTAAAATTGTTGCTTCAATCTGATCAAAACCGACCGATTCGAATAAATCAAACGCCGCATGTAAACCGTTAACTCCAATTGCATTAACCGTTCCGGTTTGAAAAACGCCGGCATCGTGTTTTAGTTTTAGATCGTAATGCAAAATATCCCATGCGTTTTCAACCGAAAGCCACCCGACATATTTGGGAGAAATTTTTGCCTGCATTTCTTCGGTAAGGTAAATGAACGCGAGCCCCATAATTGCCATTAACCATTTTTGTGTACCGCATGCAAGAAAATCTATATTACATTTTTTAACATCAAGCTGGAGTGCACCAAGTCCCTGGATTGCATCTACAGCAAAAATGATATTCTTCTCTTTGCAAATTTTTCCAATTTGTTCAAGATCAGCTTTGTAACCGCTTAAAAACTGAACGAAGCTGATTGAAAGTAATTTAGTTGAAGGAGTTATCGCTTGTAAAATATTTTCAACGGTAATTTTTCCGTTTTCTGATTTTACAAAATCAACTTCAACTCCCTGTGTCTGTAAATTTAAAAATGGATAGACGTTAGAAGGAAACTCGATATCATTTAAAAGAATTCTATCTCCCTTTTTCCAATTTATTCCCTGGGCAAGAATATTCAATCCGTTTGAAGTGTTATCTACAAAAGCTATTCTTCCAGGTGCAGTGTTCAACAGTTTGGCTAATTTGTTTTTCACTTCTATGGATTCGGAAAGCAGCGTTTGATAATCTTCAATCGTTCCTGCACTTCTTTGCAGCAGGTAATTGTGAATCTTTCCGGTTACTAAAGTAGAAAGAGGGCTAACGGCTGCATGGTTAAAATAGATTTTTCCCGTTTCTAGAAAAGGAAAATATTTTCTGGCTTCGTAAGGTAACATGATTCTTCTGAAATTGTTTTGGGCAAATTACAAAAAATAATTTCCCGCACGAAGTCTTTTCCTTCATCATAACTGCACTAAAATCTTTTGTTTTTGAAAGGTAGATTTTATAAGTTTTCTTCCAATAAAACAAAAATTCGGGAACCGAGAATGCCTATAAAAAAAGCAGTGTTACCCCAGCCACTTAAAACCAACGATCTTCGCTGGTTTTGTAATCCGCAAATATTCGATTTCGAATCAACCAGTGAACTTGAGCCGAACGAAAGCATCATCGGGCAAGACAGAGCCTTGCGCGCTCTTAAACTTGGCGTAAACCTCCGCAGCCCGGGTTATAATATTTTTATCGCGGGACTTTCAGGAACCGGCAAAGCCACGGCGGTAAAAAAAATACTTGAATCAATATCGGCGTCTTGCCCCACACTAAAAGACTACGCCTACGTAAACAACTTTAATGATGCTGACTCTCCGATTCTTCTCACCTTTTCTCAAGGGCAGGCAAAGGAATTCAAAAAAGAAATTTCAAGTTTAATACAATATTTAAGGGAACGAATTCCGCAGCAGTTAGAGAGTCAATCTTTTGTCGGCAAACGGAAAAAAATTCTCGGTGAGTATGATAAAAAAGAAAAGGAACTCCTCTTTCTTTTTCAGAAGAGAATTAAAAAAGATGGATTTGCGCTCGGTTCCGTGCAAGTTGGCGAAACCGCAAGACCTGAAATTATTCCGGTAATTAAAAACAAACCGATCCCCGTGCAGCAGCTTGATAAAGTAATTCAGGATGGAACGATTACAAAAGATAAAGCTGAAAACATTATTCACAAATACAACGAGTATCAGTTGGAGCTGATGAATCTTTTTAAGAAGGGCTTAAAGCTCAGCCAAAAACTCCAAATGGAATCGCTTGACCTTGAACGGAAAGAAGTTGAAGTGCTTGTGAAAGGTTCACTCGCGGCATTTTATGAAAAATATCCCGACGAAAGAATTTCTCTATATCTCCATCGAGTTGAAGAAAGCATCCTGGAAAATCTGCAAATCTTTAAAGGGCAAAAACCGGAGAACGAAGAAACGCAAGAAGGATTTGTTATTGATTACTTCCGCGAGTATGATGTAAATATTGTGCTCGATAATTCAAGCACTAATACTTGTCCGGTTGTAATTGAGATTGCTCCTTCTTACACAAATCTTTTTGGAACAATCGAAAAAGTAAATGACGGCAGAGGCGGCTGGTACGCTGATTTTACAAGGATCAAAGCGGGATCGCTGTTAAAAGCTAACGGCGGATTCCTGGTTCTAAACGCTACACATGTTTTTGATGAACCTGGTGTTTGGAAAACGCTTAAACGAATTCTCACTTTTCGCAAACTTGAAATTCAAGATTCGTATAATTTTTTTCAGTTCCAGCCATCGATCTTAAAACCGGAACCCATCGATGTTGACTTAAAAGTAATTCTCATCGGAAGCAGTTACATCTATTCTATGCTCGCGGAATATGAAGATGATTTTAAAAAAATATTTAAAGTAAAAGCTGACTTTGATTACGAAGTCCAGCGCACCGGCGAAATTATCGATGCGTACGCTCGTGTAATTAAGAAAACCATTAAAGAGGAAAATCTTTTAGAGTTTGATAAAACGGCGATTGCCTATCTTCTTGAACTTGCGGCAAAATACGCCGGACAAAAAGATAAACTAACTGCACGCTTTTCTGTTTTAGCCGATTTGGTTCGCGAAGCTCATTATTGGGCGAAGGAAGAAAACGTAAAAGTTGTTTCGGCGGCAATGGTAAAAAAAGCTTACGAAATGGCTAAAGACCGGCACGCTCTCTACGAAGAAAAACTTTCCGATATGATCCGTGAAAAAACTATTCTTATTGATACGGCTGGAGAAAAAATCGGACAGATAAACGGACTCGCAGTTTATGGTTCGGACTTTTACGCCTTCGGAAAACCAACTCGAATTACGGCATCGGTTTCAATAGGCAACGGCGCTATCATCAACGTTGAGCGCGAAGCCGGTATGAGCGGCAAAACATACGATAAAGGCGTTCTCGTTATTTCTGGATATTTCAGAGAAATGTTCGGGCAAAAGTTTCCTCTTTCCTTTTCTGCAAATTTAGTTTTTGAACAGTCATACGGAATGATTGACGGAGACAGCGCTTCGGCAGCCGAATTCTTTGCTTTACTTTCTAGTCTCTCCGGGCTTCCGATTAAACAAACTTTTGCAGTAACCGGATCGGTAAACCAAAAAGGAGAAATCCAACCGATCGGCGGAGTGAACGAAAAGATTGAGGGATTTTACGGCGTTTGCAAAATGAACGGATTTACAAAAACGCAAGGCGTTATTATTCCCGTACAAAATGTAAAAGATTTAATGCTGAGCGAAAAAATAATCAACAGCGTAAAGAAAAAAGAATTTTTCATTTATGCTATTTCTAAAATTGATGAAGGCATTGAACTGCTAACCGGATTAAAAGCGGGCAAACTGAATAAAAACGGAATCTACGAAAACGATACGGTCTTCGGTTTGGTGCAGCAGCGATTAAAAGAGATGTATAAAAAAGGGAAAAGTCCTTTTAAAGAATTAACTCCCAAAAAGAAAAAATCTTCTCCTCAAAGAAAAACAAAAAGATAACTATTATGAACGAACAAATTTTTGCTAAAACTAAAATACTTGCAACACTTGGTCCGGCAACTTTTTCCCCGGAAATGATCAGAGCGATGATGCGCGTTGGTGTGGATGGAGTTAGACTTAATTTTTCACACGGCGACTATTCATTCTTTGAACAGGTCTTTAACAATATTAACCAGGCGTGTATCGATGAGAAACAACCACTCGCGACGTTGTTGGATTTACAAGGACCGAAAATCCGAATAGGAAAACTGAAAGAAGATTTCTACGAAATTACCACCGGCGATGAACTTGAAATAACTATCGAAGAAGTTCTCGGCACAAAAGAGAAAGTTTCAACTTCGTATAAACTGCTTGCGCGCGATGCGCAGATAAACGATATTATTTTAATTGATGACGGGCTGCTTCGCTTACAAATAAAAAGTAAAACAGAAACTTCCGTTATTTGCACAATTCTCAACGGCGGAATATTAAAACCGAAAAAAGGAATGAATCTTCCGGGAATGAAACTCTCAACTCCTTCAATTACAGAAAAAGATTTTGCCGATCTTGAATTTGCGTTGCGGTTTCGAGTTGATTTTATTGCTCTTTCGTTTGTCCGCCAGGCTGAAGAGATTATTCATTTAAAGGATTGGTTAAGCAAAAAGGGAAAAACAATTCCGATAATAGCAAAAATTGAAAAGAAAGAAGCTGTTGATAATTTAGAAACTATTTTACAAGCGGCAGATGGCATTATGGTTGCCCGCGGCGACTTAGGCGTTGAACTTGAACCGCAGGAAGTTCCTCTCGTTCAAAAAAATATTATAAGTCGTTGTAACGAAGTAGGAAAAACAGTTATCACCGCAACACAAATGCTTGAGTCAATGATCTCTAATCCGGTTCCCACTCGCGCAGAAGCTTCCGACGTTGCCAATGCGGTTTGGGACGGCACCGATGTGGTGATGCTGAGTGGAGAAACTTCCGTCGGTAAATTTCCGATTAAGACGGTTGAGATAATGAATAAAATTATTTTAAATGCCGAGCAGCATATTCCGCACAAACATATAAACTATTTAGTTCCGGAAAACGTTAAAGAAAATCTTTTTGATTCGATGAACAAAGGAATTGTTTCAATGAGCCGGCAGATTAACGCCGATGCGATCGTTGGTTTTACTTCGAACGGAAAAACTCCGCGCGGACTTTCTAAATATCGACCGGCATGCAAAATAATAGCCCTCTCGGATAACTTCGGTACGATGAACGCGCTCTGCTTAACCTGGGGTGTAGCTTCTCTTTACTGCGAAGAGATCGAACAAAAAGAAGTGGCTGTTTTTCTCGCAAGAAAATTGATCCTCGAAAACAAACTTGCAAAGCAAGGAAACACCATCATCTTTACGGCAGGCGGAGCAAAGGCTGAAAAAATCCGTGAGAATTGGATACGTTTTGAAGAAGTTTAACTTTACTCTCCTTATAATTTGTTAGTGAATGGTTTCGCACATAAATTACTTCCAACAATTATAAAGAAATTCAGATGACTCTTCGTCCCTCAAAAGTTGTAAATATTATCGGCTTTCCGGTTGATCTTGGCGCCGGAAGACGCGGCGTTGATATGGGTCCTTCCGCGATGCGCATAAGTCATATTTCAGAACGGCTTGAAAACCTGGGATACAAAGTTATCGACGATGGAAATATTGAAATTGAAATTATAGAGCGGCAAACTCTGGGCAATCCTCAATTAAAATATTTAAAAGAAATTCTAAAGCGCTCAGAAATTCTTGCCGGCAAAGTTGAAAAAAGTTTATCAGAAGGAAATTTTCCGTTGGTGCTGGGCGGAGATCATTCAATGTCCATCGGCTCGGTAGCCGGTATCGCTTCTTATTGTAAAAAAAATAATTTACGTCTTGGCGTAATTTGGATTGACGCGCACACCGACATGAATACCGATAAAACTTCTCCGTCGGGAAATATTCACGGAATGCCTCTCGCCGCTTTACTAGGGATAGGAGACAAAAGTCTCACTCATTTTTATGGGTTCGCTCCAAAAGTAAAACCGGAAAATTGCGTGGTTATCGGCGCGAGAAGCATCGATCCCATGGAAAGAAAAAACATTCACGAAACAGGTTTACAAGTTTACACCATGGCGGATGTTGATAAGTTGGGAATTCACAGAATCATTTCGCGCGTGTTAAAACAATTTAAAAACAGCGTCGATCATATTCATATCAGTTTTGATGTTGATAGCGTTGATCCTTCCGTGGCACCCGGAGTCGGAACGCCTGTTCCCGGCGGATTAAGCTACCGCGAAACTCACTTGCTGATGGAAGCAATTGCGGAATGCGGTTGTATGTCCTCGTTAGAAATTACCGAAGTAAATCCGATCCTTGACCATAAAAATCAAACCGCTCTCTTTGCTGCCGAAGTTGTCGCTTCAAGCATGGGGCAAAGAATTTTATAAGCGGCGCAAAAATGTTTATCCCTAATCAACTTGTTAAATACGGATTGCTTTTTTTGCTTCTTCCTATCTTACTACAGTTATTGGGATTTATTGAACTCTCGATTTTTTCTCTTTTTTCGTTCACTTCGTTTTTTGTCGGATTAACGATCTTTTATTATTCATTCGGAACAAAAAATTTTCCCGCCGTGTTTATTGGTTCGGGACTTTTTTTCACCGGAGTTATTTCTTTTCTGATTAAAACTTTTCTTCTCAAAATTACTTTTCCGTTTATTCTTACCGCAAGTATTTATATTACGGGATTTTCTTTGTTCATGGTATTTCTTGAAAACACAACGAGGAGGAGAGCTTTATATTCCGCGGGATTTTTGATCCTGGCGGCAACAGTTATAGCTCTATTTGCGGGAAAGTTACGATTCGAAAGTTTTCTTCTTTCTTTAAAAAATGTTATAACTGAATATTGGCTTCTTTTATTGGTTTCTGTTATTACCGTTTTGCTGTTCTTTATCGAACAGCATCAATCAAAAAAATAATTTATAAAACGATCTGTCCTGCTAAGTAAACATCTTTCGACGGTTTCTCTCCTCCGGCTAAAATTTCTTCAGTTATAATAAAACTTGTCGATCCCGTCAAAGCAAGTCCGCCGAAGTTGGCTATCGGGAAATATTGCCTGGAGGAGGTCACTTCATAAAGGCCTGCAGAATACTTTTGACCGTTTGAGACAATCCAAAGTTGATATGTTTTATCACTAGAAAGTACCGGAAGATTTACCACTTGCAGCATTGCTTTTCTTGTTACCGAATCAAATAAAACTTTACCATACGCACCTGAAGCTTTTGGAGTGCTCTTCAGATTAACCATTTGCAAATTGATTGAAGCGAGCAGCGCATCAATTTCTTTTGTGTTCGATAATTCGTTCTTCAACGATTGAACTATCGTTTCATATTTAGCATGTTGATTTTGAGTAACGGTTTTAAAATCTTTTGAAAGGAAATAATAAACTCCGCCAATTGCGCCCGCTAACACAATGAACATAAAGAAAACAAATCCCGTTGAAGCGCCGGATTTTACTTGTTTAACTTCCGGCTTTTCCTTTGCTTCATCCGGAGCCGGCTCATCTATAATTGTTTCCGACGTAAAGGAAGAAAAATCTTCGTCTGTTTTAGCAGCAGATTCACCGCTTAAGGGATATTTTGAAAGAGAAGACTCAAATGAATAATCACTGCTGTCCGAAGTATCTTTACTGCCGCTTTCGATATTATCAAAATTACTTGAGAAGCTACTACCGGTGGTTGATTCATCTGAATAACTTGAAAAGGGAGCTTCTTCTTTAGCACTTTTTTCGGAAGCGAAGGGGGAGCTGTAATCAGTTGTATCTTCCGGTTCTTTTTCAGTCGCTAATATAGGATTTTCTTTTTCACTGCTTACCGGTTCAAAGTCCGACGTTCTGTTTATTTTTGGATTAGTTGGCTCAAACGAATCATAATTCGATTCAGGTTCAGGTTCGCTTACTTCTTCAGGCGAAAGCGGAGGAGAAATTTGGGAGAATAATTTTTGTTCGTCAGTTTCAATTCTTTGGAATAAATTTTTATGCTGAAGCGGAGACGCTGGAGAAATTATTTGTGTATTTCTCTGCGGTCTCTGTTGATCGCGCAAACGATAGAGTTTACGGGCAACCATATCTTTAACGCGCGAATCGGGGGATTCAATATTTAAAAATGAAGGAAGAAGCGCCACTAAGTTTTGGTATTCGCCAAGTTCCTGCCACGGATAATCCTGGTTACTTTTAAAATACTCCATCATCAAGTCATAATCTTCACGTTCTAAACAGCCGAGAGAGAAAGCATGCAGGAGAGAAGCGAAATCGTGTCCTGTGTTAGTATCCATTATTCTCCTCCTTTCAAAAGATTATCTTTTAAGTTGGAAAGCGCTATTTTCATTTTTGATTTGACGGTTTGCGCCGGGATTCTAAGATGTTGGGCAATTTCCGGTTGGGTAAGTCCTTCATAATAAGCGAGGAAGAGAACGTACTTTTGCGCATCGGTAAGTTTGTTCAAAGCTTTTTCAATATTGTCTTTTATACTAATTGCAGTTTTAAGATCGAGATCATCTATTTGCGGCGAAAGACGCGGAACAATATAAAAATTTTCGTAATCCTCATCGTACGCATCGGTGATCTGGCTTTTACTGCGCCGAACGGAATCGATCGCTTTATTTCTGGCTGCGGTAACAAGCCATGTATAGGCGTCGCCGTTTTTTACATCGTAATAATTTATTTTGCGCCAGATAATTACAAAGACATCAATTAATACTTCTTCTGCAATCTGCACATCCCCGACGATCTTTTTAACTACCGTGTAAAGAATCGAAGAGTAGCGATTATACAATGTCTCCAAAGCGCGCGAATCATAATTCGCAATGCGCTTCATTATTTCTGCATCTGTTAAACTTGATAATTGCTCAGACAATGTTTTTTCTCCTTTCACATTATCAACTGCAAAACTAAGACGATTGTTTCAAAAAAGCAACGAAAGCCGGAGAAGAAATCATCTTTTATTAATTTAATCCTAATAAGTAATCGGCAATTTTTCCCAACTCTTTTACGTCTTTATTTCCGTATGCCGGCATAACAATATTCTTAAATTTCCCTTTGTATTCTTTAAAACGTTCTTCTTCAAGATAGGAATTCGGATTCCGCAAGTAATTTATCAGTTTATCTCTATCATAATATTTTTTTAATCCGACTAACGCCGGAGCCATAGTTGTGCCTTGTAAATCGCTTCCGTGACAGCCGCTGCAGTTAAATTGTTTTATCAAAACGTCTCCGCTTGCTTCTGATGAAGCCATCGAGTCATTTGATTGGTTTTGAGGCGGCGTGCCCGCGCCCATTCCCATGCTTGAACCCGAACCATATTCTGTACCCGCAAATTTTTGTAGAAAAAAAAGAATTACAAAAATTCCTAAAAATGCTGCGCTCCAGATTTGTGTTTTTGTCATTGACCTTCCGTGTTATAAAAATTTGATGTGTTAAGTTAAAAAAATATTTTCTCTATTCTGAGTCAATTACGCTGTCATAATACGATTTAAAGGATTTGATCGCAGTTACAATTGATTGCGCAATTTGCCGCTGACCCTTTTCACTTTTAAGAAATGCCGCATCTTCGGGATTAGAAACGTAGCCAGTCTCTATCAACACACTTGGCATTGAAGCGCCGACCAAAACGTAAAATCCGGCTTGTTTAACTCCGCGCGGAGTTAGAGAAATATTTTGTTCAAACTGCCGATGAACCATATCTGCAAATTTTTCAGAATATTTCATCGACGAACTGTGAGCCATACTTACAAGAATAAAGTTTTCATCGGTTAGTTTTTGGTAGCGTTTTGGGTCGTCTTCATATTCAATAACTTTATTTTCACGTTCTGCAATGCCGATGGCTTCTTCGGTTCTTCCAGGACGCAAAAGATAAACTTCAAATCCGTTCGGGTCTCTTTTTTTCTTAGGCGCAGCGTTGCAATGAATTGAAATAAAAAGTTTGCCTTCGTTTTCATTTGCAATTTTTCCCCGCTTGTACAGTTCCACAAAATGATCATCGCTGCGGGTGTAAACTACTTTTACATCATTTAAATTTTCTTTTACAAGTTTTCCAACTTTAAGAGCAACGGAAAGATTGATCTCTTTTTCAACCGTGTTGTTTACACCGATTGCGCCGTAGTCCTTTCCTCCGTGTCCGGCATCAATAACTATCACGTCAAAATTCCATTTCTCTTTTTTGGTATAGGTGTTTGCGGCAAACTTTTTATTGTGAATGGTGACAAGAAATTCTTTTCCTAACAATGCTTCAATAAACTCATATGCAGAATAATTTTTCCGAAGCGATAAAAAAAGAGCGCAGCCGGTTTCTGTATTTTCGGCTTTTACTTCTTTAACCAATCCTTTTGAAAAAGTCTCTGCAAGTTTCTTTTCATCAACAAAAATTCCGGGGAACGTAATTTTAATTACGTTATCAGAAATTGTGTGAGTAACTTTGCTCGCTTTTTTGTTTGAGACAAGCTTAACCAGCGTTCCGTTTGCCTTTTCGCTAACCGAAAAAGTGAGCGCGCTTAATTCGTGTTCCGGAGTTTCCTTCTTTTCATCTTCCTTTTTTCCTTCAGGCAAAGATGTCTGCGTTTTCACGATCTCTTTAATAAGTCGATTGTAAGAAAATTCTCCGCCGAGACATTTTTCAAAAAGGCTCCGCGCATACTCAAGCGGAAGATAAAGCTGATTTTTAACGCTTACCGTAGAGACCGGAAGCTGCACGACTTTTTCTGTTTTATCTTTTTTTAACTGAAGAATAACAAATGAATTTCTCGGTCGAACCTTTAAAACATATTGCGGAAAGGAAACCTCAAGCTGTTGTGAAGCGGTGTTTGTTTTATATTTGAACTTTAATGCTTTTGACAAAGATTCTACAGGCAAGTACGTTAATCCGTTTTTGCTGAACGCTTCAACCCCGATTTCTTTTTCCCCATTCTTAATAAGTAATTGGTAGAATTGCTGCGGAAATATTTCTAAAGAAAAAAGAAGAAGGAATAAAACAAATCTCATCGGTTAACCTAAAAAAGGAATAAAAAAACCGGACTTCTTTTTGTAGGTCTCAAAGTCTTCTTTAAAATGTTTTTGTAAAAGCGCTTCTTCCCGTTTAGCGCGTAAAAACAAAAAGGGAATCTGAACCAACGCCACAGGAGCAACAAGAAAACTTAACGTTGCAGCCGCGGCGGCAATTTCAATAATAATCTGTGAGAGATAATGGGGATGACGCACTACAGAATAAATTCCTTTTGTAACCAATTGATGTTTTTGGAGAATAACAATGTCCTGCGAATAGTTAGTTCCCAATGTTTTGAATGACCAAATCTGCACCCACGAAAAAACGAGATAAAAGACAAGCGCAATTAATCGAAGAGAAAAATTAGTTTCATTGTAGGGAAGCGTTCCAACTTGAAAAAGAGAAACGATCAACAAAACAAGAGAGATTGTTGCAAGCGTTGTGGGCAGATGCTGCAAGTAAGTTTTCGGTTTTTCTTTAACTTGTGTAATTGTGGACTTAAAGCCCTGCTTAGCGCCGGAAATGTTTGCGCCGAACGTTGCGAGAATATTTATGCCGATGATAATGTTTATTGGTTCCATACCGTTTAGATTTTTGGTACAAATATAATGAAAAACGGAATCTTCTTAGTTAGGTTTAGACTGGTCGCTCCGATGGAGCTTAATTTTTAAT
>JAVHOS010000096.1:0-6409 GCA_036170205.1 Ignavibacteriaceae bacterium | reverse complement strand
GGAATCTTCTTAGTTAGGTTTAGACTGGTCGCTCCGATGGAGCTTAATTTTTAATGCTGCCGTAATCGCGAACCCTCTTAACTAAGAAACCAAATGCCATTCTCGAATATTGTGTTAAAAGCCATAATTAAACGGTTCTTTTCTATTTTCGCGGAATGCCGGGCGGTAATATCCTTCGCTTTCAAACTCCTGTGTCCATCCATTTTTTAAATTGAATTTGTCGAGCAAATCTAAAACGCGTTCATATTCGGAGGCGCGGATCGTCCGGTTAATTAAGATTTCTTTCTCCGCTTTGTTTGAAGGAAAGTATTGCGACATTACGGAAATATGAACGTTAGGACTTAAATCATTCGCAATAAACTCAAACACTTTTTCCGATTCCGCCAGATCATTCGGCAGTACAAGGTGGCGGATAATTAATCCCCGCACAACAGTATCGCCTTGATATAAAAGCTCATCGCCGACCTGCTCATACATTTCTTTTACGGCAAGTTTAGCTTGTTCAAAATAATTATCAATTTTTGAAAGCTGTTTTCCGTACTCGCTGTTTCCGTATTTGAAATCGGGGAGATAAATATCAGCAACGTCTTTGTAGAGTTTTAACATTTCAACGGAATCATATCCGTTTGTGTTGTAAATAATGGGAAGCCGCAAACCCTTTTGCGCGGCAAGGTAAATTGATTTCAGAATTTGCGCGGAAAAATGTGTGGGCGAAACCAATCCGATATTATGGCAGTTTCTGTTTTGCAGTTCGAGCATAATTTCAGCCAGCCGCTCGAATGAAACTTCATGTTCTTTTTCAACTTTCCAGTTTTGACTTATCTCAAAATTCTGGCAGAAGAGGCACCGCAAATTACAGTTGCCGAAGAAAATATTTCCGGCGCCGTTTGTTCCGCTTAAAACCGGTTCTTCGCCAAAGTGAGCCGCGTAAGACGAAACTATTGGGAGATAACCGCTTAAACATTTACCGAGTTCGTTCACGGTTCTGTCGGTTAAACAATTTTTCGGACAACTTGTGCAAGCTTTCAAAATTTCTTCCGCTTTTTGAACGCGTTCTAAAAGTAAACCGGAAGCGTTAAGTTTTATATATGATGGAATGAAATTCATAACACAAAATTAGCAATTAAACGGCACAAACATGAGAATCAAGCTGCCTCAATAATCACGCTAATTTGTATTGAACCGGTAAAGAAGTTTTTGCTATTTTACATGTGGAATTATTATTCAAAAGGAGTTTGAAATGGCAAATACGTTGGCTGTAAACGATATGCTGAAAGAGTTGATTAAAGCAGGTGTCCGTGAAGTATTAAAGGAAGAGAGACTTCAAATGTATCAGGCGATTATTCCGGTTGTAACAAAAAAGGAAATGGCTGATATTGAAAAGCGGTTCGCTACTCCAACTGATTATAGCGCAGATGAATTTGATGATCTGACTTCCTGGGTAACGGTATGAAAATTCTTTTTAGTAACTCACCTTATTTGAATTTAACCAAAGAATGAAATTCTGATTTTATTTCTAAGTGGAACTTAGTGCTCTAAGTGCCTTAGTGGTAAAGGTTTGCTCACCACTAAGACACTAAGCGCACAAAGAAACACTAAAATAATTTTGCGTTACGTGAGTTGGTGGGATACCAGCAAGTTCATCGAAACGCCAAACAATAAGAAAATATTTATAAATAATTAGCTTTACTTCCTTCAACTTACGAAAATAAATCAATTGCAAGTATTTAATAAAAAGTTGTTTCCTGATCTTCAACTTCAAGAAACAAAATCAAAATATATTTCTCCGCTTTTCGGCGCAGCAAAAAGTTTTTTAGTTAAAGAACTTTTTGAAAAGGAAAACCAGATTGTGGTTTTGCTGCCAAGCGAGCAATCAGTTTTGGAGATGAATGTCGAACTAAGCATACTCGATCTTTCCGAACATCTTTTGCCTATTACAGAATTCAAAACCGAAACGCTGCAGGAAAAACTTACAGAACTTTCAAAGCGCGATAAATTCATTCTCATTTCAACGTACGAATTGCTTACTTGTTCGCTACCTTCCAAGCAAGTTGTGGAACAGAATACAACTAAAATTACTGTCGGCGGAAGTTTAACGTACGGCGACTTAATTGAATATTTTAATCTGCTGAATTATAACCGCGATAAATTTGTCGAAGACCCGGGAGACTTTTCCGTCCGCGGCGCAATAATTGATTTCTGGTCATACAGCGAAAAGATGCCGGTGCGTATTGAGTTTGACGGCGATTTTATTGAGTCGATCCGCTTCTTCGATCCCGAAAGTCAGCGCTCGATTGAAAAAACAATTGAAGTAACTATAGCGGGAAGTTTGGATCAAGGCGGTCAACAGTCAGCAGTTGGCAATGGGCAGTCGGCAGTCGGCAGTCGGCAAGCTGATATTTTTGAGTATTTGACTAATCCGGTTATGCTTGCTTCATCATATGAATTGAGCAATTTGGGGAGAGAAGATTCCACTGGCAATTCTTCAATTTCTAATAAAGAAAAAACTAATGATGAATTCACCGATATTTTAAATGAACTTGAAATAACTGAACCCGCAAATGACGGCAAACAACTAACCACTGACCACCATCAACTAACCACCTCCTCTACCTCTGCCCGCTGGATCATTGAAGAAGAAATTGGTACATCAGAAAATAAAATTGAGTTGGGATTTGCAGAAGCTCCGGTAATAAAATCGAATTACAAAATTTTGCTAAACACTCTCCTTAAATTTGAAAAAGAGGATTACAAAATTTTTATTGCCGCTGAAAATGATTTGCAGACAAACCACTTGAACGAACTGTTTTCCGAATTGAGCGATGAGATTTCAACCTTTATTGATGAGGGGAAAATTAAAATATTTTCTCTAGCCGTTAAAGAGGGATTCATCAACAAAAAAGAAAAAATTCTGCTGCTTACCGATTATCAAATGTTCGGAAAACCGTATCGCACAAAACTTCCTTCGCACAAACCAATAAAGAAAAACCGGAATAAAGAATTTGCTTCCATCAAGCCGGGCGATTTTGTTGTGCATGAAGAATTCGGAATTGGAAGATACGGCGGACTTGAAACGATAAAGATCGGTGAAGCAGAACAAGAATCAATGAAACTTTTTTACAGCGACGGCGGAGTGGTTTACGTCAACTTAAATTATCTCCATCTTGTAAAAAAATATTCATCGAAAGAAGGAATAACTCCATCGCTTTCAACGCTTGGCTCAAGCGATTGGAGCAACACCAAGAAAAAAACTAAGAAGAAAATAAAAGAAGCCGCACGCGAGCTTATCGTGCTTTATGCAAAACGAAAAGCTGCACATGGATTTGCCTTCAGCGATGATTCCGTTTGGCAGAAAGAATTGGAAGCGTCTTTCATTTACGAAGATACTCCCGACCAGGCAAAGGTGACGGAAGAAGTTAAACAAGATATGCACGCCGTTAGTCCGATGGATAGACTTGTCTGTGGTGACGTTGGTTTTGGAAAAACCGAAATCGCCGTTCGAGCCGCATTTAAAGCGGTTCAAGACGGGAAGCAGGTTGCGCTGCTCGTACCTACTACAATTTTAGCGGAACAGCATTACAATACTTTTGTTGACCGGCTTTCGCAGTTTCCTGTTAAAGTTGCGGCGCTCTCACGTTTCCAAACAAAAGCGCAGCAAAAAGAAATTGTTGAACAGTTGGCGCAATCGAAAGTTGATATTGTTATCGGAACGCACCGGCTTCTTTCAAAAGATATTAAGTTTAACGATTTGGGCTTGCTCATCATCGATGAAGAACACCGCTTTGGTGTAATGGTGAAAGAAAAATTGAAAGCGCTGAAAGTTAATGTTGATACGCTTACGCTTACCGCAACGCCGATTCCCCGCACATTAAATTTGTCGCTGCTTGGCGCGCGCGATCTATCAATTATCGCAACGCCACCGCCAAACCGTCAGCCGATTTACACGATTGTTTCAACATTTGATATGGCGAAAGTTAAAACATGGATATTGAACGAACTGCACAGAAACGGACAAGTTTATTTTGTGCATGACCGGGTTCAATCGATTGAAAAATTTTCCGGCTACTTGTTGCGGTATATGCCGGAAATAAAAATCGGGATTGCACACGGACAAATGAAACCTGCACAGCTTGAAGAAATTATCCATGGTTTTCTCAACCGCAAATTTGATGTTCTTCTTTCAACAAAAATTATTGAATCGGGAATTGATATTCCAAATGTGAACACGATGATCATCAACCGCGCGGATAGATTTGGATTAGCAGAACTGCATCAACTGCGCGGACGCGTTGGCAGAAGCGATCGACAAGCGTACGCTTATTTCTTGGTCCCATCGATGGAAGGAATAAATAAAAAAGCGCTTCGCCGATTGCAGGCGATTGAAGAATTTTCCGACGTTGGAAGCGGATTTAATCTTGCCATGCGCGATCTTGAAATTCGCGGCGCCGGAAATTTACTCGGAACAGAACAAAGCGGATTTATCAACGACGTCGGTTTTGATCTCTTCGTTAAAATGATAAACGAAGCCGTTGAAGAATTGAAGTATGAAGAATTTAAAGAAGTGTTTGAAAATCTTCCGAAGCCTCAGGATCGCACCGATCCGACGATAGACGCATATTTTGAAATTGGAATTCCAACCGCGTTCATGCCGGATCAGATGGATAGATTAAGTTTTTACACTGCTATGTTCGGCGTAAAAAATTTGAATGAAATTGAAGAAATAAAAGAAGAAATGATCGACCGATTCGGTGATCTGCCGATACTTGTCCGCCGATTAATGGCAATGGCAATGTTAAAATATTTTGCTTCGCGCGCTTTGTTTGAGCGGGTGATCATTCAGCGGAAAAATATTTTTCTCATTCTACCAAAAGGGGCAAAGCAAGATTATTATCAACTCCGCTTTGTGGAGATGATGCATTACATTTTGGAGAAGTATAAAGACAAAGTAAAATTTCAACAGCAAAAAGATTCAATGAAATTAGTGATTGAAAACCGATTTGAATCACCCGAAAAGATGATAGAGTTTTTGATTAAATTCAGCAAAGAGATCGCCGAATTGTTTAAGAACCTGGATTAGATTTACCTTGCATATTAAAAGTCTGCCTTTTAATTTGCAAGGTATGATTAAGAGAATAATTGAAAAAGAGATAGAAAAGTCGTTAGGTTTTTCACCAATTGTCGGACTTCTAGGTACTAGACAAGTTGGAAAAACCACTTTGGCGAAGGAAATTCAAAAGAAATTTGTCAATTCAATCTATTTGGATTTAGAGCTCCCTTCTGATGAAAATAAACTGCGCGATCCTGAATTTTTCCTTCAAAATTATGAAGATTACCTGGTTATTATTGATGAAATTCAGCAAAAACCGGAACTGTTTTCTGTTTTGCGGGCATTGATTGATAAAAACAGAAAGCCTGCAAGATTTTTAATCCTTGGTTCTTCTTCGCCGGAATTAATCAAGAAATCATCAGAAAGCTTAGCCGGAAGAATTATCTATCACAAATTAACTCCATTTCAAATCGATGAAGTTCAACAAGAAAAAAATCAAATTGAAAAATTATGGCTTCGCGGCGGTTACCCGGAAAGTTTTTTGGCTTTGTCTGAAGAAATAAGCGGCAAATGGAGAGATGCTTTTATTACTACTTTTCTTGAAAGAGACATTCCACGGCTTGGGATAAAAATTCCATCGCAACAAATTAAAAGATTTTGGACGATGCTCGCTCACATGCACGGAAGTTTATGGAATGCCAGCAAATTAGGGGCTGCGCTTGGTATTTCACCGCCAACCTCGAAAAATTATTTAGATATTCTGGAAAGTACTTTTCTTGTCAGGCAGCTTTTACCTTTTCACACAAATTTAAAAAAGCGGATTGTTAAATCACCCAAAATTTATCTTCGAGACAGCGGAATGCTCCATTCGTTGTTAAATCTAAAATCGCGGGAAGATGTGTTGGGGCATCCAATAGCCGGACATTCATGGGAAGGTTTTGTCATTGAACAAATTATCAACTATCTGCCGGACAACTATGGAAAGTATTTTTACAGAACTGCTGCAGGTGCGGAAATTGACCTGGTAATTACAAAAGGAGATAAACCAATCCTTTGCATCGAAATAAAATTCTCCCTCTCTCCGCAAGTTGCTTCCGGTTTTTGGCATGGACTTGAGGATTTGGGATGTAAAAACGCAATTGTGGTATATCCGGGGAATGAGGTTTTTCCTTTAAAAGAAAACGTGAGCGCTGTTCCACTCTTCATCGTGAATGATTTTTTGCAAAAATATTTCTAAGATAGAGTAAACCTTCTATTAGGGAATGAATTCGCTAAAAGGAGACTCTCTATTTTTAATTACAAAAGTACTTTTGCTCTTCCGCAAATCTTATTAAACGAATTTTTTCTATCTTTGCGACGGAA